>CAZUMD010000060.1:0-9457 GCA_964621735.1 uncultured Polynucleobacter sp.
AGCATCACATACATCATGGCTACAACGCGGGGGCGATTTTTTGGCTCGGCTAAGTCGGTTGCCAAAGCTAATCCTGCAGTTTGGGTTGTCTGCATTCCAGCACCAACCAGCAGGAAGGCTACTGCGCTGGCAATATAGCTAAACCAGATTGGCCAGTGCGTATCGCCTGACAGCAAAATCAGTGCAAAGGGCATGATCGCCAAGCCACCAAATTGCAACCAAGTACCAATCCAAATATAGGGCACGCGCTTCCAGCCCAAAATGGAGCGATGAGTATCCGAGCGATAACCAATCAGCGCCCGAAACGGTGCAAAGATAAGAGGCAAGGCGACCATCAAAGCCACCATCCAAGCGCTCATGCCCATCTCCACAATCATCACGCGATTGAGGGTACCAATCAGCAAAGTTGCCGCCATACCGACAGTGACTTGAAATAATGACAAACGCAATAAACGGCCTAGCGGCAAGTCGGCTGTAGCGACGTCCGCAAAAGGCAAGAAGCGCGGATTAATCCGCGTCCATGCTTTGGCCGTTTTAAAAAATTGCATCATGAGAAACGACGAAGCTCCATGATTTGCGATTGGTAAAAGCCACTGGAAATGCGCAAGGTAAAGCTCACGCGCCAACTGTGCAGTAGTTTGGACTGACCAACTAGATCCCGTAATTTTTGTTCGCTCACGGGCTCAATAAAGGGTGCGCGGTCTTTACGCGGAAACAGGCGCCCGACTCGAATCATGATTTCCAGCAAAGCAGAGCTCGGTGCAAAGGTAAAAATGATCTTCTGGTGCGTGCGCTCCGCCAAACGCTCCAGCACATTGACCATGTCATCTGACTGGTAATGGATCATCGAATCCATACCGACGACATAATCAAACTCGCCGAACGCTTCATCGAGCATATCCCCAGAGTGAAAGGCAATGTTCTGGCGCTCTTCTGCAGGAATGCGCTCCTGCGCCAACTCCACTAACTTGGGTGATAAATCCACTGCAACCACCTTGGCACCGCGTTTTGCCATTTCTAAAGCCAAGGCGCCAGTACCGCAGCCGGCATCCAAGATATGCTTACCCGTTAAATCTTCTGGTAAGCGGTTCAAAATGCGTTGGCGGGTTTGGTCCCTGCCCGCACGGACCGTCGCCCGAATGCCGCTCACCGGTGCATCGGAGGTGAGCTTAGCCCACGCATCGACTGCGGTCCGGTCGAAGTAGTTCTTCAGCTTGCTACGGCGATCTTGGTATGACATTTCAGCCATGTTTAATCAAATCCCAGTAAGTCAAAAATTTCACGGTCTTTTAATGACTCCGTCAATATCGGATCATCGTCCAGTAATAAGCTCGCAGCCAAGCGTAAATATTCTTCTTTCACTGCCTCAATCTCCGGGGTCGATTCCATTTCAAAAATGGTGCACTTCTTGAGGCGACTGCGACGAATGGCGTCCAAATCCGGAAAATGCGCCATGGTCTTGAGGCCAACCCGCGTATTGAACTTATCAATTTGATCGGTGTCTTTACTGCGGTTTGCAATTACACCGCCCAGACGGACGTTGTAGTTTTTTGCTTTTGCGCTAATCGCCTGAACGATGCGATTCATCGCAAAGATCGAATCGAAATCATTGGCAGCCACAATCAACGCCCGGTCAGCATGCTGCAATGGGGCAGCAAAGCCACCGCAAACAACGTCGCCCAAGACATCAAAGATCACCACATCGGTATCTTCTAAGAGGTGATGTTCTTTGAGTAATTTCACGGTCTGGCCAACCACATAGCCGCCGCAACCGGTTCCAGCGGGAGGGCCGCCTGCCTCTACGCACATCACGCCATTAAAGCCTTCGTAGACAAAGTCTTCCACCTTTAATTCTTCTGAGTGAAAGTCCACGGTCTCCAAAATATCAATCACGGTTGGCACTAACTTACCCGTCAGCGTGAAAGTCGAGTCGTGCTTGGGATCGCAGCCAATTTGAATAACTTTTTTACCCAGCATGGAAAACGCTGCCGAAAGGTTTGAAGAGGTTGTGCTTTTGCCAATGCCGCCTTTGCCATAAATGGCAAATACTTTGGCATTACCAATTTTCTCTAGGGGATCCAAGTGGACCTGGACGCTGCCCTCACCATCGGGTGGTTTGCGGGTTGTAATTTCAGAGATGGGTACGCTGACGGTATTCATTAAATTGCTACTCCTTCGTAAACACCTTCTAATCTATCTTCAAAATCTTGTGCAACACGGCGCAAGGTTTCTAGAACAGATGGTTCGGGCTTCCAATATTGCCTTTCAGAGGCTTCTAAAAGGCGGTTTGCTACTTTGACTGAGGCGGCTGGATTGAGGCGCATAAGACGCTCGCGCATATCGGCATCCAAGATGAACGTTTGGGTGAGCTGCTGGTATACCCAAGGCTCGACTTGACCGGTGGTGGCCGACCAACCAATGGTGTTGGTTAGGTGGGATTCAATTTGACGTACACCCTCGTAACCGTGCTTGAGCATGCCCTCGTACCACTTTGGATTAAGCATGCGCGACCGTGTCTCTAATGCCACTTGCTCGTTTAAGGTACGGACCACGCTCTCACCCTTGGTTTGATCGCCAATGTAAACCGGTGGCGCTTTACCGCCTTTGGCGCGCTTCACGGCGCGACTAATTCCACCCAAGGTATCGAAGTAGGTGTCAATGGTGGTGACGCCGAGCTCAATTGAGTCGAGGTTTTGATAGGTCAACTCCACATCCGCCAAAATGCGCTGGAGTAATTCTTTTTGTGCTTGGGGACGGCCATTACGGCCATAAGCAAAACTCTTGCGGCTGGTATAGGTCTCAGCCAACTCATCTTCGTCTTCCCATAAGCCGTTATCCACCATCATGTTGACATTGGCACCATAGGCGCTTTCTGCATTGCCATACACACGCAAAGCGGCTGTCTCTAAATCGCAACCGGTTTTTGCTTGGTAATCGAGTGCATGCTTGCGAACGAAATTCTGATCCAGCGGCTCGTCGGCTGCTGCTGCTAAATACGCTGCTTCAGCAAGCACTTTGACCTGCAAAGGCATCAAGTCCCTAAAGATTCCTGAAATGGATACCATCACATCAATTCGGGGACGTCCCAGCTCTGCCAATGGAATTAAGCTTGCGCCAGCGACTCGGCCAAAGCTATCAAAGCGTGGCAAGGTTCCCATCAAAGCCAAAATTTGGGCAATCGGGCCGCCTTCGGTTTTGAGGTTATCGGTTCCCCACAATACGAGGGCAATGGATTCTGGCAAAGCATTGCCATCGGCCTGATAGCGCTCGAGTAATTTATTGGCCTGCATTTGCCCATCGCGTACGGCAAATTTGCTGGGAATGCGGAATGGGTCAAAGCCATGCACATTGCGACCGGTTGGCAATACATCTGGATTGCGCAGCACATCGCCGCCGGGTGCGGGCCGAATGTAACGACCATCCAAAGCGCGGTAGATGCCTTGCAGCTCGCTGTCTTCTTGCATGAGCCGATCCATCTTGACTAGGCCATCCAACTGTTCACGCATTGCATCGGAGAGCGACAAGTTGTTTTCGGTAATGGAGCGATCAACAGTAGCGCCCTCTACCAATCCGGCAATAATGGCGCGATCGAGCGTTTTCGCTGGGCCATCGCCGGCCTGAGCCGAGCTCATTAGCATATCAATCCGCTCTTCTTTGCTCAGCGCATTGCCAAGCACATGCAGCCCATGGGGAATCAAGGCGTATTCCATTTCCAGGATTTGCTCGGTCAGTTTATTCAGACTAGCCATAACGATCTGGCGATCCATGGTTTTCCAGTTGGGCTCTAGGTCTACTAAATTAAGTTCAGCAGCTTGAACCTGAATCATCTCGATCAAATCCAATTGCTCGTTGGTATCCATGCTGACCGGTGCATCATCCGTTTGGGTTGCTGGCGCCAGAGTACGCCACCGATCAAGCGATGCTTTGAGGTCAACCAAACCACGATACAAACCGGCTTGCGCTACTGGAGGGGTTAGATAGCTAACTAAAGTAGCACCGGCACGGCGTTTAGCAATCGCGCCTTCCGATGGATTATTCGAGGCGTAGATGTAAATATTAGGTAAATCACTAATCAAGCGATCTGGCCAGCAAGCGCCGGACATTCCGGATTGCTTGCCTGGCATAAATTCGAGTGCGCCATGGGTACCAAAATGCAATACCGCATTGGCATTAAAGTCTTCGCGAATGTAGCGATAGAAGGCAGAGAAGGCATGGGTTGGTGCAAAGCCTTTTTCATACAAGAGGCGCATGGGATCGCCCTCGTAGCCAAAGCCAGGCTGAATCGCTACCAGCACATTACCAAATTGCTTACCGAGCACAAATAAAGCGCTGCCGTTTGTTAGCATGCGTCCTGGAGCTGGGCCCCACTGCGCCTCAATCTCTTTTAACCAAGGCTCGCGCTTGACGTAATCATCCAAACCAATTTGCGTATGCACATTGGCATCCATACTGAATTGCTGTGCATTGCCTGTGAGCATTTGCTCGCGCAAATCATCTACCGAGGCTGGAACATCGACGGCATATCCCTCATCGCGCAAGCCCTTGAGCGTATTGAATACCGACTCAAAGACACTTAAATGCGCTGCTGTACCAATGCGACCGGCATTGGGTGGGAAATTAAATATAACCAGCGCTACCTTACGGTCATGTTTTACCGTTTTACGCATTGCAATTAACTTGGCGACGCGCGCGGCCAGCATGGCGGTACGCTCAACGCAGGTAAACATGTCATGCGCGTTGGTATTGACTTCAAAGGTACAAGCTTTATGGCAACCGGTACAGGCAACGCCAGCGGCGCCAGCACGTCCACCAAAGATCATGGGATTCGTAGCGCCATCGAGCTCCGGGATCGCAATCATCAGGGTGTTCTCAACCGGCATTAAGCCCTGGTCTGACTTACCCCAATCACTGAGCGTTTGAAACTCAAGGGGATGCGCCGCCAAGTAAGGAACATCCATTTTGGATAAAACTTCTTCGGCTGCTTTGGCGTCGTTATAAGCAGGGCCGCCAACCAAGGAGAATCCCGTTAAGGAAACCACGGCATCGACCGCACATGCGTCACCATTCATTAAGAAGGCATCAATCGCAGGTCTAGCATCAAGGCCTACTGCAAAAATAGGCACCACTTGCAAGCCTTGGGCTTCCATCGCAGCAATTACCGAGTCGTAATGCAGTGTATTGCCAGCCAAAATATAGGAACGCAGCAATAACAATCCAACGCGGCCGCGTGATTTTTGATCGGACACTAATTTAGGCAAGTCACGCAGCTCTTCACTCATGCGGCCTTTGAGGCGTGGGTGATAGATTCCGGTCTCGGGGTAAATCAGTGGCTCAACGCTTTTTTCTTGGCTACGCAATACTGCCCGCTCGCCTTGGGCATAGCGATTAATAAGGCTACGTACCATGTGGTACATATTTTCTTCTGAGCCGCCCAGCCAATATTGCAATGTTAGGAAATAAGCACGGACATCCTGGGCGCTACCGGGAATGAATTTCAGGATCTTTGGTAAACGGCGCAACATCCGCATTTGGGCAGCGCCACCGGTTTGTGCTTTTTCTTTATTGCCGCGCAAACGCTTGAGTAAAGCCATTAAGCCAGTAGCAGGCTTGCCCATATCAAAACTGCCCATGCGGGTTAGCGTCACGATTTCTCCGGCAGACATCGCACAGACCATCGCATCACACTCTAGACGCCTTGCTCTTAACGCCTCAATCACGGGCAAAAAGTGATCTTCCATGAACAACATCATGGAAACCACAATGTCCGCCCGAGCAATGTCGTCGATACAGGCTTTGAGGGCTTTGGCATCAACCGTCCAACTCGAGGCTGCATGAATCGTTAGTGCTAAGCCGGGCATTTTCTTTTGCAAAGCAAAACGAGCGCGCTCGGTGGCACTGACCAAATGGGTATCCATGGTCACGATCACTACCCGAATTGGTGTGTGATTAGCGGCCATAGTGTGCCTTTGCATCGTATAAGGTTTCAATCGTGATCATCGACAGCCCCTGCTCTATAGCAAAACGCTCTGTATTGCGACGGGCCTTTCCACGCACAAAGAAAGGGATTTTTCCAAGCTCTTTCATGGCATCGGGTGCCCATGCTGCTTCGCCTGCTACGGCATCAACTACTGCACTTGCGGTAACGCTAATCTGTTCTGCTGGTATTTCTGTTTTGGCTGCAGCTGCTGGAGCATGATTAACAGCACGATGACCCAAGTGCGATCCGGCGGCACTGGCATCAAACTCAAAATCTTCACGGAACATCATGATGAGGTGCTCTTCTAAGCCCATCATCAAAGGATGAATCCAGGTATCAAACAAGACGTTTGCGCCTTCAAAACCCATTTGTGGGGAGTAGCGCGCTGGAAAGTCCTGAACATGAATCGGCGCCGAAATCACGGCACACGGGATACCCAGGCGCTTGGCAATGTGGCGTTCCATTTGCGTACCGAGCATTAAGTCGGGAGTGAGTTCACTGGCCTTTTGCTCCACTTCTAAATAATCATCGGTGATCAAAGCCTCTACGCCGTAAAGTGCTGCAGCTTCACGTACGTCGCGGGCAAACTCGCGACTGTAGGTACCTAAACCTACCACCTCAAAACCAATTTCTTGGCTGGCAACACGGGCAGCGGCAATCACGTGAGTGGCATCACCAAAAATAAAGACCCGCTTACCGGTTAAGTAAGTTGAATCCACTGATTTGGCATACCACTGTGCGCGACTATTCTGGTAGCGATCGACCATGCTGGCATCCAGTCCTGCGAGGGCCACGACTTCAGCAATAAATTCGGTAGTGGCATTGACGCCAATTGGAATGACTTTAGTTACAGGCTGACCAAAAGTCCGCGTTAGCCAGGATGCGGCTACACCGGCGATTTCAGGATATAGAACCACGTTAAAGTCTGCCTCGCCCAAACGCTGCATGTCTGCTACGCTAGCGTTCAGGGGCGCTGTGACATTGACCGTAATGCCCAACTCACCTAACAACTTCTGAATCTCATGCACATCATCGCGGTGCCGAAATCCGAGTGCGGTAGCGCCCAAAATATTGCAGCTTGGCGCTTTACCCGCAGCGCGTGCAGCGGCCCGCTCTGCTACAAAGCTAGCTGCTGGCGCTTTGTTGGTCGGTGCTGAGAGCGTACGCACCAACTGATAAAACGTTTCTGCAGCGCCCCAATTTTCTTTTTTCTGATACGAAGGCAATTCCAGTGGAATAACTGGAATTGGTAAGTTCAGCGCCCTTGCAAGACCAGCAGGATCATCTTGAATGAGTTCTGCTGTACAAGAAGCGCCAACCAACATGGCCTTGGGCTGAAAACGCGCATAAGCCTCACGGGTTGCATTCTTAAAGAGTTCTGCGGTATCGCCGCCCAAGTCGCGCGCCTGGAAGGTGGTGTATGTCACGGGAGGACGCTTTTTGGAACGCTCAATCATCGTGAACAGCAGGTCGGCGTAGGTATCGCCTTGAGGGGAATGCAGTACGTAATGCACATCTTTCAGCGCTGTTGCAATGCGCATTGCGCCCACATGTGGAGGTCCTTCGTAGGTCCAGAGTGTCAGTTGCATATTAGGCCGCCAATTTCATACGACGTTGCAATGGGCGGGCAAACAATTCAGCTAGGTCAGCTGCTTGCTCGTAACCGTGGACTGGACTAAATACCAACTCAATCGACCATTTGGTGGTGATGCCTTCTGCCTCTAGGGGATTAGCTAAACCCAAACCACACACCACGATGTCAGGACTATCTGCTCGGCAACGATCGAGTTGCTTTTCAACATCCTGCCCTTCTACTAGGCGAACATCGCTTGGTAAGAGTGCTAACTCTTGGGCTAAATGCTGGCGATGCAAATACGGTGTACCGACCTCTAACAAGGTCATACCCATCTCGTTGTGCAAGAAACGGGCTAAAGGAATTTCCAACTGCGAATCAGGGAAAAAGGAAATGGTTTTTTGATTCAGGATTGCTTTGTAGCGCTCTAAGGCCGATTGTGCGCGAGCCCTTCTGGGGGCTGTTACGCGCTCAAAATCAGCGTCTGAGATGCCCCATTCTTTGGCAGCAGCTGCCAACCAGTGGCTGGTTCCTTCAACCCCAAAGGGGAATGGCGCATCGAGGCGCTGGGCGCCACGCTCATCAAATAAGCGCCCTGTTTCAGCCAGGAAAGGCTGGGCTAGTAAATAGCGTGTGTTGGCATCCACCGTAATCAGATCGCCGCTGTGGCGTGGCGGAAAGAATGACACTGCATCGATGCCAAGCTCATTAAAGACCCGCCGAAATTGATCTTCTACAACATCGGGCAAGCAACCGACGATCACTAGGTTCTTCGTATCTGAATTTACTGAACTAGTATTGCTTCCATTGGAATTAGGTAGCTCTTTTACCAACGCTGCCAAGCAGGCATCTTCGCCCTGCGTAAAGGTAGTTTCGATGCCGCTACCGGAGTAACTTAAGATCCGGCATTGCTGAATAAACTGTTTACCCAGGCGCTCAGCAGCACGCGAAAGATCCAGTTTGATGACTTCGGATGGGCATGATCCAACTAAAAATAGCAACTTGATGTCTGGCCGACGGCTAAGTAATTTAGTTACTACCTTATCGAGCTCTTCATTGGCATCAGCAATTCCGGCTAAATCACGGTCATCAATAATGGCCGTTGCAAAACGGGGTTCTGCAAAAATCATCACGCCAGCAGCCGACTGAATCAGATGGGCGCATGTCCGGGATCCCACTACCAAGAAAAACGCGTCTTGTATTTTGCGATGCAGCCAGATAATGCCAGTGAGACCACAAAAAACCTCACGCTGGCCCTTTTCTTTCATGATTGGAATGTCGCGACTCGCGTCACGCACAGGGCTTAGATTGGGTGTCGTAATGGCGTTCATGTGGCCATTCCTCCGCTGACATTTCGGTCATTGCGCTCTTCTTCAAACACTGTTTCATCAGACACGCCCTCATACCGCGCCACCCTCAGCTTCCATAGAAACTGAGCTGCATTAATCAGGTAAGCGACGTATGCAGCCAATGCCAAGTAAATTAATTCGTTTGCGCTGAGTGTGCCGTTCCATAAGAAATAGAGGTAAGCAGTATGGAGCGCTAGAACCAGCATGCTAAAGACATCTTCCCAAAAGAAACTCTCGGCAAACAGGTATTTACCAAAAACAACCTTTTCCCAAATCGATCCAGTAATCATGATGAGATACAGGGCAATCGTTTTAATCACGATCGATACCGTCGCTATTTCATAGCCATCGCCGGTAAAGAGGTAACGAATCACTAAACAAAAACTAACAATGAAGATAAGGAATTGCACAGGAGCCAAAATGCCTTGAACCAAGGTCCACACAGATTCATTGCGCCGTTTGCGCTGATCTGCTGTGTAGAGGGGTTTAGTCAAATTACTCACGTTTTTGCTTTTCTAATTCCATTGAATGTGTAAACAAAACTTTACGACTAATTTA
>CAZUMD010000061.1:0-9294 GCA_964621735.1 uncultured Polynucleobacter sp.
ATAATGGCCTTGGTCCCACTATCGTAATCCGGCCGCGATGCCCTTGCTCCGCTAAGGCGTAAATGGCATCCAATGCTGTGAGGCCTCCCCCGAGTAACACAACATGCTCTTCTAGTTGAATGGCAGCGAGATATTGTCCTGTCCAGGGGTTTTCAATCAGCCGCGGATCTATCTGCTCTCCTAGCTCGGACTTTATAGGGCATGGCCACGTTGGCGGTGAGTTACCAGTTGCAATAATCACCTTCTCCGCATAGAAAAGACCCCCATCAGCAGTGCCTAGCTTCCACAAGCCGTCGTGCGCCTGGTTCAGGCGAGTTGCTTTGCTTGCTATGCGCTGAATTTTTTCGAACCCCACTTCTGCGGCAATGAGCTCTGTAACGTAGCGCCCAAAATCAGCGCGTCGATAAAAAAACCCCGCACTTGTTTTTGCTTCAGGGTCGTCTATGTTTGCTTCGGCCCAGCGCGCAAAATGCAATGGATCTTCTGAGAAAACAATGGGCAAATCTTCGCGCACATTGAGCCGAAAAGATGGGCTTACACAACCATAGGCATTGCCTTTGCCTAAAGATCCGGCGCCGATGATGGTGAGCGCGTCTGCCGGAATGCCTTTACGCAAAAGATGAATGGCGCTTACTGCGGCGGCAAAGCCATCACCAATAATTACTAACTTGTTTTTATCCTGCATTATTTTTTAGAAAGGTCTTGCTTGCATTGCCTGCCGAGTAAGCCGCTTTTTACTTGCCGACAGAATTTGGCTGCGTTATGGCTTGACTGGCGCTGACTCTGGCACTGACTCACCTTTATTTTTGGTAGCGTCCACGCCAAGTGCCTTGAGTTTGCGGTACAAGTGCGTGCGCTCAAGCCCAGTGTATTCAGAAATGCGCGTCATGCTTCCGCCCATGATTTGCATCTGATGTTCAAAATAGGCTTTTTCAAAGAGGTCTCGCGCCTCGCGCAAGGGCAGATCAAAATACATCTTGGCAATGCCGCTAATGTATTCGCCTGACGGCGGCGCTACTACTGCTGCCGGCTTTAATTCAGCGGCAGGCCTTGACGATGGCAATATTGCCGCTGCCTCTTCGGTCTGCATCTGTTTTGGCGCACTTTCAAGCGCCTTGTTCACTGTCTTGAGCAGTTTTTGCAGTGCAATGGGTTTTTCTAAAAAATTAAGGGCGCCAATGCGGGTTGCCTCTACTGCAGTATCAATCGTGGCATGGCCCGACATCATTACTACCGGCATGGTGAGCTGCCCGCTATTGGACCACTCTTTAAGCAAGGTAATGCCGTCCGTATCGGGCATCCAAATATCCAAGAGAACCAAATCGGGGCGCATTTGCTCGCGCACGGTTCGCGCCTGTATCGCACTTTCTGCTGCATAGACGGTGTGGCCCTCATCCGTCAGAATCTCATTGAGAAGCTCACGAATACCCATTTCATCATCGACCACCAAAATACTCGCCATGGCTAAGCCGCCTCTTTCGCTAGATTCATAAACAAAATAGACACCTGTGCGCCCACTACCGCATCCCCTTGCATTCGATTTCGAATCTCAATTTTTGCACCATGATCATCCACAATTTTCTTCACCACCGCCAGACCTAAACCCGTACCCTTCGTTTTGGTTGTGACGTAAGGCTCAAAAGCTCTTGCTAGTATCTTAGCTGGAAATCCCGTTCCGGAGTCAGCAATACTAAATCGCACCGCTTTTTGCATCACGCCATTGGCCTGCTTGTAAGGCACTGCTTCGGTTGTAATGGTGACGGAAGCCCCCGTGCGTTGACCCTCTAAGGTCGAGTCTTGCGCATTCTGCAAGAGATTATGAATCACTTGGCGCAGTTGCGTGGGATCGCCCAAGATGTCTGGGCAAGCCAAGTCAAGCGATATCTCCATGGGGCTACCCTCATACAACACCAGAATTTCCTGAATTAGCTGATTAATTGAAACCGCCCGTAACTGTGGTGCCGGGGTCTTTGCAAAATCACGGAAGTCATTCACCATCTGCTTCATCGCCTCTACTTGGCCAATGATGGTGGCAGTACTCCGGTTCATTATTTCTTCCTGCTCGGGACTCACCTTCCCTGCTAGCTTTTGCTGAAGCCGCTCAGCAGATAGCTGTATTGGGGTCAGCGGATTTTTAATTTCATGGGCCAGGCGGCGTGCGACCTCGCTCCACGCAATGGAGCGCTGTGCCGTGACCACGTCAGTGATGTCATCAAACACAATCATATTGAGCCCTGGGGCTAGCTCTGTACCGCGCACAAAAATAGTGATGCCAAGCTCTTGGTCAAACTCACTGCTGGCGTGCAGCTGAATTTGCTTTTGCCATACCCGAGCACTTATCGGGTCTGGGCCCTTGGTGGCGGGTAGATCATCGCTCGCTCGCGGCCCCACCGTCATTTGCATGGCAGCAAACCCCTCTTTTACCGCCGCTTCAAATTCAGCTAAAGCAGGAATTTGGCTCAGCACTTTGCCAGCAAGCTGAGTTAGGTCGTGCCTAAAAATAGCGTCGGCGCCAGCATTGCTCGAAACCAGCTTAAAACCATCATCAAAAATGCAGACTCCGGCGGTTAAATTACTTAATACCGTCTCCAGAAACGACTTGGATTCTTGCAGTGAAGTTCGAGTATCGGCCAACTGCCGCGTCATGACATTAAATTGACGCGTTAGCATGCCCAGCTCATCCCCTGTATCCAGTTCTGGCTTAGGGGAAAGATCGCCCTGCGCAACGGCCTGCGTTCCGCGCAGCAGCATGAGCAGTGGGCGCGCCAACTGCCCACCCAGCAACAGGGCCAGCGTAACCGCGACAAATAAGGCAAAAAACAGGGTTAGCGTGAGGGTGCCGATGTACATTTGGCGCAGGCCCGTGCGGCCCAAGGATTTTTCTTGGTAATCGCTATACGCCGCCTGTACAGCGAGCGTATTTTTTGTAATTTCGTCCGGAACCCGCTTAATCAGCTGCAAATACCAGAGCTCGCGTTGATACTGTAGGCTAAGCCCAAAGCCTTGGCCGCTAGCCTTTTCTTTTACGAGCGGAATGACCGCCTTCAATCGATAGTCTTGGGTGCCCTGCAACTCTTCTATAAAGCCAACGCCATTGACTTTGTTGGCCTGGCTCATGATCTCTGTACTTGGCGCCACTGCCATACTCGATGCCACGCTGGATGATGCTGTAGCAACCACGGCTTGCCGCGCATTGAAAACTGTAATTTCTTGAATGCCAAACTGATCGCGCATGCGGGAAAGCAATAAGGTTAACTCTGCCGGGCTGGCTTGATTTGGAATCCGCTGCACTTGATCAGCAATAATGCGGCCCTCATCTTGTAGCTCTTGCAAGGAAGTGCTTAATGTCGCTCGACCAAGCTCGAGTCCTGCTTCTAAGGCTGACTCCACCTTCACATCAAACCAGGTATCAATGCTGCGCGATACGAACTGCAAGGAAACGCCATAGAGAATCAGACCCGGCACTACGCCGACGAGACCAAAAATCATCGCAAGCTTGGCAATTAAGCGCGTACCGAAACGGCCTTTTTTCCAGCGAATGGTAATCACGACGACCAAAGTCACGATAACCAAAAGCAAACAAACACCAACCACCACATTGGCGGCATAAAGCCAAATAAAGTAATTATCAAAAAAGGTAGTGTTTGAAGTGGCGGTGGATAGCAGCACCAATAAGGCAAGCGCAAAAACGCCCGTTGCGGCAGTTGCTATTGGCAGCGCACGGCGCTTCCAGGCGGGCCTATCGAAACGAAACAAGCTCATTTGAAGATGCTCACTCTTGGCGCTTTAATACAGTTTGCGCATCTGGCGTAAACGTAAAGCGGGTCCAATCGCTAGAGACATTCCATGTTTTATTGTTGAGTGCATTGACCTGAAATGGCTTAGGCAGCTTACTCAAATCCAGGCTCATGCGCAGGGCCGCGGAATATGGCTTGCTGGGGTCCACGCCTGAACCATCAATCACGCGCCAGCCGCCAATGCTCCCAACGACCTGCAATGCCTCTGCAATGGTTTGCGCGGTGAAAGTAAGGCCGCCAGAGGCAATGCGGAACTGCTTC
This sequence comes from uncultured Polynucleobacter sp., assembly GCA_964621735.1. Lineage (GTDB taxonomy): Bacteria > Pseudomonadota > Gammaproteobacteria > Burkholderiales > Burkholderiaceae > Polynucleobacter. Next base: position 4,059 of record CAZUMD010000061.1, read on the forward strand.
GTTAAGGGTTGATAGGAGAGTCTCGTTTGCCGCAACGCCAAAACCGGGCGCTCATCAAACCAATACCACCGTGATCGAGTTAACTCAAACTCAGTCTGAAAGTGCAGCACCACCCCTTTTTGAATGGCATCCTCCAGCCCAGGGGACAGCTCAATCTGAAAAGCGGCATTTAAAAACCATTCGGCCTCTATGCGCTCGAGCTCAAAAAACTTGACCTTAATGCCCTCTGCATTTGCGGCGGGCGCCAGCACTACGCCCATCAGCATCATTACCGATAAGAGGAGTTGCTTAAGGCGCTGGGTCATGGCCCATTCTTTTTAAAGAGAGCATAGTAAAAACCGTCGTGCAGGTAGCCAGGCAGTATTTGTCCGGGCGCATCTAATCGTAACGCATTCTGGTGCCCTGCCATAAACCATTCTGCCTGGTCAGCACCCTCTTCTGGAAAAATAGAGCAGGTGATGTAAAGCAGCAATCCACCTTCCTTCAATACGCGCCAAGCGGCTTCCAATAGAGCACGCTGGCGTCCTTGCAACTCGGCAATATCATCTGCGCGGCGCAAAAAAGGAATGTCGGGATGCCGACTCACGATCCCGGAAGCGGAGCACGGCGCATCAATCAGTATTTTGTCAAAGGGTTTTTTATCCCACCAGGCGAGCAACGCAGCATCGGCGGCAATGCATTCAATGCTTTGTCCGGGCGCAGCGCTTAGCTTCAGGCGACTGAAGGTCTCACTCACGCGCTTTAATCGCTCTCGATCTACATCAATTGCCACTAGATCGATATCGGCACACTCCAGCAAATGGGCAGCTTTGCCGCCAGGCGCCGCACACATATCGAGAACACGCTCACCTGTCGTCGGATGCAAGAGCGTGGCCACAAGCTGAGCCCCCGCATCCTGAACCGAAACCAGCCCATCAAAAAATCCAGGGATGCTCGCAACCGGAAGAGGCTCTTTGATTACCAAGGCGGCATCCAGTAGGGTATTGGCAACTCGCTCTATTGGTTCGGCCTCGATCTGTGCGGCCTGCAATACAGCGGCATAATCGATCAGGGAAATTGCGCGCTGATTGACGCGCAGAGTTAATGGTGGACGCTGTGATTGTTGCAAGCAAATGGATTGCCAGCTCTTGGGGTAATTTTTTTTCAGATTAGCAATCCACCAGGGCGGAAAATACGACTCACCGATACTGTTATGATCTGGTCGTTTTACGCCCCGAGCGTCCAAAGCGGCGCTGACTTTTCGCAGCACGGCATTCATCAAGCCTTTGGCATAGATCGTTTCATCGTATTGGCCACATGCGCTTACAGACTCGTTGACGATGGTGTGGGTTGCATAGCCTTTTTTGGCCACATCAGTGCGATCCAGCAAGAGGGTAATTGCTACTGCCAAGACGTGCTCCACTGGCTTACTTGGTGGCTTTGGCACGAACTCCTTTATCAGTGCATGGGAGCGCGTCCAGCGACGAAAGGTGTCAAACGTAATGCTTTGAACGATGGGCCGCTCCTGCGGCTCTAGCTCTTCTAAAACGTGAGTCAAGGATCTGCCCGATATAACTTCGCCAATCGCTTGTGCCGCAATCGTGATCGCCTGCGATAAGGGCAGATTTTGAGGCGGCGCTTTTGATGCCATCACCACTTCCTCATTTTTTTATCCACAGCTTAGTTATTCGCTTTAGTAAATTGCAGTGCGCCTGCTGGCTTTTCTGCTTGAATCCATTGCGCTGCCGACATGCGCCTACCGCCTGGCTTTTGTATCTCTAACACCTCTAACGCGCTGTCCTTGCACCACACCACAAATCCATCTTTACTTTTGCCTACAATCGATCCGGGGTGATGGCTTCCTTGGTATTGGTCTGCTAAGAATTTTGTCAAAGGGCGAGCACACCAAAACTTGAGGCTTTGGCCATTAAGCGTAGAGCTTGCTCCAGGAAATGGGTTAAATGCCCGAATCAGACGATCAATGGTGATGGCGTCTTGGGTCCAATCAATTTCAGCCTCGGTTTTTTGTATTTTCTCGGCGTAACACATCCCCTCTTCACTCTGGGGGGTGCGCGGCGTTTCTTCTTGTGTATCCAGCATCGCCAGACAGCGCACCATCAGCCCAGCTCCTAACTCAGCAAGTCGGTCGTGCAAACTGCTACTGGTTTCATTGGGTGCGATATCAATTGCTTCACTCATCACCATATCGCCTGTATCTAACCCCGCATCCATTTGCATGATGGTGATGCCAGTGCGTATATCCCCTGCTGCAATGGCTCGCTGAATCGGCGCGGCGCCACGCCAACGCGGTAATAGTGAGCCATGGATGTTGAATGCGCCATGCCTTCCAGGCCGCTCGGCCAGGTCCAGTATTGCCTGCGGAATAATCAGCCCATAGGCAACCACCACCATGGCATCAAACTGAGTTGCGCTGATGACGCGCAAAGCCGCGATTGCGTCGGCTTTTTTTTCTTTGTCGGTGCTATTGGCATTAAGGGATGCCGGCTGCAGCACGGGAATGCCCTTGCTCAGGGCAAATGCCTTAACGGGGCTGGCTTGCAAATGCATGCCGCGGCCAGCACGTCGATCAGGCTGAGTCAACACCAATGCAATGGTGTGCCCGGCAGCCTCAATCGCTTCTAAGGCATGCGCGGCAAAATCCGGAGTGCCAGCAAAAATGACCCTCATAATGGGCACTCTCTCAGCGTTGGCCTACCAACTCTTTGGCACGCTTTTTCATTTTGAGGGAGATACGATTGCGCTTTAGAAAGGAGAGGTATTCAACGAAGACTTTTCCGAGCAAGTGATCCATTTCGTGTTGCAAGCAAACGGACAGCAGGCCGTCCGTCTTGATCTCAAATGGTTTGCCGTTAAGGTCCAGCGCCTTCACCAGAATTTGATCGGGTCGCTCTACTTCATCGTAGTACTCAGGCACCGACAAGCAGCCTTCGCGCCATGCTTTTTTCTCCGCACTTGCCCAGACGAGCTCTGGGTTGATGAAGACCATCAGCTGGTTTTGTTCCTCTGATACGTCAATCACAATAATGCGCTCATGAATATCCACCTGGGTCGCCGCCAGACCAACACCGGGCGCAGCGTACATCGTCTCCGCCATATCGGTAACGATCTTGCGCACACGCTCATCCACGACGGCAACAGGCTTTGCTACCTTGTGTAATCGGGGATCGGGGTAATGGAGAACGGTTAACACAGTCATATCGGAATTATCTTACAGACTAATCAGGCTGGGCTGATTGGCAAACAAAAGCCCGTGCTCAAAAATTGGTTTATGCAAAACCACCTACCTATGCGATTACTTTACCCCGGCTCGCCGGACTATCCAAAACGCCTGCTTGATTTAAGCGATCCACCTAGCCCTCTATATATATGCGGTGATGCTACTTTATTTGGGCGGCCGGCCATCGCCGTTGTGGGATCACGCAATGCCAGTCTTCAAGGCTTGTACATTGCATCCGAGTTGTCAAAAGGGCTAGTAGAGGCTGGCTTTTTAGTCGTTTCTGGCTTGGCGCGCGGGATTGATGGGGCAGCACACCGCGCCGCCCTGAAGTCGCCGCTTGGCAAAACCAGCGCTATTTGTGGCACTGGGCTCGATCGCGTCTATCCCTACGAACACCTTGCGCTCGCACAGGCCGTGGCTCATTCGGGCCTACTCATATCGGAATTCCCCCCTGGAGTGGGCCCGCGGCCGTTTCATTTTCCGAGGCGTAACCGCCTGATTGCCGCCCTTGCCCAAGGCGTAGTGGTCGTGGAGGCCAGCAAGCGATCGGGGTCGCTCATTACCGCACGCCTTGCCGCGGAGCTGGGCCGAGAGGTTTTTGCGGTGCCTGGCTCGATCCTTGGGGGCTACTCGGAAGGGTGCCACAGCCTGATTCAAAACGGCGCCAAGCTAGTCCATACCTTGGGGGATATTCTGGCTGAACTGCCCCAGGGCCCTAATTTATAGGGGCTCCTGCCCAATAAAAACGGTGTAAATCAGCCGCAAATGCAGGGAAAAGTCGGCATTTTGGACAGTTCTTGATTTATCGGTTAATAATAAAAAAGGAAGTGCGCCGCAAATCAGCGCCGCATGGATGGCTTTAATTTGACTAATCTGTACTTAATTTAGGTTCACGCGTGGCTAAAGCAACTACCAAAACCGCATCCAAATCGACTGCAGGCAACACGCCTAAAACACTGATCATTGCAGAAAAGCCCTCCGTTGCCAGCGACATTGCCAAGGCCCTAGGCGGCTTTACTAAATTCGACGATTACTTTGAAAACGACCAGTACGTGGTTTCTTCTGCGGTGGGTCACCTTTTGGAGATTGCTGCCCCCGAGGAATATGACGTCAAGCGTGGAAAGTGGTCCTTTGCCAATTTGCCGGTAGTTCCCCCCCATTTTGACCTGCGGCCGATTGTAAAAACCGAATCGCGGCTCAAGGTCTTACAAAAACTCATCAAGCGCAAAGACATCGCTGAACTCGTCAACGCATGTGATGCGGGTCGCGAGGGTGAGCTGATTTTTCGGTTGATTGCCCAACACGCCAAGGCCAGTCAGCCAATTAAGCGCTTATGGCTGCAATCCATGACGCCCAACGCCATTCGTGAGGGCTTTAGCGCACTGCGCTCCGATGCGGACATGCAGCCTTTAGCCGATGCTGCCCGCTGCCGCTCTGAAGCCGACTGGTTGGTTGGCATCAATGGCACCCGCGCCATGACAGCCTTCAATAGCAAAAGCGGCGGCTTCTTTCTGACGACGGTGGGGCGCGTACAAACACCAACCCTATCGATTGTGGTCGAGCGCGAAGAGCTCATTCGTAAATTTATTTCTAAAGATTACTGGGAAGTTAAGGCTGATTTTCTAGCCTCAGCCGGTGTTTATGAAGGTCGCTGGTTTGATCCGAAGTTTAAGAAAGATGCTGCAGAGCCGGATTTGCGGGAAAGCCGACTGTGGAGCGAAGCCGCCGCCAACAGCATTGTGGCTGCGTGCCGCAACAAAAAGGCTACCGTTCGTGAAGAAGCAAAACCCGCAACCCAGCTAGCGCCCCAGCTATTTGATTTAACCAGCCTCCAGCGCGAAGCAAACGCCCGTTTTGGCTTTTCCGCAAAAAATACATTAGGACTTGCCCAAGCTTTATACGAGCGCCACAAGGTACTTACCTACCCAAGAACTGATTCAAGGGCCCTGCCAGAAGACTATTTAGAAACCGTAAAGCAGACGGTGGAAAACTTAGCGGCGCATTCCAATGAATACCGCC
>CAZUMD010000062.1:0-8542 GCA_964621735.1 uncultured Polynucleobacter sp.
CAGGGTAAAGCTCAACATCGCCAACCAATCAATAAAGCTTATGAGATTGCGTTTCAGAATCGGCAAGCTAAAAATAGCAAGAATGGCCATCGGCGGAATCAATATGATCAAATCATGTTCGTTGGCATCAACACGGAGTAGTACGTAGAGGATTCCGCTGAGTATGAGGCCCAGCGGAATGCATAAATGCGGCGCGCGCCAAGACCCCGCACTTTTTTCACGAGCCCAATGCACGATTGCGACGATGGCGAGCGGCCATACTGGCCAGGCATAGAGCCAGAAGTTCACGCCCAGAAATCCCAGTGATTCAGTAGAGGGTAGATTCTGCATTGGAGGCACCTGTAACCAGGCGTCCAATGCAATCGCGCGCTGCGTTTCAGTCAGATCAAAAAGGAACCAAAGTAAGGGCCAGAGTGCAAAACCAATGGCGCCTAATATGACCGAGCTCAGCGACCAGCGAAAACGTAATCGTGCATTGCTGATAAATACGGCGCTGACAGTTGCCAATATAACGAGAATGGTGAGGTACAAATTACTGGAGAGCGCCAGCACCATCACGCCTAGACCAGTCCATGCACCGCCTTGCCATGGTTTATCGAGTCCACGTACTGTGCCATACAGTACAAAACTAATGCCCATCAATTGAGCCATCATGGGGGTAGTTTCGTGGGCACGCTGCGCCAAGCCAACGCATGCCAAGAAAATAAGTAGAGCACCATCGGCCAAGGTCATGCCGTATGCCTTGGATTGCGGTTGACCACCTACGGCGAGTGCCATGGGTTGCACTTCACGCCGGCGCCCTAATAGATAGGTGGCATACCAAATGGCAATTGCAGCTGCAAAAAAACACAACGCTGAGTACAGTCGGCTGGCGTTCGCTAAGCCAATGAGTGGCCCAAACCATTCCATCAGCAAGCCACCGAGCCAGTAGGGCAGTGGCGCACCGAGAGCCGCTTCGCGCCCCGCTAAGTGAGGGACGAGCCAATCCTGAAGATTACCTTGGTATGCCGTAAACATGCCACCAAAGCCGATGGCATCCTCGGTCTTCCAAGGGTCTCGCTGGAATAAGCCAGCCAAACCATAGATGAGCGTTAGCGCAAAAATAACCGTGCGCGGAATCGAGGCGGTAGCAGCGGCGGTGAGTTTAACCATGTGAATGGTGAGAGTGGCGTGAGTGAACTTGCATTCGGGCGATAAAAATTTCAGCTAAGAAAAAAGGCAGCACAGGCTGCCTTTTGGGAATTGCGGGAGAGAAGCAACTTACTCCCACAAAATCATTACGCCTTCTTGGCAGCTGCTTTTTTGGCTGCTGGTTTTTCAGCGGCTTTGGTTTCAGCAGCAGCTGCTTTTTTCTCAGCTGTTTTAGCAACGCCATCGCCAGTTGACTTCGCAACCGCTTTGCTGCCGAACTTCTGACGGAATTTCTCAACCCGGCCAGCGGTATCCATAATCTTCTGGGTACCGGTGTAGAACGGATGGGACTCCGAAGAAGTCTCAATTTTGGAGAGCGGATATTCTTTGCCGTCTTCCCATTTCACGGTTTCTTTGGTGTTGATGGTCGAGCGGGTCTTAAAGCTGAAGTTGTTGGAAACATCGACAAAAACAACTTCGCGGTAATCGGGGTGAATGCCAGGTTTCATAAGTGTCCTTATTGCAGGTAGCCGTTTCAGTTCCAGTAAGAGAAGTGAAATACTTGCCCAGGTAAAAGTAAAAGCAACGGTGAATCAAAAAAAGCCACACCCAAGGTGTCGCAAAGACGAAATTATGCCATGAAATCAATAAGAAAGGCTAGATTTGCCATCCATCTAGCCTAGGCTTCTTAGCCTCCGCGGCGCATCAGATCGAAGAATTCCCCATTATTTTTGGTTGATTTGAGCTTATCGACGATGAAGTTCATCGCCTCAATGTCGTCCATATCCGCCAATAACTTGCGTAAAACCCAGATTTTTTGGAGATTTTCTGGCTTGACCAGCAATTCTTCACGGCGGGTGCCGGATTTGTTGAGGTTAATCGCAGGATAGACCCGGCGCTCGGCTAAGCGGCGCTCGAGGTGCACTTCCATATTGCCGGTGCCCTTAAATTCTTCATAAATCAGGTCATCCATTCGGCTGCCGGTTTCAATCAAGGCGGTAGCCAAAATCGTTAAGGAGCCGCCTTCTTCAATATTACGGGCTGCACCGAAGAAGCGTTTTGGACGCTGCAAGGCATTGGCATCAACACCGCCCGACAATACTTTGCCAGACGATGGCACGACGGTGTTGTAAGCGCGGGCAAGGCGAGTAATGGAGTCGAGCAGAATAATCACGTCTTTTTTCATTTCCACCAAACGCTTGGCTTTTTCAATCACCATCTCGGCGACTTGAACGTGACGCACTGCTGGCTCATCAAAGGTGGAGGCAACCACTTCACCGCGAACCGAGCGCTGCATTTCAGTAACCTCTTCAGGGCGCTCATCGACGAGCAGCACAATCAGAATGGCATCCGGGAAATTGGTGGAGATGGCATGGGCAATGTGCTGCATCATCACCGTCTTACCCGACTTGGGTGAAGACACAATCAAACCGCGCTGACCAAAACCAATCGGCGAGATCATATCGATGATGCGACCGGTTAAATTTTCTTCGGCTTTAATGTCACGCTCCAAATGAATGGTGCGATTGGGGTGAAGCGGCGTCAAGTTTTCGAACATGATGCGGTTCTTCAGGGCCTCTGGCGCTAAGCCATTAATCTTGTCGACCTTGACCAGTGCAAAGTAACGCTCACCATCCTTTGGTGTACGAACTTCGCCCTCAACGCTATCGCCGGTATGCAGATTAAAGCGACGAATTTGGGCTGGCGAGATGTAGATGTCGTCGGGCGAAGCCATATAGGAGGCTTCGGGGGAGCGTAAAAAGCCAAAACCGTCGGGTAATACTTCGAGTACGCCGTCGCCGAACACGGATTCACCGGACTTAGCCCGCTTTTTCAAAATCGCAAACATCAATTCTTGTTTGCGCATCCGCTGGGTATTTTCAATCTCGAGGCTAGCAGCCATCTCGAGTAGGGCGGAAACGTGGAGTACTTTTAATTCAGTTAATTGCATTGTGTTTAGTGATATCAGTAGAAAAGTGGGGGAGCTGGTTGCTGCCAGAAAGGCGGCGAGCCAAAAGGGAGGGGATGCGTTACGTTAGTTGGAAGTCAAAATCAAATGGGCGCGCCAAAAAATGAGCTTGGAATCAATCAGGGTAATAAATCAGGAAACAGAAAAGAGGGGGAATGTAGAACCAGAAATGGGGAAGCACTGAATAGTGCGTTTAAAGGATATTACACCAAAAACGGCTTTTGGCAAGATTAGAGGTCAATAAAACGGGATTTACCCAAAAGGGCCTGAAACAAAGACAGGCTCGAGTAGTGAGCCTGTCTTGCGGGATACTTAAATATTACCGTCAATGAAGGCGGCTAACTGGGATTTGGAGAGCGCGCCTACTTTTTGAGCGGCTACTGCACCCCCTTTGAAAAGGATCAAGGTCGGAATGCCGCGAATATTAAACTGCGCCGGAACACCTTGGTTCTCATCCACATTCATTTTGGCGATTTGGATTTTGTCGCCGTACTCGGTTGAAAGCTCTTCCAAAATAGGGCCAATCATTTTGCAAGGACCGCACCACTCTGCCCAAAAATCAAGCAAAACGGGCTTATCGGATTTGAGAACATCTTGCTCGAATGAAGCGTCACTGACGTATTTAATGCCGGCACCCATGAAAAATTCCTTATTTATTAGTATGTCGAAGCTTATATTAGCAATAAGCCAGCTTTCTTGCCCAAGACAACAGATTACCGCATAAATCCGATTGCCCATGAAAACCCCCGCCGCCTTTCCGAATATCCCAGAGCGTGACGCGCCAGGGTACGGGCAACCGCTGGCGTGGTCTGTTTGTCCCGATGGGAATTCCTTAAAAACCCTCTCCACTGGTATTTGGAATGTGGCCATGCAAACTAGTCAGCGGCCGCTGGTTGTGCTCAGTACGGCTGGACCATTAATGGCCTTACGCAGTAGTTTAGAGCGCCATCGCCCAGCAGAAATTGCACCCCAGATTGCCTTTTTGCCGGAGGTAATGAGTCTGAGCGATTGGTTGGGATCAGCTCCACAAAGCTGGGCCTTTCCCAAGGTGCAAACTCCTATAGAGCGCTGGCTGGCGGTATATGCCGCATTGCAAGCCCACCCCAAACTGCGTGCCTGGTTTAAGGCAGAGAGTGAAGCTGGTGCCTGGGGCTTGGCTCAAGCGATTATTGCCGCTTGCGATACCTTATCAAGCGCTGTGTTGTCCCAGTCATCACTTGCGCTTCATCCCCAGCAGGGCTTGGCATCCAATGATGAGTGGCTGAGCTCACTCGAGAACTTACTTGAAAACGCCATTGAAGAGGCGTATCCAGCACTAGCCCGTAAAGTGGTCGACCGAGAGGCGGAGGTGTTGCTGCTCTTTTGGCGTTACCTCAGCGATGCGAGTAATCCGATCGTGCGTAAGCACCTTGCGCTCGCAGCATACCTACAGGCTGCTAAACAGGCACAGCATGCAAGGCCTTTTATTTGGGTTCAAACCGCAGATGGACTGGCCAGTGAGCGTACTGTGATGCAGCACTTTATGGATGCGTACGCAGCGCATGCCCCAGTAATCGATATCAGTTTGAACTGGAGTGATGTGGGTTTGTGGCCGGAAGCAGTATCTGCAGGAGAGGCGGAAGCAAGCCAAGCAAGTCAAGCAAAGCAAGATGCGATCCACAATGCTAAAGCCGCGTATCGAGGTCAGTGGCGTTTGCTTTCGGCCAATCGATTTGAAGAGTTGGCATGGATGGCCGCCAAAAGCGTTGAGCAGCATATCATCGCAGGCAAGAAAAATATAGCGCTGATTGCGCAAGACCGTTTAGCGGCCCGCCGGACGCGCGCGCTGTTGGCGCGTTTTGGTCCAGCGCTCGCGATTCGGGATGAAACCGGCTGGAAGTTATCGACGACACGCGCCGCAGCAGCGCTGCACAGTTGGCTCTCTCTCATCCGCGCGCCCAAAGAGGGTCCTAGCGCCGCCGATCTATTGGAATTTTTGCAAAACCCATTTGTCGATATCCCGGCCATCTTAGGAAAAGTTGCCCAAGACTGCAACGGCTTAATTGCCGAACTGGAAGATCGCTTGATTGCCGCGCAAGCCCATTCGGGATGGGAATCTTTTTACATCGCCATGGAAGGGGTGCGCTACGGTACTGTGTTTCGTCAGGCGCCGGCCAATCCATTGCTATTGGAGTTATTGCAGTTCGTACGTGGCCGCGCCGTTCAGTGGCGCAGTAAAAACGTGGATGTAAGAGAGGCATACCAGCAGTTGCAAGGCGACATCAATGCATTCGGTATGGCAAAGACCTTGGCCGAAGATTCTGCAGGTAAGCAATTGCTGGATGTACTGCTGACCTTAGAGATGCCCTTGCAGCCGAGCGCGATCAAATCAATCCAGCTGCGACTGAGCGAGTGGATCAATCTCTTAAGCTCGGCAATTGAAGAGGCTTCATATCAAGAGGGCAGTAAACAGGCAGAGGCCAATCTCAGTATCTTGCCCTTGAGCTCTACTCGCTTACGGGAATTCGATGCCGTGGTTATGGTTGGCTGCGATGAAAATCAGTTGCCAGCATTTTCAGAGCCGCCCTTGTTTTTTTCAGAAACCCTCAATCGATTGCTGCACGGATCGACGATTGAACATGAATTCAAGCAACAGGCGCGTGACCTCTCGCAACTGTTGGTCAGTTGCCCAGCAGTCGATTTACTTTGGCAAAGTAAAAGCGCCAATGGCGAGCCCATTCGCGCCGCAGCATGGATTCAGCGCTTGCAAATGGCTTTACCAGACTTAAAGCCGGAAACCCAAACGACTTGCTCTGGAGCTGTAAAACGCGTGGGCACCAGTGAGCGTATGGACGGCGCCAGCGCGACGCCCAATGCAGCATTGCCTTTGCCTTTGTCGATGAGTCCAAGCGCGTATCGCACCTTACGGGATTGCCCATATCGCTACTATGTCCGCAGCTTACTGGGCTTGCGTAAGCAGCATGGATTTGATGAGGGCATCGATGCCTCTTTGGCTGGGCAAACCATTCATGCGGTATTGCATCAATTTTTCCGCGCACTCAAAACCCACGAGCAAACCGATATGGCTGCGATTGCCTTCGGTAGTGACAATCGACGTGCGTGGATGACCCAGCATTTAAATCAGGCATCTGAACGGATCTTTGCCAGGTATATTGCGGGTGATGAGCGTGTATTGGGCGTACTGCGCGATTGGCAAAAACAAATTCCGAGCTTTATTGAGTGGCAACTGCAGCGCGAGACTGAAGGCTGGCGTTACCTCGATGGTGAAATTCAGGTCGGCTTTGATTTGCCGTTCACAACCGAGGATGGCGAGCTACGGATGATGCGCATCGAAGGGTATGTTGATCGCATCGATACCCATATTGATTCCGCAAGCGCAGCCGTGCTGGACTATAAGCACCAAACGATAAAACGAGTACGCGATCGTGCTGCGAACGTGTTAGATGATCCGCAGCTATTAATCTACGCGCGCGCTGTGACGGATGCCGACTCGAATGTACCGATGCAGGAACGAACAGTGACCGATGCAGAGTGGGTCGCGCTAAAAACCGATGTAAAAAATGGCCATGGCAGCGCAGAGCGTTCGGTTGCCGTTGCCGATCTAGCGGAGACGGCCAAGCAATCCATGGCACAAATCACCGAGGATGTGGAGCTATTGTGGGCACGCAAAACCCTCAACGCATTTGCACCCGATAGCGTGTGTCGCTATTGTGAGTCGCGCGGCATTTGCAGAAAGGGGATGTGGTGAGCCTAATGCAATCTAATCAGCAACGCGCATGCGACCCAGCGCGCTCCGTAATGGTTTCTGCCTGCGCAGGCAGTGGCAAGACCTGGTTGCTGGTGGCGCGTCTGGTTCGCATCCTATTGGCCGGCGCCAAGCCCCATGAAATCCTCGCGCTGACCTTTACGCGCAAGGCTGCGCAAGAGATGCGCGAGCGCTTGTATGGACTCTTAGAGCAATTTGCCAGATGCGATGAGGCGACATTGCTTGCTGATCTCCGCGAGCGTGGTCTGAATGACGCAGAGGCAAGAGCTGCCATGCCACACGCCCGCGCTTTATATGAAACTGTGCTAGCTAGTCCGCAAGCGATTGTGATTGATACCTTCCACGGTTGGTTTGGCAAGCTCTTGGGCGCGGCTCCCGTATCGATTGGGATTCAGCCAGGGTTTAGCTTGCGTGAAGATAGCAAGCGCCTTCAAGAAGAATGTTTAGCCGATTGGTGGAGTCAAGTACCCAAAGAGCTAAAGCCCCATTACGAATCCCTTTTGCAGCAGCTCGGCGCCCATGAAACCCTGCAATTTTTAACGGGTAGCTACAGCGCATTTAAGCAGCGGGGTGCGTGGACTTTCTTTGAAGCACGCTGCGCTCAGCAGGGCACGACTCCTATTCAACAGCTAGAGCAGATGCTGACGCAGTTCCGTGCGCCCGATGCGGTATTGCAAATGTGGAATGCTCCCAATACCCTTGCCGATTTAGAGCTCTTGGCACGCTGCTTTGCTAACAGTACGCAAACCGAAAAGAATTACTGTGCAGTGATTGAAAGCGCAATCGACGCTAAAAAGGCCGGATTGGATATCACGCAACAGGATGCCTTGATTGCGGCGCTTGAAGCGATTTTTCTGACGAAAGACAAAACGGCGCGCACCGCTAATGCCAAAGTGTCTAGTGATCTAAAAAAATGGCTCAGCAAAACCGATCAGGGCATCAGTGAGGCTAATTATCTCTCCTGTAAAGAGGCCTGGGCAGATGCATTTTTGGCCAATGTCCAGCGGGATCGCGAAGCAGTTGCTTTACAACTCAATACCGCTTGGTTTGCGATGAGCGCTGCAATGCTTGCCCATGTGCAGGCGAGTAAAGAGGCAATGCGCGTACGTGATTTTGATGACTTAGAAATTGGGGTGAGTCAGCTCATGGCAGATTCGAGTCATGCGGCTTACCTCCAGGCCCGGCTCGATTCACGCTACCAGCATATCTTGATTGACGAGTTTCAGGATACCAATCCCTTGCAATGGCAAATCCTTCGGTCGTGGTTAGAAGGGTATGGTGCCGATACAAACAAGCCCAGTATTTTTATTGTGGGCGATCCAAAACAATCGATTTACCGTTTTCGGCGGGCCGATCCGCGCTTATTTGATACTGCAAAAGCCTTTTTGCAAAGCGAGCTGGGCGCCGACTTCATTCAGCTGGATGTAACACGCCGCAATGCACCTGCCATTAATAGCGCTGTTAATCGCACATTTACGAGTGAACTCTTACCTGAAAGCTACCCGTACACCCTCCAAACTACGGCATGGACAGCGCCAAACTCGATTGATGCAGAAGCAAATGTAGCCAATCAGGGCGAGGCCTATTTACTTCCCTTGATTCCTTTGGAGGAGCACGAGGCACAGGAGCGATTAGGTAATGCTTTTGCAGGACCATTGCCGGATGCCAGTGAGACC
>CAZUMD010000062.1:8591-8879 GCA_964621735.1 uncultured Polynucleobacter sp.
AAATTATTCGCGAGGTGATGCAAACGCGCCGAGTGCTGGAGCTGGTGAATGGCCAACCGGTGTGGCGTGATCCAAGGCCAAGTGATTTCTTATTATTAGTAAAACGCCGCCAGTACTTACCGCAATACGAGCGCGCATTGCGTGAAGCCGGACTGGCGTTTGAGAGCTCTCGGCTTGGGGGCTTATTAAATACCCTTGAGATTGATGATCTGATCGCGCTCCTCACAGTATTGGTGACGCCGCGCCATGATTTACCGCTAGCGCAGGTATTACGCAGTCCTCTTTTTG
>CAZUMD010000063.1:0-8848 GCA_964621735.1 uncultured Polynucleobacter sp.
GCCTACCTACACCGCACGAGATTCGCGCCGACTTAGATCAGTATGTGATTGGTCAAGACCAAGCCAAAAAAACATTGGCAGTGGCGGTCTATAACCATTACAAGCGCCTGCAGTATTTGCCAGCCCCTAAAAAAGAGTCGGCAGCTAAAACGGAAGGCGCAGCCGATAGCAAAGACAATAAAACAGTAGCCGAAACCAAAAAATCGAAGTTGCCCGCAAAGGCGATAGTCGATGGCGTTGAGTTGGCCAAGAGCAATATTTTGCTGATTGGCCCAACCGGTTCAGGCAAGACTTTGTTAGCGCAAACACTGGCACGCTTACTCGATGTTCCCTTTGTAATGGCCGATGCAACCACCTTAACGGAAGCAGGTTATGTTGGCGAAGACGTTGAAAACATCATTCAAAAGTTACTCCAGGCCTGTGATTACAACGTCGAAAAAGCCCAGCGCGGCATTGTCTACATTGATGAGATTGACAAGATTTCACGCAAGTCAGACAACCCCTCCATCACCCGTGATGTTTCGGGTGAGGGCGTGCAGCAAGCTCTGTTGAAATTGGTTGAAGGTACGATGGCATCGGTGCCTCCGCAAGGCGGTCGTAAGCACCCCAATCAAGACTTCTTGCAAGTCGATACAACCAATATCTTATTTATTTGCGGTGGCGCATTTGATGGCTTGGAGAAAGTGATTCAGCAGCGCACTGCTAAAACGGGTATTGGTTTTAGCGCCGAAGTGCCCGGCAAAGATGATCGGGGCTCCAGCGAGCTGCTCAAAGAAGTTGAGCCAGAAGATCTGATTAAGTTTGGTTTAATTCCGGAGTTAATTGGCCGTTTACCGGTTCTAACGACCTTAGCGCAGCTTGATGAGACTGCTCTTATCCAAATCTTGACCGAGCCGAAAAATGCATTGGTGAAACAATATCAAGCCCTCTTAACCATGGAGGGTGCTGAGCTTGAGGTGCGCCCCGAAGCCTTGGCTGCGATTGCTAAGAAAGCGATTGCTCGCAAAACAGGTGCCCGTGGCCTTCGCTCCATCCTGGAAGGTGCATTAATGGACGTGATGTACGACTTGCCGTCCCTGCGTAATGTTCAAAAAGTCGTGATTGATGAAAGCAGCATTCAGGGTCAAGGAAAACCGCTTTTGGTCTACAAGCAGAGCGAATCCCCTGCCCATAAGCAGGAATTATCAAAAAAAGCGTAATTTCGCCCAATCTTGGCCATTTTTACTCTATTTTTGTCACTTTTCTGCCTTTTTGCTCTTGTAATTCAGGAGCCCAAACCCATATAAGTAGTATTCTGATCACTGAATTACCCTCTTTTAAGTAGCTTTTGGTACTTTTGAGATTTCTTTGAGCGTTTGACTACTTTGGAGGATTCGCCCCATGCCTGGCCATTTATTACTACCCTCTGAACCGATTCAACTGCCTTTGCTCCCCCTGCGGGACGTAGTTGTCTTTCCCCATATGGTGATCCCCTTGTTCGTGGGGCGCCCCAAATCCATTAAAGCGCTGGAAGCCGCGATGGAAACCGGCAAAAGTGTTTTGTTGGTTGCCCAAAAGACAGCCGCAAAAGATGAGCCCTCAGTCGACGATTTGTACGATGTGGGCTGCATCGCCAGCATTTTGCAAATGCTCAAATTGCCCGATGGTACCGTCAAGGTATTGGTCGAGGGTTCCCAGCGCGCCGAAGTCAGCCAAATCGAAGATGCGCTAGGCTACTTTAGTTGCGAAGCAACACCCAAAGCCATCGATACACTCGATGCGCATGAGACCGAAGCACTGCGCCGCGCGATCATGGCCCAGTTTGATCAGTACGTGAAATTAAACAAAAAGATTCCGCAAGAGATTTTGGCTTCCTTGGGTGGAATTGACGATCCAAGCCGCCTTGCGGATACCATCTGCGCGCATTTGCCCGTGAAGCTCGAGCAAAAACAGCGCCTCTTGGAAATGACCGATGTGGTGAAGCGCCTTGAGAGTTTATTAGCTGACTTAGAGAGCGAAATCGACATTCTGCAAGTCGAGAAGCGTATTCGTGGCCGCGTCAAGCGCCAAATGGAAAAGAGCCAGCGCGAGTACTACCTCAATGAACAGGTGAAAGCGATTCAGAAGGAGTTAGGAGAAGGCGAAGAGGGCGCTGATCTCGAAGAATTAGAAAAGCGCATCAAAGCAGCCAAGATGCCAAAAGAAGCACTGAAAAAAGCCGAGTCCGAACTGAAAAAACTCAAGCTGATGTCACCTATGTCAGCAGAGGCAACGGTGATTCGCAACTACATTGACACCCTAGTGAGCCTTCCTTGGAAAAAGAAGAGCAAGGTCAATAATGATTTAGATAATGCAGAAAAAGTACTGGATCAAGATCACTATGGTCTTGATAAAGTCAAAGAACGCATCTTGGAGTACCTCGCAGTCCAGCAACGCGTCGATCGTGTAAAAGCCCCCATCTTGTGCTTAGTTGGCCCTCCTGGTGTTGGTAAAACGTCCTTGGGTCAGTCGATTGCACGTGCCACCAATCGCAAGTTTGTGCGCATGGCATTGGGCGGTGTGCGTGATGAGTCGGAGATTCGTGGCCATCGACGCACCTACATCGGCTCGATGCCGGGCAAGATTTTATCGAGCCTAACCAAAGTGGGCGTACGCAATCCCCTGTTCTTATTGGATGAAGTCGATAAGATGGGCATGGATTTTCGGGGCGATCCTGCCAGTGCGCTCTTAGAAGTGCTTGACCCAGAACAAAACCACACCTTTCAAGATCACTATGTCGAGGTTGACTTTGATCTATCCGATGTGATGTTTGTCGCCACTGCGAATTCTTTAAACATTCCGGGGCCGCTCCTCGATCGCCTTGAGGTGATTCGCCTCGCTGGCTATACCGAAGATGAAAAAACCAGCATTGCTACCAACTATTTAATTCCGAAGCAAATCAAAAACAATGGTTTGAAAAAGGGTGAGCTACAGATTGAAGAGAGTGCGATTCGCAGCATGATTCGCTACTACACCCGCGAAGCTGGCGTGCGTTCGCTTGAGCGCGAGATCAGTAAAGTCTGCCGCAAGGTGGTGAAGTTATTGCTGCTAAAAAAAGAAGCTGCGCCCATTACCGTGGATGCGGATAATTTAGAAAAGTTCCTCTCCGTCAAGATTTTTGATTACGGCTTAGCCGCAAAAGAGAATCAGCTCGGACAAGTAACGGGTTTGGCGTGGACTGAGGTGGGCGGCGATCTGCTGACCATTGAAGCTGCGCTAATGCCAGGCAAAGGTGTTATTACACGCACTGGCTCCCTGGGCGATGTGATGAAGGAGTCGGTAGAGGCTGCTAGAACCGTAGTGCGTTCACGCGCTCGTGCACTGGGCATTACCGATGAGGCCTTTGAGAAAAAAGACCTTCATATTCACTTTCCAGAGGGCGCAACTCCCAAAGACGGGCCATCGGCCGGTATTGCCATCACCACCGCCTTAGTTTCCGTTTTCACTGGCATTCCGGTGCGCTCCGATGTCGCCATGACCGGCGAAATTACCTTGCGCGGCGAGGTCTTGCCGATCGGCGGTCTGAAAGAGAAGTTATTGGCTGCTCACCGGGGCGGAATCAAGCTCGCATTAATTCCAGAAGAGAATGTCAAAGACTTAATTGATATTCCGGATAACGTGAAAAATGCAATCGAGATTGTTCCCGTGCGCTGGATTGATAAAGTCTTGGAGCTTGCTTTGGAGCGTAATCCTGAAGCGTTGCCCGATCCAAGTCCGGATGAGTTAGCCAAAAAGGCAGCGGAGGCCAGTAAGGCTAGCCCTGCCATTTCGGGCGGGGAAGTCTTAAAGCATTAATTGGATCGATGGGGTGTACCCTTTGGACCTTATAGGTACGCTTATTTTGAAAAATGAGCGCCCATGCGGGACTAAGGGTACAATTTCGGTTGATTTATGGGGCGCTTAGCTCAGTTGGTAGAGCGTCTGCCTTACACGCAGAATGTCGGCGGTTCGAGCCCGTCAGCGCCCACCATGCCCTATTCGTGATCTTGTCTGGATTTCCTTGTATTTTGATTGCTCGCCACTCCGACACTTTATAAACCCTGCGATCATTAATTGGTAAAGCCCATTCATGTTTGATTCCGTTCGTAAACACCAACGCCTGTTGCAGTTCATTCTGCTGTTGTTCATTTTCCCTTCTTTTGTTTTGTTTGGCGTTTCAGGCTATACGGATTTCTTTGAGCAAGAAACCGACTTAATCAAGGTCAATGGCAAGGCCATTACTACCCAAGAAGTTGACAATTCAGCCAAACGCCAGTCTGAGCGGGTTGGGGCTAATTCCCAAATTGCACAAAGTCTGCCGTTTCGCCAAGCGGTATTGGATGAACTATTGCAGCAACGCCTCCTGGCTTTTGCAGTCAACAAGCTGCAGTTACGCATTAGCGATCAAGCGCTGACAAAAAACCTAGCGACCATTCCTGAAATCAAGGCCCTGTACAAGCCTGATGGTAGTTTTGATAATGCCCGCTACCGCCAGCTTTTAGCTAATGCTGGAATGACGATTGAGCAATTTGAGGGTGGCCAGCGTTTTGATTTGATGATTCAGCAATTTGTTACCTCTGCTGCGCGCACTGAATTGCCAGCGCCAAAATTAGCCGGTTTAATTTCTGCCTTGTATGAGTCAGAGCGCCAAGTGCAGTCGATCCAATTTACAGCAGCGGATTTTGTCTCCAAGGTGACGCCAACGGAGGCCGAGCTACAGGATTTTTATAAAGCCAATGCGCGCTTGTTTGAAACCCCCGAGCGCATTGACATTGAGTTTTTAGTCTTACGCGCCGATCCCAAGGAAGATGCCAAGGCCTTTGGTGAAAAAGCCGATCAGTTCGCCAATCTGACCTACGATCAATCCGATAGCCTAAAGCCTGCTGCGGATAAGTTAAAGCTGAGCATTCAGTCACTCAAAGGAGTATCTCGCGGCGGCAAGGCAGGACTTCCGGCTGATCATCCCCTGAATAACCAAAAAGTGATTCAAGCTCTTTTTGGTGACGATGCTTTAAAAAATAAACGCAATATTGAGGCCGTGCAAATTACCCCTGGCGTCTTTGTATCGGCACGTGTTACCCAGCTAGTTCCAGCGGAAGTATTGCCCTACAGTGCAGTGGCGAGCGAAGTTAAGCGCCAGGTTGCCGTACGCAGCGCTGAAAAGCTCGCCAGTGCTGCTGCCGCTGAGCGCTTTATTGCTGCCGAGAAAAATCCATCAAGCGGCGCTGGATTTGCTGCTCCAATGTGGGTTTCCCGTAATAAGCCTGCCAACTTAGTTGGACCCGCCTTAGATGCGGTGATGGCAGTCGATCCAAGTAAGTTGCCCGCGGTTATCTCGATTGCGAATGCCGGATCGGGCACGACTTTGTATCGGATTGATCAAGTCCGTCAACCTCCTGCAGCAGATGCAAAAGTGCGACAAGCGCAATCCCAGCAAATTCAGGCCCTAGCCGCACAAGCCGAGTTTGTTGGTTTTATGTCCTACTGGCGCAATGAGGCTAACGTCAAAATCATTAACCCTCTAAAACAGTCTAGCAGCAGTTCGGGCAGTTAATTCTTTTTAGGTATGAGTTGCCCATAGAATGGGCTAAGGGCAGTCCAGACGTTCTGAAACATAATCGTCTGTGCTGCTTCGTTCGGATGAATCCGGTCTGCCTGAAATAAGTCATTGCGCTGAGCGACACCCTCCAAGAAAAAAGGTAGTAAAGCCACTTGCTGACTTTTTGCAATTCGAACAAAAAGCTGAGCAAATTGCTGGGTGTATTCCTGGCCATAGTTCGGCGGAATACGCATACCAATCAATAGCACTTCTGCTCCTGATTTTTTGCTTAGGTCGACCATGGTCCGTAAATTTTTTTCTGTTTCTACTAGGGGAAGGCCACGTAAGGCATCGTTTGCCCCCAATTCAATAATGACCAGCTTGGGTTTCTTCTGAGCTAATAACTTGGGGAGGCGGGTTAGCCCTCCGGAAGTCGTTTCACCGCTGATGCTGGCGTTCATGATCTCCCACGGACTTCCCTCCAACTTCAGGCGGCTTGCCAATAAGGAGACCCAGCCACTGCCGCGCGCAATGCCATACTCCGCCGAGAGACTATCGCCCGTTACCAATAGAGTAGGTTTGGTAGGGTCTTGTGCTTGGGCTGGGCCGATTAATGTCAGCCCGAGTAAGATGGTGGCAATGCAAAATTTCAAGCGATATTCCTTATGAGCAATCAATCAGTTGTGCTGCGCGCTCAGCAGCTGGGTAAGGCGGTCCAGACCAGCGATGGACCACTTACTATTTTGCATGACATTTCATTTAGCGTCTGCGCCGGAGAAAGCGTTGCGATTGTGGGTGCATCTGGATCAGGTAAAAGCACTTTACTCAGCATGCTCGCAGGCTTAGATACTCCTAGTAGCGGTCTAGTTGAGCTTGCAGGTCAAAATCTCGCCCAGTTGAACGAAGACGGCAGGGCCCAACTTCGCGGTCAGCACGTGGGTTTTGTGTTTCAGTCGTTTCAGCTGATACCGCACCTTAGTGCCTTAGAAAATGTGATGTTGCCACTGGAGCTGCGCGGTATATCGCTCAGCGATGCTCGGGAGCAAGCGCGCTATTGGCTAGATAAAGTGGGCTTAAGTGCGCGGCTCAATCACTTTCAAAAAACATTATCGGGCGGTGAGCAGCAACGCGTTGCCTTGGCCCGCGCATTTGTTGGCAAGCCAGCCATTTTGTTTGCCGATGAACCTACTGGCAGCTTAGATGAGGCCAGTGGCGGCAGGGTTATAGACCTCTTATTTGACCTAAATCAGGCCAATGGGTCGACCCTGATTTTAGTAACCCACGATGCGGTCTTGGCAGGGCGCTGCGGCCGCCAGCTAAACCTTCAGGGCGGCGCCTTGCTGGCAGACTAAAAATACGGGGTTTTTGGCCCAAACCTTATAATTAATGCATGTCTTTTTTCCGTTGTTTGCCTGGGGCCGATGCCCTCTCAGCCTTCCGCCAACAGCGGCTTTTGGCTTCGCTTGCAGAACAGGGCATTTCCCTAGCAGCCATACAAGCGCAATACCTTCATTTCGTATGGTCAGAGACCGAACTCAATGATGCCCAGCGCGTCGTTTTGGAAGGCCTCCTAACGTACGGCACCCCTTTTACACGCGTAGAACCGAAAGCAGGGTGGTTAACTAGCCTGAGTAAATCGCCACAACCATCGCAGGCTATTGCGATTCCACGTTTTGGTACGGTATCGCCATGGGCTAGTAAGGCCACCGATATTGCACACCAATGCGATCTTCCGCTATTACGCATTGAGCGCGGCATTCAATTTACGTGGTTTGCTGAGCGGGCCCTGAGTACCAATGAGCAGCAAATTGTATTGGCTGCTTTACATGACCGCATGACCGAAACCGTAGTCGATTCGGTTGAAGCGGTAGCGCCGCTCTACCAAACCCTAGCGGATCGTCCACTGCTGCGCATTCCGGTGATGACCGAGGGTGAGGCTGCTTTAGAAAGGGCCAATGCGGAGTTGGGTCTTGCACTCTCGGAAGATGAGATTACGTATCTTGCCGAGAACTTTAAACGCCTTGGTCGTGACCCAAGCGATGTTGAACTCATTATGTTTGCGCAGGCCAATAGCGAACATTGCCGTCACAAAATCTTTAATGCCTCATGGACGATTGATGGCAAGCCGCAAGATATTTCCTTATTTGGCATGATTCGCAATACGCATCGCCTACAACCTAAGGGAACGATTGTTGCGTACTCCGATAACTCGGCCGTGATGGAGGGCTGCGAAGCGCAAACCTGGGTACCGCAAGGCGCCGATCAGCGCTACCAAAAAGAGCAGCGACTGACTCATACCCTGATGAAGGTGGAGACGCATAATCACCCCACTGCAATCGCTCCCTTTCCCGGTGCATCTACTGGCGCCGGTGGTGAAATCCGCGATGAAGGTGCCACGGGCATTGGCGGCAGACCCAAAGCGGGTCTCACGGGCTTTTCAGTATCTAATTTAAATATTCCTGGAATCAATTTGCCGTGGGAGGCACCGCACTACGGTAAGCCCGAACGGATTGCGACGCCACTGCAAATCATGATTGAAGGGCCGCTCGGCGGGGCTGCCTTTAACAATGAATTTGGGCGCCCAAGTCTGGGCGGCTATTTTCGCGTGTTTGAACAAACTATTAATGGTTTGCGTCATGGCTATCACAAGCCCATCATGATCGCCGGTGGCATTGGCAATATTGATGCAATCCATACAGCTAAAAAAGAAATTAAAGCAGGGCACTTGCTAGTTCAGTTGGGTGGCCCCGGTATGCGCATTGGCATGGGCGGCGGCACCGCTAGCTCGATGGCAACCGGCAGCAATGCCGCTGATTTGGATTTCAATTCCGTGCAGCGCGGCAACCCGGAAATCGAACGCCGTGCACAAGAGGTCATTAATGCTTGCCGCGCCATGGGTGAAGCGAATCCCATTGTTTCAATTCACGACGTTGGTGCAGGCGGTTTGTCCAATGCCTTTCCAGAGCTGGCAGATGGCGCCGGTCTAGGGGCTGACTTTGCTTTGCGTAGCATCCTGCTGGAAGAGAGCGGTATGAGTCCGGCAGAGATTTGGTGTAACGAATCACAAGAGCGCTATGTATTGGCGATTGATGCAGCCGATTTAGATTTACTCACAGCATTATGTGAACGCGAACGTTGCCCCATCTCCGTCGTGGGGCATGCCACTACTGAGCGTCAATTGCGACTCGGCGATAGCAAGGCAAAGTCTGATTCGGATGTAGCATTTCCAATTGATATGCCGATGGAAGTGTTACTGGGCAAGCCGCCCAAAATGCACCGTGATGTTACTCATGTTGAGCAGCAATTTACTGA
>CAZUMD010000064.1:0-8822 GCA_964621735.1 uncultured Polynucleobacter sp.
GCAAGCCGTTTAATTGCGATGCCTTATTTGATGATCCAGATAATCGCCTCAAGCAAACGGAAACGATCTTGGCGATGGTCTTGCCGCAGCGCTTAGCCAAAGCATTTGCACAGCAGCAGTCGCTGCTCGGCCGTAAGTGGGCGGAGGTTGGTAAAAAAGATCGGCAAGCCCTGAAAGCGATCTTGCAGCAGTGGACCGTGAAGCCGGCCGGTACCTTAGGCTGGAAGAAAGCTGAGGTAATGCTCGGCGGGGTTGATACTAAAGCGCTGGATGGTCAAACGATGATGGCCAAAGCGCATCCTGGTTTGTACTTTATCGGGGAATGCGTTGATGTTACTGGCCATCTGGGAGGCCACAACTTTCAATGGGCGTGGTCTAGCGGTTTTGCCTGTGCCCACGCTCTAGCGGCAGCTCAGATCTAGCTGACCATTCGTGCCACGAGCCGATGTAATTGCGGACCTGTGGATAGCCAGCCAAACGCAGTGCCCAATACGTATTCGCTGAGCGGGCTCCGCGATGGCAGTAGGGCGCCAGTTCATCATCCTCTCGAATGCCGCGACTCTGCAACAAAGCCCTTATTGCTTCTCCTGATTTAAAGCGGCCGCGCTCCAAAAATTCAGACCAGTGAACCCAAACCGATCCGGGCACATGACCGCGGCGCTCACAACATGCGGTGTGATCTAGGCCATCATGCTCGGCTTCATCGCGCACATCGATCACTACGCGCCGTGGGTGATTTAGTTCAGCAGTAATTTGATCAGCGGATATAAAGCCGGTATCACTGAGTGTGATTTCAAATACCTGTGGTGTAGCGTGATGAGGAGTAGTACTCACTGGCCCCCCGCACCGTTGCCATGCATTAAAGCCGCCGTGCAGGAGTCGAGCATTACGATGACCAAGGTATTCCAACAACCAGCATTCCCGAGCAACCCGCATGCTAGTGTCGTCGTCGTAGACCACAAGGGGGGTGTTTAGGCTAATGCCCGCAGCGCCATAAAGGTTTGCAATATGGGTAGCAAAAGCGTTCATGCCTTCGGGTTTGGTATTCGGCACGAATTGATCGTAGGTGCTAACCGAAATCGCGCCTGGAATATGCCCGGCAGCATAGGCTTCGGGTGAGCGTGCATCAATAATCAGGCCATCTAGGTCTTGAAAAGTGGCGAGTAGAGTTTCGGGTTCGACTAAGAAGGTGCCCAGCAACTGATTTGCTGGCGTAGTTTTGCTGGAGGAGTTCATGCCTAAGTGTACTGTTCTGAGCGAAAAAAAGGCCCTAAAAGGGCCTTTTGATTCGGTATCGGCTTTATGCCGACTATTTGCTTCTCTCTTACTCTTGGCAAAAACTGGGGCTGGCCATGAACTGAGCCGCAAACTGGACACCCATCACGCGTACATAGCGTTGCAGCATCTCCAGCGATGCAGGGTCTAGTAAGTTGCTGGCAGGGATGCCCGTTGCCTTGGTTTCACGAATCAATAGGGCTACTTGGGCCCATTTATGTAGTCTTTTACGCATATTTGTCTCCTATGAGGCAAATAACGCACTGACTTTTGATTAAGTTAACAAAAACTTTGATTTATTTTGAACTTTTCTTAAAAACGCGCATTAGTCTAAAAATGCACCAATTTAGTGCTATAAAAGCGAATTGCTTAAGGGTGATCAGCCGAGGACCAAAAACCACCTACTGGATAGTAAACTGGGCATTGGTGTGCGCTTAGCGCCCATCCTTTTTTAGATCCTTCATCCATTAGGAGTTCACTTGAAGAAAATTGCCCTTATCGCACTCTGCTCTGTATTTGCAGCCACCAGTTTTGCCCAAGCCCCCGCTAAACCAGCAGCCCCATCTGTTTCGATGGTGCCCGTTGCTGCAGAGGTGGTCGTCATGACCTCGACCGTTGACTCGGTTGACGTGAAGAAGCGCATCGTTACCTTAAAAGATGACAAAGGCAATATTGCCACCATGACGGTCGGTAAGGAAGTTAGCGGCCTTGAAAAAGTTAAAAAAGGCGATTTGTTTGTAGTGGAGTATGCCCAAGCATTGGCAGTTGGATTGGCCATTGCGCCAAAAGATGCGAAGCCAGGTGTCAGCGTTACACGTACCGTTACTATCGCTGGTAAGGGCGCCAAGAAGCCATTTGAAGAAATTACTGATGTGGTCATTGCTACCGCAAAGATTACGAGTATTGATGCTGCTAAGCGCACCGCTGTTTTGACACTGCCAAGTGGCGAGAAGCAAACCGTGAAGGTGGATCAAAAAGTATTGGGCCTTGAGAAATTCAAGGTCAATGACGATGTGGTTGTTGAGTTCATCGACGACATGGCGATTGGTTTTGTAACGCCACCAAAGAAGTAAGCAGTGATGCGCGCATCGCAGGGTGCGCCGCATAAAACAAAAGGCCCGCATTGCGGGCCTTTTTTACGTACTTACTGCTTCATCATTTAGCGTTCGGGAAGAACAGTTGTTCGCCGCCCACCTTATAGGAGGCAATCGTATCTTGACCTTCTTTCGAAACCAGCCAGTTGATAAATGCCTGGCCGTCTGCTTTTTTCACATTGGGAAACTTTTCTGAACTAACCAACATCACGCCATATTGGTTAAAGAGCTTGGGATCACCTTGAACCAAAATGGTGAGATCACCCCGATTTTTAAATGAGAGCCAGGTACCACGGTCGGCCAAGATATAGGCATTCATGCCCGATGCGGTATTGAGGGCAGGGCCCATGCCCGATCCTGTTTCTTTATACCAAGGTAGGTTTGCGTTGACTTCAACACCTGCGCCTTTCCAGTAACGCAGCTCTGCTGCGTGGGTGCCGCTTTTATCGCCGCGCGATACAAAAGCAGATTTGCTATCGGCGATTTTCATAAGCGCTGCTTGAATGTCTTTTCCGCCTGCGATTTTGGCAGGATCCGATTTGGGTCCGAGCAACACAAAGTCATTAAACATCACTTCTTGCCGTTTATCGGAAAACCCTTGCGATACAAAAAGCTCTTCCGCCGCTTTGTCATGCACAAACACCACATCGGCATCGCCACGGCGACCAATATCGAGTGCTTGGCCAGTTCCTACGGCAACCACTTTGACGGCAATACCGGTTTTATTGGTGAATACCGGCAGAATATGGCCGAATAAACCGGACTGCTCGGTGGAGGTGGTGGATGAAACCAGAATACTTTTCTGGGCTTGCGATGCAGCTGGCCCACTTCCCATGAATAAGCCAAAGGCTAATAAGGCGGCAGAGCCTACAGCGGAGTATTTTTTATAAAACGACATGGAATCATCCTTTCAAAAGTAATTGGTATGATTCATGCTTCCATTGTATAAATCAATATGCAATTAATTACATATGAGCCGATATGAATATTGCAATTAAGCCTGTCCTCATGCTGGAGTCGGGAGGCAAAAGTCAGTCTTCCACTGATTTATCCTCCATCGCCATCGTGTTGCGGGAGGTTCAGCGCGGGAAAACCATTCAATCCGCAGCAGAGGCACTCGATGTCTCATATCGGACTTTATGGAATCAAATCAAGGTGGCCGAAAAGGCGTTAGGCGCCCCCTTGTTGCTCAGTACCAAAGGCCATGGCTCTAAGCTCAGTCCAGTAGCAGAATCCTTTTTGAATTCCGTTGCTGAAATGGAACGTCGCTTTGATCGGGTGAGTCAAGATGAGGTGAGGCGACTATCCCATGAACTCTCATCTTGGATTAATGCTCGGCCAGTGCGCTGGGTTTGTTGCAGCAGCAGCGATCCATTAATTGAGCGGGTCATCGATGGACTCACTCATATCGACTATCAAACGATGGGATCAGGTCAGGCGCTCGAGCGACTGCTTAGCGGTGATGCTGATATTGCTGGATTTCATTTACCTGATCAGGATAGTTTGTTGCAAGTGCAGGCCCATTTAAAAAATGCAGGGATGATGGCTTATCCAGTGATGCGACGCACGCAAGGGCTGATGGTGGCGACCGGTAATCCCTTGCGAATAAAAAAACTGGTGGATTTAGCCAGGCCTGAGGTGCGTTTTATCAATCGACAAAAGGGCGCGGGAACGCGTTTACTACTCGATACCTTGATGGAAAAAGAAGGTATTCGTAGCGATCGGATTCGGGGATATCGCCATGAAGAATTTACGCATACTGCAGTGGCTACTGCCATTCTGGCTGGTACGGCTGACGCGGCACTGGGCCTCAAGTACATTGCGTCTCAATTTCGTTTAGGTTTTGTTCCGCTGGAGGAGGAGACATTCTATTTAGCTATGTCACCCAAGACCCATGCTAGCAAGCCGATACAAAAGTTCATTCAATCCTTACAGGCTTTGGCGGCAAAGCAGGTGGGTTACCAAGTAGTACCTGTACGGCCCCGAAAGTAGCTAAAATCAAAACACCAACAAGAGTAGACCACTAAGGAGCCTTACATTGAATACGCCGTCTCCCGCCAGTCAAGTGAAGGTTCTGGCATTTGATGTCTTTGGTACGGTGGTTGATTGGCATGGATCGATTGTGCGTGAGGTAAGTAGCTTAGGCTTATCGCTAGACCCAGTTGATTTTGCGAGCGCGTGGCGGAACGGCTATCGACCCGCTATGGCCCGGGTTCGTTCAGGTGAGCTTCCATGGACAAAAATTGATGACTTGCATCGCCTGATCTTGGATCAGGTATTGCTGGATTTTGGAATCACTTCCCTAAGTGAGGAGCAAAAGCGCAATCTCAATTTAGTCTGGCACCGTCTTGCCGCATGGCCCGATAGCGTAGCTGGCTTAACTCGCCTCAAGCGCCAATTTACGATTGTGACGCTATCCAATGGCAATTTAGGTTTATTGGCCGATATGGCGAAAAATGCCGGTTTACCTTGGGATTTGATTTTGTCGGCTGAAGTATTCCGGCATTACAAGCCTGATCCTGAAACTTACCTTGGCGTTGGTCAAACGTTTGATTTGGCTCCAGAGCAAACTATGCTGGTTGCGTCCCATAAAGATGATCTGGCGGCAGCCCATGCGCTGGGCTTGAAAACCGCGTTTATAGAGCGTCCAGCCGAATTTGGACCTAAAAAAGCCAATCCCGATTTAGAGCGAGCAAGTTGGACCACTTTCCATGCAACCGACTTTAATCACCTGGCTGATCAGCTCGGCGCCTAATTAACTAAAGCCACGGCAAGCTCAATACAATCAAGCCATGGATTTAACAAACACGATTGGTACGATTGCCGCCGTATTCACTACTATCGCCTTTTTGCCCCAAGCGTGGCGCTCTTGGCGTACCCGTAATTTAGCGGGCGTGTCTTTGGCGATGTATGGCTTTTTTACACTGGGTGTTTTTCTGTGGCTGGTATACGGCATTCTATTGGTCCAGTGGCCTATTATTGTGGCCAATGCCATTACCTTCGTTTTGTCTTGCGGTATTCTCTTTTTAAAAATTCGGCATCGTGATGTGCCGCAGCACCCGCATCGGTAGATGCAGTAAAGAAAGGTTGTTTATGAGTACCCAGTATGTAATTGAGCCAGTTGTTTTGCCATCCCTACCAGTGGCAGGCGATACCCGCCGCTTTGCAGTGAACCGCATTTATTGCGTTGGCCGTAACTATGCTGATCATGCCCGTGAAATGGGTCATGATCCGGATCGTGAGCCGCCATTCTTTTTTATGAAGCCAGCGAGCGCAATTGTGACTGACGGTGCTGATATGCAATACCCCAGCCTCTCAAGCGATGTACACCACGAAATCGAGATGGTGGTCGCGATTGGCAAGGGTGGCGCTAATATTGCAGCCAATAAAGCCTTGGAGCATGTATATGGCTATGGCGTTGGTCTGGACATGACGCGCCGTGATTTGCAGGGGGAAGCAAAGAAAATGGGGCGGCCTTGGGATACTGGCAAAGCCTTTGATCAATCTGCCCCGTGCTCTGCTTTAGTGCCGGTAGCAGAATGTGGCTATCCATCGCAGGGGAGTATTCGATTGATGGTCAATGGTGAAGTGCGCCAAGAGGGCGATCTCAATCAGTTGATTTGGAATGTGCCCGATACGATTGCCTACCTTTCAACGCTATTTACGCTGCAAGCCGGTGATTTAATCTTTTCAGGAACACCGGCGGGCGTCGGCCCCATTAAAAAAGGCGATGTGCTCGAGGGTGAGGTTGTTGGCTTACCTCTGCTGAAGACGCGAATTGTTTAAATCAAGCTATCTTTGGCAGCGTATTGCTTAAGCGTATCTAAATCAATTTGCTCAAGGGTTTTGATGTTGGTACTCTCGAGCTGAATCATCGGGGCACACTGCGCATCGAGCGCCTCTTTCCAGCGATTGAGGCATAGGCACCATTGGTCGCCGGCTACTAAACCCGGAAATTGCCACTCAGGTCTTGGGGTCATTAAATCGTTGCCCCGCTCTAGACTGAAAACCAAAAATTCTTTTGTCATGATGGCGCAAACCAAATGACTCCCCAAATCCTGCTCATCCATTTTGCAACAGCCATCCCGAAAAAATCCGGTGAGGGGCTCAAATGAGCAAGGGACGATCGGTTCACCCAGGACATTTAATGCAATGTCGTGGTTAGGGTCATATCGGTATTGATCTGCTGCCATATGCTGAAATTCGCTTTATAAACTTTACTAGCTCTATTTATACGCTATTTCCCTGTGCAATCGACCATTTTGATGGCGTGGTCGTACGCTAAAATGAAGCCATGTATATGTTTCTTCCTTTTGTAACCGCATTACTTGCTACCGTATGCATTTGGTATGAGCGGCGCACCCTCGCTTTGAGCTTTACCGGAATTACTCTAGTCATATTGCTAGCGTGGTTTCAGTTTCATGCGACCACCCATTTAAAGATTAGCCTTTAATGCGAGCCAATTCTTTTTCGTTTGCGGGCCTCGGTAATTTACTTGCCCTATTGGCTGTTAATGGCTCATTGAGCTATGCCTTCTTTGACCAACTGTATTTTGGAGGGTTGCCTTGCCCGCTGTGCCTATTGCAGCGTGTGGCCTATGTATTGGTCGGTATTGCTCTTGTCTTAAATATTCGCTTTGGAGCGCACAGCGCGCATTATGGTTGGGGAATTTTAGGGTGCGTGACGGGCATGGCGGTATCGTTGCGGCAAATTCTGCTACACGTACTGCCAGGGGATGCCGGTTTTGGAAACACCTTTTTAGAGCTGCATTTTTATACTTGGGCTTTCGTGGGCTTCATTGGCTTAATTGCAGCTCAAGCGATCTTAATGATGTTGCCTAGTGGCGGTGTCCGCAATCACGGTTGGTTTGCTAAAACCCTGGTGATTTGGTTCATCTTGCTGGTACTGGCGAACGTCATCTCAACACTGCTTGAATGTGGAATTGGCCCCTGTGCCGATGATCCAGTGAGCTACGATGGGTTGCAGTGGCTGCGCCAACGCTTTGGAATTTAGTATGCAAGTAGGGCAAATGCGTGCTGCATTGTTTCAAAAGATCGCGCTAATAAGCTGCTTACTGTTTTTGACAACAAACGCATCGGCGCAAACCAATCCCGTTAAAAGTAGCACTTGGCCAAAGCAAGCCATTCGGATTGTGGTGACTTTCCCAGCCGGGGGTGCACCGGATATTCTGGCGCGCGTTTTGGCTGAAAGTTGGCAACCCACCCTAAACGTTCCCGTATTGATTGAAAACCGCCCTGGGGTTGGCGGTAACATTGGCGCAGACATCGTGGCCAAAAGTAGTCCGGATGGATATACCTTGCTGATCGGAACGGTGGGCATTCATGCGATTAATGGGGCGCTTTATAACAAGATGCCGTTTGATCCGATTGCTGACTTCACGCCCATCAGCTTTTTAGCCAGTACGCCCAATGTGCTGGTAGTCAATAAGCAGTTAGGCGTAACTACCTTACGCGACTTAATTGCCCTTGCTAAATCAAAGCCCAATCAGCTGACTTTTGGATCCTCTGGAATCGGTACGTCGCTGCACATGTCGGGCGAACTCTTTAATGAGATGGCTGGGGTGCAAATCCGCCATATACCCTACAAGGGGCGAGCACAGTCCTTGCCTGACTTATTAGGCGGCCGCATATCCATGCTGTTTGATAACTTATCCTCGGCCTTGCCTTTAATCCAGCAGCAAGAGATTGTTGCCTTGGGAGTAACTACCCTAAAACGCTCGCCTGCCGCACCCGAAATACCCACGCTAGCTGAGCAGGGCTTGCCAAATTTTGAGGCGGTCTCTTGGTTCTCCTTGATGGCGCCTGCCGGTTTACCCAAGGATCTGCAGCAGCAACTCAATCGCTTAACGATCGAGGCTTTGTCTAAACCCGAAGTGAAGCAAAAGCTGCTGATGAGTGGTTTAGAACCCAATCCTGGTAGTCCGCGTGAGCTCAGTAAGCTCATTTTGGAGGAATCCAGTAAATGGTCAAAGTTGATTAAAAAAGCGGGTATTACGATTGATTAGGGTTTTGAAAGTCGCAATACCTTACAAGTCTGTCATCTTCCGGCTTAGCAGTGCGTTATTTCACTAGAGATGCTAAATTGAATGATGCTCTGACGCGTTTTAATTGATGTTTTTACCGTAACTACCGGGAATATGCGATGACTGCATTAGCAAGCACTTCCGAATTACAGAAACCAAGCTCTAGTCCCTTCTCATGGGGCGTTCTAATCGTGTGTTTCGCCCTCGCTTTGCTAGTGCTGCCCACGCCCGCCACTGCAGGCAATTGGAATGTCGCTGTAGGTGTTTCGGGTGGCAATGGCTATCGCCCCATTGCGTATGGACCCGGATTTGGACGCGGTTACTGGAATGGTGGGCCCTACGGATACGGTGGCTGGGGCAGTGGGTGGAATGCAGCGTGGGGCACTGGGTGGGGATATCCTGCTTATCCA
>CAZUMD010000065.1:0-8720 GCA_964621735.1 uncultured Polynucleobacter sp.
CACCTCCGAACTGCAGCATTTCTTGCAAACCAAGACGTCGATCGCCACTCCAGCATTACCGCCCATTGGCTTATCTAGCTTTGCTGCTGTGCTGCTGGTGATTGCAGCGCCGTTACCGCACGTCCTATCGGTAGGCCTATTGCCCGATTCCATCTTGACGCCACTCAGTCTAGGGCTGTTCTGGATGGCCTTGCGCTGGATGCAAGTAGGCCATAACTTTACCTTGCGTGATTGGCTGATCACTGGAATCTTGCTGGGTCTTGCGGGCCTGAGCAAATACACCGCCGCCTTCACTGCGTTTGCATTACTCCTGGTTGTACTCTGCCCGCCACGCAAGCCCTGGATCAATCAGGCTGGTTTTTACCTTGCGGTATTACTTGCACTGCTACTCATCTCGCCGGTGCTCTACTGGAACTGGGCAAACGATTGGATTTCATTTAAATATCAACTAGCTCATGGTAGTGGAGGTGAATGGCTGTTTCGTCGCTTTGCAGGCTTTATGGGTTTGCAATTAGTGGCGTTTGGTTTGCTCTTCGCCGTTGGCATGGTTTTCTTCTTGAG
Organism: uncultured Polynucleobacter sp.; assembly: GCA_964621735.1. Lineage (GTDB taxonomy): Bacteria > Pseudomonadota > Gammaproteobacteria > Burkholderiales > Burkholderiaceae > Polynucleobacter. The sequence continues at coordinate 562 of CAZUMD010000065.1, forward strand.
GCGCTACTGGGCTAAATCCCCCGCAGCTTTAGTTTGCCTACTCGGCTTTTTTTGGATCCCATTTGGAATTTTTGCTTGGCTCTCAGGCGGTGGCGGCCTTCCTCACTGGACTACACCAGCCTGGTTTTGCTTGGCGCCCTTTGCAGGGATTGGTATTGCCAGTGCATGGGCAACACAACAACGCCAACTCATTCGATTTATTTTTATCTTTCAGATTACGCTGTGCTTGATTGGCTTCGCTTTTGTTTTATCCGGCGGCATTGTCAGCAGCAACCCAAGAAACAATCCGATTGCTGATTTATATGGCTGGGATCAAGCGGGCAAAACGGCATTGGCTCTGAGTAAAACCCACTCGGTTGCTGGCATTGCCGTTCAAAACTGGACCCTAGGTAGTCGCATTGCGTGGTATGCAAGACCATCCCCTGTCTTCATCTTGGACCAGCGCCAAGACCAGTTTGATTTGTGGTTTGGCAGCCTAAAGCCCGGCTCCGACGTCATTGCAGTCAATTGGTCTGCAATGCCTTATGCCCCTCCAGTAAAAGGCACTCAAGCCCATTTGCAAGCGGCTTTTGCCGAATGCCAAGCCTTAGAGCGGGTTGAAGTGAGGCATCTTGGGCGCGTTCTGTCCCATTTTGACTTTAGTCTGTGCAAAAACTGGATGGCAAAAGATCCGAACTAAGCACTCGCCTGCTTTATCCTTACGGCTATGAGTGCAAATTCTGCCCCAGCAAGCACGTCCCCGCGCTGGAAATACCTTCTAAAACGCAGTTGGCCAACCATCCGGGTTGTACTGTCAATCGCCTTGCTATGGAAGGCAACTAGCGGAATTGATTGGGCAGCCTTATTCGCATCCGAACTGCAAATAGAACCGCTGTGGTTTGTGGCGGCTTTTTTCTGTTTGAGTGGTGCATTTTTATGCGGCGGCTTGCGTTGGGGTTTGCTCATGCGCAGCGTAGGCTTTCAGGGCAGCATTACGGGCTACATTTCCTTGTATTTTGCAGGCGGCCTCATTAATCAAGGTCTTCCCAGCACCCTAGGCGGCGATAGTTACCGTGCCATCACCGGCACCCACCTAAAGCCCAGTGGCGAATTAGCCAGCAGCGCCTCTGAAGAAAAAAAACTCGATACCGAGTTGCATCAGGAAGTCAGCCTCGAGCAAGCAGATCCTAGCTTGCGACTGGGATTTGCAATGACCTTCGTTGATCGCTTACTGGGACTCGCGGGAAATAATTTACTGGGCGGTATCGGTCTCATTCTAGGCGGGGCTACTTTAGCCGCATGGGGCAATCAGCTCGGCTATGCCGTCATCGCCGTCATGGTCGCATCTTTTTTGATTGCAGCGATTGGATTGGCATGGGAACCAACTCGCGCGTTATTACAAAAATTACTGGATCGCTTTCGGATGAGCAGTGCATTGCCTGGAGTACGCATGGCCTTTGCCTGGCCCATGAATATCGCCCAAGCCCTATTTGGTATCGGTATTCATTTTTTAACCATTCTTGCTCTGGGTTTTTGTTTAAAAGCCTACGGTGCCGAAGTGCCCATTGAGGCACTCATGATTGGCTTACCTGCCCTGAGCTTATTACTCATGCTGCCGATTAGTATTTCGGGTTGGGGTTTGCGGGAGGCGACCTTAGTATCGGTTCTGGCTTTATGGAGCATTAACCCCTCCCTGACTGTGCTGGGGTCGATTAGCTATGGCGCCATGACCCTTTTGTGCGTTTTGCCTGGTGCTTACGTCCTTCTCAAGCGAAAATAAGCATGTACTTTCTTTGTAACCCTAAACCAAGCTATTTATGAGCATTAGCGTTAACACCATGCGCGCCATCGACCATTGGGTCGGTGTACCGCTTTGCGCACTGATGAGTCCAGTAGTAGCGCTAATCGATTTGGCGAAGGGAATTTTTACGTCTGGGACCAAGGCCCCAAAAAAACTGCTCTTTATTGAGCTCTCTGAAATGGGTAGCGCAATCTTGGTGGACCCTGCCATGCGCAATGCTCAAGCGCGCGGTGCTGAGCTTTTCTTCCTGATCTTCAAAAGCAATCAGGCCAGTCTGACTTTACTGAATACAGTCAAGCCTGAAAATATTTTCACGATTGATGCCTCTAGCCTGAGAACACTGCTTGTCGATACCATCGCTTTTTTAATCAAGGCACGCATGCGTGGCATCGATACCGTAATCGACTTGGAGTTGTTCTCACGCTTCACCGCTTTACTCACTGGTCTGTGTGGCGCTCGCAGGCGTGTGGGTTATCACATCTTCCATGGCGAGGGATTGTGGCGGGGTACGATGCTGACGCGTAAAGTGCATTACAACCCACATATCCACATTACCAAGAATTTCTTTTCTTTAGTTCATGCGGCTTTTGCCACTGAAATCGAAATCCCATTTAGCAAAATTCAGATTCGGGATGACGAAATTCAGTTAGCACAGGCAGTGATTGATCCCGCCGTACGTAACGCGGTGTTGGATCGCATTGAGTCTTTGGCCCGTAACGCTGATGTGCCCTACCGGCATGGACAGCAGCGCCTCATTTTGATCAATCCCAATGCCAGCGATCTATTGCCGCAGCGGCGCTGGTCACAGCAGCGCTTTTCCGAATTGATACGCGCCGTACATGCCCGCTGGCCAGCAGATTTAATCTTGATTACGGGATCCCCAGCTGAGTTTGACTATGTTGAACACGTGCGCCGGGTTGCCGATGTGAAAGTAGCGATCAATTTCGCTGGGCAGGTTAAGTTTGCTGAATTGCCTGCGCTGTACACCCTGTCGGATGTCATGGTCACGAATGATTCTGGGCCAGGTCACTTTTCTGCAGTGACTGCACTGCGAACCGTCGTTTTGTTTGGGCCTGAGACGCCAGCGCTGTATGGCTCAATTGGTAATTCGATTGCCATTACCGCCAATCTAGCTTGCTCGCCCTGCGTCAGCGCTGCCAATCACCGTAAAACACCGTGCCAAAATAATGTCTGCATGCAGGCCATTACGGTAACCGATGTTCTTGCCAAGGTAGAAGTCCAGTTGGACGCTGCCGATCGCGCACGCTAAGCTGATCATGGCCACCCGCTTTTCTTGGGTTGCTTGGTGCATTCCCGTAATCCCCATCGGCATCGGTGCCGCGCTGTACTTTACGGAATCGCAGCAGAGCACTTTCCTTGCGATCAATACAGTAACCCGCTTGGCCCCCGATTGGGTTTGGACCTGGATTACATTTTTAGGCAATGGCTGGGGTATCTTTGCACTTTCCTTTCCCCTATTAATACTCGCGCCACGTGCGCTTAGCGCAGGAATCTTTGCAGGCGGCGTTGCCGCCATCGTCAGCGCTATCCTTAAGAATGCATTTAGCCTGCCGCGCCCCGCCGGGATCTTGCAAGAGCATGAGTTTTACCGGATTGGCGAGGCGGTATTTCATAAGGCAATGCCATCAGGCCATACACTCACAGCGTTTGCAATTGCTAGTGCTTACTTTTTCACTGTTCCTGCTGAAAAACGCAAACCGTTTGTGTTGCTATTCATTGCGGCAAGTGCTGTCGCACTTTCACGCAATGCCATTGGCGCACACTGGTTGACGGATGTGCTTGTGGGTGCGGGGCTCGGCATCTGGTGCGGCTTGATTGGTGCCAAGTTGGCAAGCTTATTACCAAACAAACAGCTCTCACCCCGCAGTCCATGGCCAAGGGTGATCGCTATTGGTGGTCTTGCCTCCCTTTACGTCCTTCTAAATGAGACCTTGGATCACCCATTAAATCTGCCATTGCAGTACGCTGGCATCGCCCTCGTTTTACTTACGCTTGTACTCTTTTTACAGCAGCAGTCCCGTAGGCGTATCTAAGGGATGTTTAGCTATCGGCACGCCTTTCATGCGGGCAGTCATGCGGATATTCTGAAGCATTTAATTACTATTCAGTTAGTGCGGTACTTGCAAGAAAAGCCGGGGGCGCTATCGATTGTGGATACCCACGCTGGCGCAGGCTTGTACAACTTGCAAGATGGCTTTGCAGCAATCAGCCAAGAATCGTCTGGGGGCATCGTTCGCCTCAAAGACTATCTAGCAAGTACTGGCACACATGTACCGACCAGCATCGCTGACTACTTGGCCTGCGTTGCCATTGAAAATGCACAGGAAAGTGCCGCACTCTACCCAGGCTCTCCTTTTATCTTGGCTCGTTTATTACGCCCACAGGATCGCCTGCGATTATTTGAGCTCCACCCCAATGAGATTGACATCCTGCGCAGCAACATGAATCAACTTAAGCTCGATAAGCAACTGGATATCTATGCTGCCGATGGCTTTAGTCGACTTAAAGGCCTGCTGCCACCGCCGAGCCGGCGTGGGCTTACCTTAATTGATCCGTCCTACGAGGATAAAAATGATTATCGCAATCTGGAGTCGTGCCTAGAGGAAGCGCTTGGACGTTTTGCGACGGGCTGTTATGCCATCTGGTATCCCGTAATTGCGCGGCGCGAATCGATTGCGCTACCCGATCGACTTAAGGCCATTGCGAAAGCCCATCAACGGGCTTGGCTTTGTGCTGAGCTACGCGTTGAGAACGCCCCTGGTGAGCGGCGCTTACAGGCTAGCGGTATGTTTGTATTCAATCCACCCTGGACTCTGCAGGGCCATCTTAAAGACGCATTGCCTATTCTGAAAAACGCCTTGGGCTTGGATGCCGGCGCTAGTTACACCCTGCAATCCAGCGAGGCATAAACGCATTACCAATCGGCCTGTATCGAATAACCGGCATCGCTTGCTTCGATTTCGACAACAGCGCCCACAGGTAATGTCAATTTATTTGGCTGGTGCCCAAATGGCAGGTCCGTCAGAATGGGAATGGAATCCGGCAAACGACTGCGGATTGCCTCAAACGCCGCTTGTAAACTGTAGCCACGATCGTTGTCATACAAACGGTAGGCAGAAAATCCACCCATCATGATTGCACCTTGCTTATCTAGAATTCCTGCTTCAAGGACTTGCATGAGCATGCGCTCAATCCGATAAGGGTGTTCATTCACATCCTCCAGAAAAAGAATGCCGTTCTGATATTGCCGCTCAGAAGGAAAGTAAGGCGTACCAATCAAACTGGTGAGAACCGTTAGATTGCCACCCCAGAGCATGCCAGTAAAGGCTCTTGTTTTGCTACCCAAGCTGCTTAGCGGCTGGTTGGTATTAACTTGTGCTCTTAGGCTACGCTCCTGGACCGCACCCTGAAAGTGTGCCCACATAAATGGATCGGGCGCCACAACCTGATTGTCTTCAATCCGGCCAAAATCATAATTGAGCATGGGTCCAGCCAAGCTCATGCCGCCTGTTTTCGCAAGTAAGCCCAACTGAAATGCCGTGAAATCACTGTGCCCGCAAATCTGCAGACCAGCCTTTACTGCCTTGTGAATTGCCTGCCACTCAATACTCCCGAGCAGGCGATGCAATCCATAGCCACCGCGCATCGCCATCGCCGTTGTACTTGCTGGCAATACAGCGAGGTCATTTAGTTCGGCTACTCGCTCTGCATCACTGCCTGAAAAACGCTGGTGGACGCGCTGCGTGCACTCTGCATTTAGTACCGATACACCCTGCCCCACTAACCAAGAAATACCAGCCTGTGGACTGCGTGCATCCAAACTAGCGCCCGATGGGGCAATCAACTGCACTTGCATTAACGGCGCTCCTTAAAAAAGCGTTTTAAAGCCTGACCGCATTCTTCTGCCAACACACCACCCTCAACCTGAGTTTGGTGATTGATTTGCTGGTTGGCAAATAAATTCAGCGCACTTCCAGCAGCCCCGGTTTTCGGATCCGGCGCACCATAAACCACACGCTCCACTCGTGCATGTAGCATCGCTCCTGCACACATGGCACACGGCTCTAGGGTGACATACAGCGTTGTTCCAGGCAAGCGGTAATTACCTTCACTCTGTCCAGCGGCGCGCAGCACTAGCATCTCAGCATGGGCGCTGGGGTCATGCAATCCAATCGGTTGATTAAAGGCTTTTGCTAGTACCTGACCGTTACGAACTAATACGGCACCGACCGGCACCTCGCCGACTAAGGCCGCACAGTTGGCCTGCTCTATGGCTAGCGCCATAAATTGCTGATCGAGATTGGCCTGCATTACTTAGGCCTGCGTGATGTCCGCCCAGCAATTGGGGGTTTCATACAAACGAATGGAGGCTAGGCGCAGTCTTCCATGAAACGCCTCGGCAAAAATAGGCTCTAAGATCGCAAAGGCAGTGTGCGCGAGGTTTTCAACGGTGGGTACTCGATCTAATACGACTGTCTTATGATTCGGCATACTGGCTAAAAATGCCACCACTGCCTGATCTTCTTTGGCGACTAAAAAGGCGTGATCCCATAAGCTAACCAGATGGTCGTTTGCTAGCCGCTTGATGTCGCCAAAATCGAGCAGCATGCCATCGTCTGCGGCTCCAGGCGTCTCAAGCACATCGCCCGAAACGGTTAGCTCAATCGCATAGCGATGACCATGCAGATGGCGACACTGACCGTCGTGATGCGGAATGCGATGCCCTGCATCAAACTCAAGCCGACGGGTGATGGTAATGGCTGGGGTGGGGGCACTCATCGAATTCCAATCCATTTATGGGTTTGTAAGCTCAGCCGCCAGAGCGGCCTGTTTTGGCAAATACGCACTGCTAATGCCGTGTTTTCTGAGCGGAGCAGGCCATCCATCGGCTGAATGTAGCGATGACGGTAATCCATTCGCTCGAATCGCGTCAGCAATTGATCTAATCCATCATGACCCACTTGCGGCACTACCAACTTCATTTCATCGGCCTGCAAGACTACCAGCTCGGAACCTGCTTTCGGACTCACGCAGACCCAGTCCACTCCTTTGGGAACAGGAAGTGTGCCATTGGTCTCAATCGCAATTTCAAAATGCAATGCATGTAGTGCGTTGATTAAATCTGCATCGAGTTGTAATAATGGCTCGCCACCAGTAAAGACAACATAGCGGTGGTGGCGATCACCACCCGCCGCCTGCCAAGCAAGCTCAATTTGCGCAGCTAAGTCTGGAGCAGTCTCGAATTTTCCGCCGCCATCACCATTCGTACCAACAAAATCGGTATCGCAAAATTGGCACACGGCATTGGCACGATCCTCTTCGCGCCCACTCCATAAATTGCATCCTGCAAAACGGCAAAAAACCGCGGCACGACCGGCATGCGCACCCTCACCTTGCAAGGTAGCGAACATTTCTTTTACGCTATACATTAATTTTGATCACTTCCACGAGACCAGCTCCCACCGAAAGTAATCCTCTTTGAGGGATCCAGACCAGCCTCCTTCCCCCATCCAAAGGTATTCACCAAATCGTTCACGCACGACCCAACGGCCAACCTCAGGTACGAACCACGCATTCTCGAGGCGATTACTGGCTATCCGAAACCAATCATCGCTCTCAAAATAGTCGGCAGTATTGACATAATGCAAGGCATCAAACTCACCTGCCATGGTCTTCACTCTATTCCAAGATTTGGCATTAATATTGAGACCCCAATAAAAATCATTATCTGGAAACCCTACTACTTGATAACGGGTTCGATAAAAGCCAGACCAACCTGGTATGAGCTTTTCAGGCCAAAGCGGCACGGCCTTTATAAAGCGCTGCGATGGCGTCCAATTGGGGTCCTGCAAGTTCATCCCCCAAGGCTCCTGAATCTCATCAGGTAGCGAGCCCATCTTTTTACCATGCCGTGCAATCCGTACTTTAGGGCCAACCTCAACTACGGTCTCGGTTACCACATCAACCAACTCACCATTAAAGTAATTGCGAACCTCGTACACCCATTGCTGCCCTACTGCAGGAGCCCGTACCGCAGGAATGCTTACGGGAGCTGCAATTGGAGCCTTGGGAATGTGTGCAACCGAACCTAAGCAAGCGGTGAGTAAGAGCACGGCAAGCGCAGCCGAAAATTTCAGCATGCACTGCAAGGAATGCAATGAAATAAAGTTCATCAGTTTCAAGTCCATGACAACAGCTCCCACTTGGTGCTGTTTTCTAACAAGACTGCGCCTATCTGCCCTTGTATTTGAAACGAGCCTGATGACTCGCGCGCAACCCAACGACCAATTTGCGGCGCAAACCAAATCGTCTCGCGGCGAATGCAGTTCACTTTGTTATCGTCGGTACTTTCATAATT
>CAZUMD010000066.1:0-8709 GCA_964621735.1 uncultured Polynucleobacter sp.
AAGGGTTATTATTAAGTATTTGTGAGAGCTACTACAGGACCGCCGCGGCCTGGTCCGCCTTTATTGCCGTTATATGTATTCCACCAAACGGGGTTTGCATTTGTAGACACATAAGACGCGGAGAGGGCCAAGCCGCCGCCAAAGTCTTTGGTTGCACCCAATTTCCAATCGGAGTAACTTAAAACGCCTAAACCTTCTGTGGAAACTGGACCACTTGAAACGGGTTGACCTGCAACATACTGGTAGCCGATATGGCCGTTAATGCTGACACCCCAAAAGCCCGTGTCAACGTTTGATGTTAGGTCTAAATAATAGGAACCTGTACTGTTAGGAATACCAAAAATATTAGTCAAGCCATAGCTGACCTTACCAAAACCAGTTACTGGACCAAACGTATAGTTTTGAGCGACGTAGATTTCAGTGGTATTTGGATTTACCATTGTGTTAGCACCATACGAGCCAGATTGTGGGTAGTAATACTGCAAAACACCAAAGTCTGAAGCAAATCCAGGCGCAATCAATTCTTTCTTAAAGCCGCCGTAAAAATCCATTTCGAGGGGTGCATTGACTGTGCCAAAAGTTGTGTTGTTAACCCAGTTAATTGTGCTATTCCAGTTACCAATGTAAAAACCGCTTTCATGTACATAGTCAAAGCCACCCTGAATAGCAGGCTGATAATTTGTCTGGGTAATACCACGATAGCGATAGTCATTTGTAATAGTTACGTTTGCTGTAATTGGGCTCGGCTCTGGAGCCGCTGCTGGCGCAGCCTGTGCAAACACTGCGGGGGCAAAGAGCCCAGTAATTGCAGCAGCAATCGCGGTTTTTTGTAGTGTGTTCATGGAATACTCCTGTTTTAGGTTAAAAAGTTCGATTTCTAAAATATTGCAATCGTTTGAACCCATCTATGGCGGTTCATGGATCTCATAGTGATCCGTGCGACTCTTTCCAAATTCGGACTTTTCCCCCTTTTAATGCACATGCACCAAAATAGCTCATAAAATGGCACTACTTTGGGCCATAACCCTGTTTTAGGGGTAATTTGCCCTAATTTTTTAGGATTTCTGGCCCCCTGAATTTCTGGGAACTCCTAAAATGAGTCATCAATTCACACTAAATGGACATCATTCATGCAAAAGCCAGGCCAAATCCTCGAGCAAATTCAGCGCATCGCTGAAGAGATGCAAAGCAAAGTGGGTGATGCCATTCGTAATTCACCTGCGCAAGAGATTGAGAAGAATGTACGAGCCATGATGAATCAAGGCTTTCAGAAAATGGATTTAGTCACGCGGGACGAATTTGAATTGCAGGCCAAAGTGCTCTCTAAAACGCGCGAGAAATTAGAAGCGCTTGAGTTAAAAGTCGCTGAAATGGAAAAGCACCGCGTCTAGTTTTACGGTCTATCCGCAATGATGGCTGCTGGAAAGTATTTCGGCGACAACAAGAACCAAGCAAACGCAACTGCTTGCGCCAATAAAAAAACTCCCAGCGCCACATCAAATGCATTAGCTTTCGACCAGCCCGCAGCCGTTACTAAATCGACTAAGTAACCAATTCCCCACTGCACAATAAATGCCCCAATAAAGAGGGATAAGTTGTATGTTGTGCTCACCCTTCCGGAGTAGGATTTTGGAAAGTAAGTCACGATTAAGCTTTGCGCCAGTACATACGACGCGCATGCAAACGCCACCAAATACCACCACGCCCACACCCACGGACCGCGCCAATAAAATGCACATGCTTGCAAAACGATCGAGGCGCCAACCATCCAGGTCATGTAGCGCATGGTATCAATCCCAATGCGTGCCAGTTTTGGCAGGATCCATGCATTCAGCAAGTATGCGCACAGCAGCGCCGCATTAAAACCAAATAACATTTGAGCTGCGGTAGTGGCGCTGTAATTCATTACCTCAATTAACCATGGGCCAAACCACAGTGTTTGTATTGCAATAAATCCGCCATAGCAAAACATACCGATTGGCAGAATTCGCCAAAAAAAAGCATTCGTCAGAATCAGTTGAAAACTGCTCCAGGAGAGGCTGGCCTTCTCCTCGGGATAGATCTCATCGCCTAAGGTACCTCGCTTCCTCCGCACTTTAATCGGTAGGCCAATATATAAAACTAAAATCGCTAGAGCAGATAAAGCAGCCATCGCAACAAATACACCACGCCATCCGATAAAAGGAAGTACTTCGTGCACGGGCCAGCTCGTTATTAGCGCACCAAAGGTACCAAATACCAACATGGCTGAGGCTAACTGCGGCTGTTGTTGTAAGGGAAACCAGGATCGAAAGCCGGATAAAGCCGACATCAAGCAAGCCGATACCCCAACCCCGATGCATATCCGCCCGATCACCAGTGTGGCAAATTGATCGGCGAAGGCAAAAATGAGGGATCCAATAATGGCAAAGCTCATTAATGCCATCTCAGTTACGCGCGGCCCAAAACGATCAAGTGCTAAGCCCACCGGGATTTGTGTCATACCGAATCCAATAAAGTAGGCTGAAGACAAAAACCCCAACTCGGTGTGACTCAAATGCAAGTCACGAATGAGTTCAGGAGAAATGACTGCATTAATGGAGCGGAATGCATACGAGATGATGTAGGCTAAAGCAAAGCTTATAAACACACGTAATGCGTAACGACCCTGCAGTGGGATCTGTATCGCCTGCTGTGGACGCCGATGCCAATGCAAATTCATTTACTGTACCCGGAACTCGTCAAAAAAAGGATCCCACTTTTCAGCAGTAAGCTCAGACTGAAAGGCCTTCGCGTTCGCAGGCGCTAAGATCAAGAGTGATTGTTGATAGATGCGACTGCCGCCCGCGCCATCGGGTCGCATAATCCAACGTACGCGCATCCAACGCTTGCCACTCGGATTCTGGATTTCAAACAAATAGTCCTCGGCAAGCCCTTTATTGCGACTTGGTCCCGCAATTAAATACTGTGATGGGCGCTTGATTGGCGGAGTTTGCACTGCATTAGCTGACTGCAAAATGGTTTTTTGCACTTGCTCCAGCAAAGCGCCGGCCTGGGCATTGATGCTCGATGGCACGACAATCGTAGTGATCGACATGATCGCATCATCAATCTGTACCACTTCCAGGGCTTGCTGTAACTCTAACCCTGCATAAGGCAGCGTCCGCTCGGCTTGCTTTGGCTTTTCAGGAAAGAGTACGGTATAGCCGAGGCGTTCGGTATTGATGGAGCGCCAATCTAGCTTAGGACTACAGCCCAGAATAACTGCGCTCATTACGATGATTCCAACCGCTTTTACCAAACCTAGCGATTGAATTGGCAGGCTGAACATCCTAAGACTAAACAACCCCCGCTCCATGAGCCTGCTGGTCAGCATGGTAACTGGAACGTACCATCGCACCGACCGCTGCATGGGTAAAGCCCATGGCATAGGCTTCGCGCTCGAACTCCTTAAATACGTCAGGGTGAACGTAGCGCTGTACCGGCAAATGGTGACCCGATGGCGCTAAATATTGACCAATCGTCAGCATGTCGATGTTGTGTGCACGCATGTCACGCATCACCTCCAGAATTTCTTCATCGGTTTCGCCTAGGCCAACCATGAGTCCGCTCTTGGTGGCGATGGCGGGAAAGCGGACCTTAAACTCGCTCAGCAATAGTAATGAATGAGCATAATCTGCGCCGGGGCGAGCTTGCTTGTATAGCCGGGGAACCGTCTCTAAGTTATGGTTCATCACGTCAGGCAAGCCCATTTCAACATTCGCCGAAAACACATCCAATGCCTTTTCTAAACGGCCTCGAAAATCAGGTACCAATACTTCAATGCGTGTTTTGGGCGACAAGCTGCGTGATTGCGAAATGCAATCCACAAAATGCTGCGCGCCACCATCACGCAAATCATCGCGATCGACACTGGTGATCACGACATAATTTAATTTGAGGGCAGCAATCGTGCGCGCTAAATTATGTGGCTCATTCGTGTCGAGCGGATCGGGGCGGCCATGACCTACGTCGCAAAAGGGGCATCGGCGAGTGCACTTATCACCCATGATCATGAATGTGGCTGTGCCGCTACCAAAACACTCGCCAATATTGGGGCAACTGGCTTCCTCGCACACAGTGACTAATTCATTCTCACGGAGGATTTTTTTAATTTCAGCAAAACGGGAATTATTCGATGCCGCCTTAACCCGAATCCAATCGGGTTTTTTGAGGACTTGCTCGATCGGCACAATCTTGATCGGAATGCGCGCTGTCTTTTCAGCCGACTTCTGCTTTCGTAGCGGATCGTACTCTGGGGCAGATTGCACCTCAATACTGGATTTATCTACTGTCATAATTTCCTATATGCACTGCGCATCACGCAATTGGGCTTAACTGCTGCTGTAGTTGACTGACTAAGCGCTGAGCGACTGATGCCATATTGTCTTCGATCCCCAATGTTCTCATATCTACCGTACGCAATCCCGCATAGCCACAAGGGTGGATTTGCTGGAACGGCGCCAAATCCATATGTACATTGAGGGCAAGGCCATGGTACGAGCAGTGCCGCGTTACTTTTAAGCCCAATGCGGCGATCTTGGCGCCATGCCACTCGGATCCGCCCTCAAACGATGGCGCAATATAGATGCCAGGGGCTCCCGCCTCGCGAACTGCTGGCAAGCCATACTCGGATAAAGTATCCATGACCGCCTGCTCAATCCGATTAACAAACTCTTTGACATGCAAGCCATATCGGCGAAGATCTAACAATAAATAGACGACGAGCTGACCAGGGCCATGATAGGTAATCTGACCGCCGCGATCAACTTGAACCAAGGGAATGGTGCCATCCGCAGCATGCAAGTTGGCAGGATCACCTGCGAGCCCCAAGGTAAAAACGGGGGGGTGCTCTAAAACCCAGATTTCATCGGGTGTCGATGCAGTGCGTTCTTTTGTAAATAAACGCATGGCTTCATACGTCGTTACATAATCCACTACGCCAAGCTGTCGAATGGCTATGGTCATGCCATCTCAACTAGAGAACAATACTAACGAGAGGGTGGGTTGATAAGGTGCGATAGAGCTCATCGAGTTGCTCGCGACTGGTCGCATTAATGCTGAGTGTCAGACCCATGTATTTCCCATTTTGAGACGGCCTCTTCTCGACGGTTTGCTCATCAAAGATAGGATCAAACTGTTTAGCAATGTGAACCATGGCCGGTAAAAATTCAGGGGCGTCTTTCCCCATGACCTTAATCGGAAAAATAGAGGGGTATTCAATCAGTGATTTTTCTTCCATAGCCCTTACCTTGGATGCGGCCAAGCTGGCTGACCTAGCCACTCGCCCAAAATAATATTCCGAATGCAATGCAATTTACGATGAAAAAAATGGTCTGCGCCGGGTACCACTTGAACGATTAGCTCTTGTGGCCTTGCCCAATCAAATACGTTTGACAAGGGAATAGTCTCGTCGAGCTCACCATGAATCAGGATCGTATCTTTGGGCACATCGAGTAATTCCCATTTGCCTGCAGCACTACCCACCATAATAAAACGTTCTGCAGGACGTCCCAAATCGGCCAAGGCCTTAATCAAATGGCTGCCGACAAAACTACCGAACGAGAAGCCTGCAACCACCAGTGGCAAGTTCGCAACCGAATTCGTCCAAATGTACTGCTCGGTTAATTCATTATTCATCCACGTGTGTGGATCACGCATCCACTCCGATACATGCAGTAAGTCGGCCAATTCACCCACGCCCTCATCATGGATGCCTGCCGTACCACCAACACCCCGAAAATTGGGGCGCACGCTGACATAACCCAATTGATTAAATGCCCGAGCAATCGTTTGCGCAACCTTGTTATCCATAGTGCCCCCCAGCAAAGGATGGGGATGGGCAACTAAGGCGAGGCCACGCACCATAAAACTGGGATCACTTTTGAGCAGATCGGGCAAATCAATTGCCATTTCAATTGGGCCAACGATGCCATCAATTGAAATCACTTGGGTACGGCTATTCATGCGCGCATCTTTATAGAAGAAAGATTAAGCGGCGAATAATCGTTCAACGGGCTTCCCTTGAATTAAATGGGATTGAATAATCTCTTCAATGTCATCGGCATCAATAAAGGTGTACCACGTACCCTCTGGGTAAATCACCATCACGGGCCCCAGGTTGCATGCATCAAGGCAGCCTGCTTTATTGACACGAATCTTGCCTGCCCCAGAAAGTCCCAGCTCTTTAATGCGACTTTTGGCGTAGGTGAATAACTCAAATGCGTTGTGCTGGGCGCAGCAATTCTCGCCATTACTGCGTTCATTAAGACAAAAGAAGAGATGGTGTTTATATGGCATATAAAAATTATATCGGTCGTTTCGTTATTCGGGTAGCGAACTGATTTTGTAACACCCAAGCGATTGCAAATGGAAGCCAAAGGAATGAGGCCCATTTCATTAGATCATTGAAATGAAGTAGGCGACCTTGAAACCATGCCTTTAGAGTCAAGGCAAAGTAAGGATTATCTGGAAATAGATTCACTAGCACGAGCATAGCGGCCAAACAGCCCAGGCCCGCCCATAAGCGGTAGTTGCTGCCCCAGCGAATGGCCCACAGCAGTAAAGCACTCCCAATCAGCATGCCCCAAATGGCACCGGTAGTCAGCCAGGCCAAGCTAAATTCCCCGCCAAACTGCAAACCCGTGAAGAGGCTCTTAATCAATACCGAAGCACCGAGTAAACTCATGAGTAATCGCCATTGCGGCGCTTTGGCTCGCATGCCAAGGGAGAGGATTAGCCCAACCCCAAGCCAGCAGCTGGCGGTAATCAGGCCCTCGCGTAGCATCTGATTCATGACTAAAGTTCCCCAATCTGCTGCGCCGATGAGTTGTCGCCATGCCCCCATACCAAGCCATGCACTTTGAGGATAAATCTGCGCCCACGGAAACAGGATAAATAAGGTTGCCGCGCCCCAGTTCAGCCCAAACCACACATCAAATTGCCGCCGCAGCGCGCTGCCCGATAGCCATTGGGGGCCCAGCGGTACCGCCAATAGAGCGCCAATAAAACCACCCAGCACGTTGGCCCACCAATCGGTTTGACTGGGGATCCGGGTGGGTAGCCAGGTTTGTAAACTCTCTACTCCCGCAGCAAGTAGTGCGCAGCAACCCATTGCAATCGACAAGGCGATAAATCGGCGCCAGCGAGGGAAGACAACGCACACCAACAAAAATCCCAAGGGGATATATGCCAATACATTGGCTACGACATCAAATAAGGGTATAAAGCGCGGCAATGGGGCTGAAATCCAAGCGGCCCCATTAACTCCATTTTGAAAATAAAAATCAAATGGATTGAGGCTGGTGTAAATGATCAGCAAACCATAGATTAAGGCCATGGCTCGCGCCAGCGGCATAGCCTGTAATGGCCATACCAATTTACGCGGACGGGGGTTTTGCCCTGATTCTGCTGACATCCTGCAATTTTAGGTCAGACCTTTCTACAATAGTGAAATGAACGGAAACTGCATCCTCGAACGCGTCGCCCAAACACGCTCAACCAATGATGACCTCATGGCGCGGTGGCGGGCTGGCACGCTAATTGACCCGGTTGCCCGCCTGAGCAAAAAACAGACTCATGGCAAAGGACGTGCTGGCAGAACCTGGTATGCCAATGCTCAGGACTCACTGTCTTTTTCCTTAGCATTCCCCTTTCAAAAAAGCCCTGCCGCATTAAGTGGTCTAAGCTTAGTTGCAGGGTTGGCAGTCATTGAGGGCATCTGCAGCGCGCTCAATACAAGTGAACGCGCTCTGTATCAGCAAGGGCTGCGACTGAAATGGCCCAATGACATTGTGATCGGCCATGCAAAAGTCGGCGGCATCTTGATTGAAGGCGGTCAAACTGCTCCCAGTGAACCAAGCTGGATGATTATTGGGGTTGGCCTTAATGTGCACTCCCATATCAGCGATGCTGCTGAATTAAAAGCCATCCACTCCGGCCCCATTGGTGGACTAGACCAACTGTTAATGCAAGGGCAGGCGCTACCGGATCAGGACTACATTTGGCTTAACTTAGTCAACGCATTTGAGCGTCTGTGTACTGAGTTTGATCAACATGGCTTTGAGCCTTTTATGCAGCGCTGGTCTGACTGGGATGCCTATCAAGGAGAGCCTGTTTTTACAAGCGCGCTCGGAGAGAAAATGATTGAGGGCCTAGCATCCGGCATTGACCATACCGGTGCATATCAAATTCAAACGGATCGTGCGATGGTTGCCGTACATGCCGGTGACGTCTCGCTGCGCAGGCAAGCATGAGCCTTTATCTCCTGTTTGATGTCGGCAATACACGCCTGAAATGGGCGGCAGTCGAGTCGCAGCAAAATCCAATTGACCGCAATAAAAAACTTTGGCTTTATTCCGGGGCGATCGATACGCAATTACTGCTTTCCCCAGAGCACTGCGCCGAGTTAGCGCATTACATTTTGCAAACCATCCCAAAGCCGGATGCGATTGGTATCTGCTGCGTTGCTGCAGAAGAATGTGCTACCAACCTCAAGCAGCTGTTTACGCAATGGCAAGATGTAGCCTGGTTTCGCTTGCACGGAAATTCCGCTGTTGACGGTCTACGGTCACGCTATACACAACCCGAACAACTCGGCGCCGATCGGTGGGCCGGCCTGATTGCAGCGCGCACACTATCGAGCGGCAATAGTGTCATTGTCAATGCGGGCACCGCTACTACGATTGATTT
>CAZUMD010000067.1:0-8701 GCA_964621735.1 uncultured Polynucleobacter sp.
TCATGCTTTACATGCGCCATTCAGAACAATTGGAAACCCGCATTTGGCTTGCCTCTAACGAACAGGTCGTGGGGGGTTTACTGTTGCAACGTTTACCCAATTCGGGCGGCCACGTGCATCTTGATCCTCAGGCTGCAGCCGAGGGCTGGAGTCGCATTCAGGCGCTGGGCGAAACCATTACTACCGATGAGTTGCTTGAGCTCAACCCGGAGACCACATTACGCAGGCTCTTTTTGAATGAATCCAGCGAAGCAGGCGTTCGTGCATTTCCGGCAAGGACAGTGCAGTTTGCCTGCCGCTGTTCACGCCTCAAGGTTGCCGATGTTCTGCGCATGCTGGGGGAAGAAGAAGTAAATAGTATCCTGGCCGAACAAGGTGCAGTAGAGACCGGGTGTGAGTTTTGCGGCAAGGCCTACCGTTTTGATGCAGTGGATTGCATCCAGGTGTTCAAAACGGATTTGCTGACCGATGCTACTCGGCCGCCATCGGGTGGGCATTAAGCGGCTACTACTTACTGCGGTTTTTGCGCCTCTTTAGCAAGCGCATCCTGCTTTGCCTCTGCTACAGATTTATCGCTCGGTAGAATTTGTACAAAGTACTCACCCTCTTTTAGCATGCCATGCTCTGCCCGTGCCCGCTCTTCAATCGCTCGAGTCCCCGATTTCAAGTCGTTCACATCACCAACCAGCTTTGTATTGCGTAGCGCTAGGGCTTGGTTTAACTCTTTCTGATCCTTGAGTTGCTTTTCCATCTCGTAGACCTTAAACCAGCCGCCCTTCCCTAACCAGAGCGGGTATTGGATTGCAATCAGCAAACCAAACATGGAATAGATAATGAGTCGCATGACTTTGGAAAGTCGACGTTTATTTCTTTAGGTTATAAAAAACTGACTTACCTGGGTAGGTAGCTACATCACCTAAATCTTCCTCAATGCGCAGTAACTGGTTGTACTTAGCAATCCGATCCGAACGCGACAAGGAGCCCGTTTTAATCTGGCCTGCATTGGTACCCACTGCAATGTCGGCAATCGTGCTGTCCTCGGTTTCGCCAGAGCGGTGTGAAATCACTGCGGTGTAGTTAGCGCGCTTCGCCATTTCAATTGCGGCAAAGGTCTCTGTCAGGGTGCCGATTTGATTGATTTTGATCAGGATGGAGTTTGCAACACCCTTTTCGATGCCTTCTTTTAGGATGCGCGTATTGGTGACAAACAAATCATCGCCAACCAGCTGAATCTTTTTGCCTAGCTTTTGCGTTATGTCAGCCCAGCCATCCCAGTCACTCTCATGCATACCATCTTCGATGGAAACAATCGGAAACTGATCAGCTAAATTACCCAAGTAATCCGAGAATTCGCTTGAACTCAGCTGCAAACCTTCACCAGCGAGGTGGTATTTGCCGTCTTTATAGAACTCACTCGCAGCGCAATCCAGTGCCAGCAGTACATCTTCACCGGCGTTGTAACCCGCTTTTTCAATGGCGAGCAAAATAGTTTCAAGGCATTCCTTATTGCTCGCAAAATTCGGTGCAAAGCCGCCCTCATCGCCAACGGAAGTTGGCATATTCTTATCCTGCAGAATTTTCTTCAGGGCATGGAAGATCTCAGCACCGCAGCGCAATGCCTCGCGGAAGGTTTCCGTACCCACCGGCATGATCATGAATTCTTGAATATCTAAGCTATTGTTCGCATGCGCGCCTCCATTGACGATGTTCATCATCGGCACGGGAAGCTGCATCGCGCCAGATCCGCCAAAGTAGCGGTACAAAGGCAAGCCAGCCTCTTCTGCGGCGGCACGGGCCACAGCCATGGAAACAGCCAAAGTGGCGTTTGCACCGAGACGGGCTTTGTTATGGGTGCCGTCGAGCTCATTAATGGTGCGATCCAAGAAAGCCTGCTCACTCGCGTCCAGTCCCATTACCGCTTCCGCAATTTCGGTATTGATATTTTGAACGGCCTTGAGAACACCTTTACCAAGGTAGCGCTCGGCATCACCATCGCGCATTTCAATCGCTTCACGCGAACCAGTCGAGGCGCCCGATGGAACTGCAGCCCGGGCCATCACGCCAGACTCGAGGAGCACATCGCACTCTACCGTTGGATTACCGCGTGAATCTAAAATTTCTCTACCGATAATATCGACGATGGCACTCATGAACTTCTCCTCAAAACTGCTCTTCTAAAAAAGTACCGCTTTTTTTCACAACCGCATCGATTGCAACAAGCGATTCCAATAATTCTTTCATGCGATTTAATGGCACCGCGTTCGGCCCATCGGACAGTGCCTTGGCTGGATCGGGATGGGTTTCCATAAAGAGGCCACTAATGCCGACTGCCATTGCAGCGCGCGCCAACACGGGGACAAATTCACGCTGCCCGCCACTACTGCCGCCCTGACCACCGGGCAATTGAACTGAATGGGTTGCATCAAACACGACCGGTGCATGGGTTTCCCGCAAGATGGCAAGGCTGCGCATATCCGACACTAAATTGTTATAACCAAATGAGGCGCCGCGCTCGCACACCATAAACTGATCGGGCACATTGGCTTCTGCTGCGGCGTCACGTGCCTTCTGAATCACATTGAGCATCTCATGCGGAGACAAAAACTGGCCCTTCTTGAAATTGACTGGCTTACCGCTTTGCGCGCAAGCCCGAATGAAGTCCGTTTGGCGGCATAAAAAAGCCGGTGTTTGCATTACATCCACTACCGCGGCGACGGAGGCAATTTCGCTAATGTCATGCACGTCCGTCAAGACGGGCACACCGATCTCTTTGCGGACTTTGGCCAAAATCGCTAAGCCTTTTTCCGTGCCAAGTCCCCGAAAGGAATTGCCCGAGGTGCGATTGGCTTTATCGAACGACGACTTATAAATAAATGGAATGCCGAGTGATCCCGTAATTTCCTTTAGCGTGCCGGCAATATCCATAGCCGACTGCTCAGACTCAATTACGCACGGACCGGCAATCAAGAAGAAACGCCGATCAAGGCCAACATCAAATCCACAGAGTTTCATGCTGCCACCGCTTGGTTTGCATCGTGGTGCGCCAGGGCTGCTTTAATGTAAGCCAAAAAGAGTGGATGGCCGTCGCGTGGCGTCGAGGTAAATTCGGGGTGGAACTGCACACCAAAGAACCAGGGATGCATGGTCTTGGGCAACTCCATCATCTCAGGCAATGATTCCGTTGGGGTGCGCGCTGAGATAACCAGTCCAGATCCCTCCAAACGGGGTACGTAAATATTATTGACTTCATACCGATGGCGATGACGCTCGTTGACTTCGTCGCCATAAATGGTATGCGCCAAGGTATTCGCTTTCACTGGACAGCGCTGCGAACCTAAGCGCATGGTGCCACCTAAATCGGAATCGTCGCCGCGTTTCTCAACGCGCCCTTCGCGGTCAAGCCATTCGGTTATGAGAGCCACAACGGGGTGCGCCGTCTCCGGATCAAACTCGGTGCTGTTGGCCCCAGTAATGTGGGCTACATGGCGGGCGAATTCGATTACCGCCAATTGCATACCTAAACAAATACCGAGGTAAGGAATGCGGTTCTCACGGGCATATCGGATAGCAGCAATCTTGCCTTCGGTGCCGCGTTTACCAAAGCCGCCTGGAACCAGAATGGCATCTAAATTAGCGAGGCAAGCGATGCCGTCTTTTTCAATCTGCTCTGAATCAATATAGCGAATGTTCACCCGCGTGTGATTGTGAATACCGGCATGGCGCAAGGCTTCAATTAAAGACTTATACGACTCAGTTAAGTCGACATACTTGCCCACCATGCCAATCATGACCTCATGTTGGGGATTTTCCATCTCGTAGACCAAATGGGTCCATACGGAGAGGTCGGCTGGCTTTGCTTCAATGTGCAGTTCGCGGCAGATCAGATCATCCATGCCTTGCTCGTGCAGCATCTGTGGAATCTTGTAAATGGTATCGACATCCCATACCGAGATGACTGATTCTTCCCGCACGTTCGAGAATAAGGAAATCTTCGCGCGCTCATCCTCCGGAATCGGGCGATCGGCGCGGCACAGCAACACGGTCGGCATGATGCCAATCTCGCGCAGCTTTTGTACGGAATGCTGGGTTGGCTTTGTTTTCAGTTCGCCGGCACTGATTAGGTAGGGAACTAAAGTCAGGTGGACGAAGGCACAGCTGTGGGGCGGCAGGCGCAGGCTCATTTGGCGAGCGGCCTCTAAAAAAGGCAGGGATTCAATATCACCTACGGTACCGCCAATCTCACAAATGGCAATATCGGCTTGCCCATCAAGGCTGGCTTTGGCACCCCGCTCTACAAAAGCCTGGATTTCATTAGTAATGTGCGGAATGACCTGAACTGTCTTGCCGAGGTACTCGCCACGCCGCTCCTTACGAATCACCGATTCGTAAATCTGGCCAGTTGTAAAGTTATTGCTTTTGCGCATCTTCGCCGAAACAAAGCGCTCGTAATGACCCAGATCTAAATCGGTCTCAGCCCCATCTTCCGTCACAAAGACTTCGCCATGCTGAAAGGGGCTCATGGTACCCGGATCAACGTTAATGTAGGGGTCTAATTTAAGGAGGGTGACTTTCAGACCGCGGGATTCGAGAATCGCGGCAAGCGAGGCAGCTGCAATTCCTTTCCCTAAGGAAGAAACTACGCCACCAGTGACAAAAACGTATTTGGTCATCGCGCTTTGGCTCTGTTGGAAATTCTAATTATAACGATACCTTTACAAGAATTCCAAATTTACGCAGGCAGTAAAATCACCTTTTATTCATATACCCCCATTTGCCCCAATGGGACCACGAGGAAGTCGAAATGCGCCTTTTATTTGCTGCTTTAATTACCATCCTCTCCCTATTTTATTTTTTGCCCTTTGCCATCGCGTTTTACAGGAAGCGAGCCAATACGGGGGCTATTTTTGCCCTCAACCTGTTTTTAGGCTGGACATTGATCGGATGGGTGATTTCCTTGGTTTGGGCCCTGAAGGATGAACATACCATTTAGCTAGGTTAAGTCATGAATAGGCTCTTTTTTGACCCTTTTCATAGCATTTTTTACAAATTTTGATGTCCAGCATCCGATCAAAACATTACAATAGACTTGATCATGGTCAAGCCTTTGGCTTACCTTGCTTCGCCATTCAATTGATAACCCCTTATTCATAGGAAACGCGATGTTAGAAGCTTACAACGCCCAAGTTGCAGAACGTGCAGCACTTGGTATCCCCGCCCTGCCCTTAACCAAAGATCAGACTGCTGAGCTAATTGGTTTACTGAAAAACCCCCCCAAGGGTAAAGAGGCTGAGCTGGTGGACCTGATTACCTTCCGCGTTCCTGCTGGTGTTGATGAAGCCGCTAAAGTTAAGGCCGAGTTTTTGGCTGCAGTTGCCAAAGGAACGGATAAATCTCCCTTAATTTCCCGTGTTAAAGCCACCGAGTTGCTCGGCACCATGCTGGGCGGCTACAACATTGCCCCCCTAGTTGAATTGCTGGCAGATGCAGAGTGCGCAGCAGCAGCGGCTGAGGCGCTCAAGAAAACCCTCTTGATGTTTGATTACTTTAATGACGTTCAGGAGATGGCCGAGAAAGGCAATGCCCATGCAAAGTCAGTCATGCAAAGCTGGGCCAATGCGGAATGGTTTACGAGCCGCCCTGCTGTTCCCGAGAGCATGACCTTGACCGTGTTTAAAGTCACTGGCGAGACCAATACCGATGACTTATCCCCGGCTCCGGATGCGTGGAGCCGCCCGGATATTCCGCTGCACGCCACCGTCATGCTAAAAAATCCCCGTACTGGCATTGAGCCAGATGAGACTGGCGTACGCGGCCCTATGAAGCAAATTGAGCTGCTGCAGAAAAAAGGCCATCAAATTGCCTATGTTGGCGATGTCGTCGGTACAGGCTCTTCCCGTAAATCCGCCACTAACTCGGTGCTCTGGTGGACCGGCCAAGACATCCCCTTTGTTCCTAATAAGCGCTTTGGCGGCGTTTGCCTTGGAACCAAGATTGCTCCGATTTTCTTTAACACCATGGAAGACGCCGGCGCATTACCAATCGAGCTCGACGTTAGCCAAATGAATATGGGTGATGTCATTGAACTGCGCCCTTATGAAGGCAAGGCGTTTAAAAACGGTACTGAGATTGCTGCGTTTTCACTCAAGTCACCCGTGATTTTGGACGAAGTACGTGCGGGTGGTCGTATTCCCCTGATCGTTGGTCGTGGGCTTACCGCTAAGGCCCGTGCTGCCTTAGGTCTCCCCGCATCCACTGAATTCCGTTTGCCGATTAGCCCGCCCGATAACAAAAAAGGCTTTAGCTTGGCCCAAAAAATGGTGGGTCGCGCATGTGGCCTACCTGAGGGCCAAGGCGTTCGTCCCGGCACCTACTGCGAACCGCACATGACTACCGTAGGCTCGCAAGATACGACTGGCCCGATGACCCGTGATGAACTCAAAGATTTGGCTTGCCTTGGCTTTTCAACTGACCTGATGATGCAGTCCTTCTGCCATACATCGGCATACCCTAAACCAGTCGATATCCGCACCCACCACGAGTTGCCTTCCTTCATGACCAATCGCGGCGGCGTTTCTTTGCGTCCCGGCGATGGCGTGATTCACAGCTGGCTTAATCGCCTGCTCTTGCCCGATACCTGCGGCACCGGTGGTGATAGCCATACCCGTTTCCCGATTGGCATTTCATTCCCAGCTGGATCTGGCTTAGTTGCATTTGCTGCTGCTACCGGCGTAATGCCACTAGACATGCCAGAGTCGGTATTGATTCGCTTCAAAGGAAATATGCAGCCCGGCATAACACTGCGTGACTTAGTGAATGCCATTCCGCTCTATGCGATTAAGCGTGGTTTGCTCACGGTGGAAAAGCAAGGCAAGAAGAATATTTTCTCAGGTCGTATTTTGGAGATCGAAGGTTTGCCTGATCTCAAAGTAGAGCAAGCATTTGAATTGTCCGACGCTTCGGCCGAACGCTCTGCTGGTGGTTGCACCGTGCATTTAAATAAAGAGCCGATTATTGAGTACATGCGCTCCAACATCACCTTAATGAAGTGGATGATTGCCAATGGCTACGAAGATGCACGTACTTTAGGCCGCCGTATTAAAGCGATGGAAGCTTGGATTGCCAATCCACAATTACTCAAAGCCGATGCCAATGCAGACTATGCCGAGATCATTGAAATCGACATCAACGAAATCAAAGAACCGATTTTGGCCTGCCCGAATGATCCAGATGATGTGAAGTTTCTCTCTGAAGTAGCTGGAACCAAGATCGATGAAGTCTTTATCGGCTCTTGCATGACCAACATTGGCCACTTCCGTGCTGCCGGCAAAGTACTTGAGGGTAAAACGGATATCCCAACCCGCCTCTGGATTGCGCCCCCAACTAAGATGGATGCGATGGTTCTGACTGAGGAAGGCTATTACGGCATTTTGGGTCGCACGGGCGCCCGCATGGAAGCGCCTGGCTGCTCTCTATGTATGGGCAACCAAGCATCGATGCGCAAAGGCGCCACGGCCGTTTCGACCTCGACTCGCAACTTCCCCAATCGCTTAGGCATTGATACCAATGTCTTCTTGGCCTCTGCTGAGCTCTCTGCAGTTGCGGCGCTACTAGGGCGCATTCCGACGATGCAGGAGTACCTTGATCAACTGGGTTCGCTCAACGCAAAAGCCAGTGAGGTGTATCGCTATATGAATTTTGACAAGATCAAGTCGTTTAGTGATGTTGCCGACACTGTTACCGTATAAGCAAGGTAGCTCAGAGTTAATAATCTACAGTTAACAACCTGTCGTTAACAACCAGTAGTTAGTTATATTGAATAAGGGGATCATTGATCCCCTTATTTTTTTGCTCAAATCGGATTAAAGTATCTCGCTTTAGATATTCAAGGCGTTTTCTTGCCTCGCATTAGCATGTCGCAAGCCAGATGCCCACGATGCGGTTGCTAAGCCGGTTTTTTCTTGAATCAGTTTGGCGCGCTTGACAATATCAGCCCACTCCACCGATAAAGACGGGCCCTTAAATGCCATGGCCACTACATTGCAGTCGTGGGATTCCGGAAACAGCAAGACGCGATTATCAAAGGCTTCGCAAATATGATTGAGGTTGATGTCAAAGCTTTTGTGCCGAGAAAATAAATTGACCGTTAAAACACCGGGCGACTTCAGTAAATCATAGCAGCCAGCATAAAAGTCAAGTGAGCTAGCCGAGGGACCATCGCAGATGGCGTCGTACAGATCCACTTGGAGGGCATCAAAGCGATTGTGCAATTGAGCATCATGTACAAATGCATGCGCATCGATTTGCAAGGTCTTGAGGCGGCGATCGTCGTCTGGCGTAAAAAACATACTACGCGCGGCAATGATGACCGACGGGTTGACTTCCACTACCGTGGTTTTGACAGCGGGGCAATGCAGGTGTGTAAATTTAGTTAGAGCGCCAGTGCCTAGACCCAGCTGGGCTACCTGCATTCCGGGCTTGCTCTGCAGAAACAAAAGCCAAGCCATCATTTGTTGGTTGTACTCCAGATGGATTTCATTGGGGTCACGTATACGCATTGCCCCCTGAATTAATTCTGTTCCAAAATGCAAATACCGAATACCACCCGATTCAGAAAAGGTCACTGGCTCCATCAGCATGCTGTATATGCTTTTGTTATTCCGCCCAGCGGCGGGCATTACGGAATAAGCGCATCCAAGGGCTG
>CAZUMD010000068.1:0-8396 GCA_964621735.1 uncultured Polynucleobacter sp.
CTCACGCCCAGCACTCTTGCTGCCCTCGAAGAATTGCTCCAAAATACGGCGCGCTCGGTTCCATCGGAATACGTGCCCATTTTTCTTGCAATTCCATCCGGCAATCAGCTCGGCCAAATCGCGGGTCATCTGCACTCGGATTTTTTTACTTTTTTAAAGCATTCTCTGACCACAAGCCCCATTGCTGGGGTGCATTGTGATTCCCATCGCATGCTCCTCGATGGTCGCCGTCCCGCCCTTCTCAGCAAAACCATGCGAGCCTTGGCTGATCGCATGCGCCAAGGGGGGTTTATTCCAGGCTGGCGTAACGAAGAATTTGCCTTTATCGATGCCCAGGGGCACGCCTTGTTTCAGCTGGAACGGGCTGCTTTTCGTACCTTTGGGCTCAAGAGTATGGCTAGCCATATCAACGGTTTTACTGAAAGCGGTCATATCTGGCTGGGTCGCCGTAGTGAAAACAAGCAAATAGACCCTGGAAAATTGGATAACGTGAGTGCTGGAGGTATTTCAGCCGATGAAACCCCCTGGGTTTGCGCCTCCCGCGAGCTTTGGGAAGAAGCTGGCATCCCCAAAGCCATTGCCAGCGAGATTCAGCCTGCAGGCCGCATGGAGATGCGTAGGCCCACCCCGCCCTTGGGGTTTCATACGGAATCCCTGTTTATCTACGATTTATTACTCCCGAGCAATTTGCTGCCCACCAACCGCGATGGCGAGGTGGCCGGCTTTATTGCGGTCTCTTTTGGTGAAGCGGCTGCCCGTATTTTGGCCGATGAATTCACTGCGGATGCTGCCCTCGTCACTGCCGATTTTATTTTGCGGCGCAGCAATGCCTCAGCTTGATTCAGGTCAGGGCATGAGCGACCAAATCATGGTTAAATGCGTATAAGGATGAAACAGGGGTGCCCTCCGTAACTGGTGGCGCTGAGAAAGACCCTATTACCCGATCCAGATAATGCTGGCGTGGGGAGTGTCATCAAAACCGGTACCCGGTTTCGTCCATCGAATAATCAGTTAGGAGATGGATATGAGCACAGCAGACGTCAAAACAAAACCCGCAAAACCCGAGATTCCCACACTCAAAAGTCTAGAGCGTGACTTTGGGCAAAAGTTTGCGTATCCCGCTTCAACCAAAACGTACCTAGAAGGCTCGCGTTCGGATATTCAGGCGCCGATTCGCATGATTGAACAATTGCCTACTGCGGTGGGCAAGGAGATGGTTCCCAATCCACCTGTTCCCGTCTATGACACCTCCGGCCCCTACAGTGATCCGGATATTGTGATTCACTTGGAAGAAGGCTTGCCTAAACTGCGCGCCAATTGGATTTCAGAGCGGGGCGATACCGTGCAGTTGTCTGGCCCAACTTCGGAGTATGGAGTGGCGCGCTCCCAAGATGCTGCTACCCAACACCTGCGCTTTGCCCACATTGGAGCGCCCCGCGTTGCCAAGTCTGGGGCCAATGTCAGTCAAATGCATTACGCCCGCCAAGGCATCATTACGCCCGAGATGGAATACGTTGCCTTGCGCGAATCAATGGGCCTTGAGCAATTACGCAAAGATCCCCGTTACACCCAATTACTCAAGCAACATCCGGGTAAAAGCTATGGCGCCAACTTACCTGAGATCGTTACCCCTGAATTTGTGCGCCAAGAAATTGCCGCAGGCCGCGCCATCATTCCAGCCAACATCAATCATCCTGAGTTAGAGCCAATGATTATTGGCCGCAACTTCCGGGTCAAGATTAACGGCAACTTAGGTAACTCCGCCGTCACTTCCTCGATTAATGAAGAAGTCGAAAAGATGGTGTGGTCGATTCGTTGGGGTGCAGACACCATCATGGATCTCTCCACTGGTAAACACATCCACGAAACCCGCGAATGGATTATTCGTAACTCCCCTGTACCGATTGGAACGGTGCCCATTTACCAGGCGCTGGATAAAACTGGCGGCATCGCCGAAGACCTCACCTGGGAAATGTTCCGTGACACCTTAGTCGAACAAGCCGAGCAAGGCGTGGATTACTTCACCATTCATGCTGGAGTATTACTGCGTTATGTTCCGCTTACAGCTGACCGCATCACCGGCATTGTGTCGCGCGGCGGCTCGATTATGGCGAAATGGTGCCTCGCTCACCACAAAGAAAATTTCCTCTATACCAAGTTCGATGAAATTTGCGAGATCATGAAAGCGTATGACGTGTCCTTTAGCTTAGGCGATGGTTTACGTCCAGGCTGTATTGCCGACTCCAATGACGCAGCCCAGTTTGGTGAATTGCATACCTTGGGTGAGCTTACTGCTAAAGCCTGGAAGCACGACGTTCAGGTGATGATTGAAGGCCCAGGCCACGTGCCGATGCAGCGCATTGAAGAAAATATGACTGAAGAGCTCAAGCATTGCTTAGAGGCACCCTTCTATACCCTTGGACCACTGATTACCGATATTGCGCCAGGCTATGATCACATTACCAGCGGTATTGGCGCGGCACAAATTGGTTGGTACGGCACAGCCATGCTGTGCTACGTCACACCCAAAGAGCATTTGGGCTTGCCCGACAAAGAAGATGTGCGCGAAGGCATCATTACCTACAAGATTGCAGCGCATGGTGCAGACTTGGCTAAAGGGTTGCCTGGCGCTCAAGTCCGCGATAACGCACTATCGAAAGCGCGCTTTGAGTTCCGCTGGGAAGACCAATTTAATCTGGGTCTCGATCCGGAGCGTGCGCGCGAGTATCACGATGCCACCTTGCCTGCTGAAGGCGCCAAGATTGCCCACTTCTGCTCGATGTGCGGTCCGAAGTTCTGCTCAATGAAGATTACCCAAGAAGTGCGTGACTACGCTGCTACTTTAGATGCCGATGGCAATCCGAAAGTAGTGGAGGCAGTCAAAGGCATGGAAGAGAAGTCGATTGAGTTCCGCAAACGCGGTAGCGAGATTTACCAATAAGGTATTGGCTGTAGATACCATGCTCGTTGACCAGAGTCCTTCTTTTGCTGGCAAGCGAATAGCCATCGTCGGGGCTGGCCTGATGGGCCGGATGATGGCTTACGCCCTAGCAAAAGGCGGTGCAGAGGTATCGCTCTATGATCGCGGCGGCGCCGATGGCGAGCATGCAGCTGCAATGGTTGCAGCGGCGATGCTGGCCCCACTGGCTGAGTCTGCGATTACTGAAGCCAATGTGGTGCAAATGGGCATGTACAGCTTGCCGCGCTGGCAAGCCTTCACAGCTGAACTCAGCCTTCCGGTTTTTTTTCAGCAAGAAGGAACTATCTTTGTTTGGCATCAACAAGATGCCATTGAAGCCAAACGCCTTACTGCGCAACTGGTTCGCAATTGCCACGAGAGCGAGCAGGCAGGTGCATCCGCCTATCCGCTTGAGCAGCCACAGCAGCTCGATCGCCATTCCTTAGCAGGACTTGAGCCCAGCTTAGCGGATCGCTTTCATCAGGGTTTGTTTTTGCCACACGAAGGCCAATTGGATAATCGGCAATTGCTAGCTTCTTTATTACAGGCGCTGGGTGCCATGCAAGTAAAGCTACATTGGAATCAGGCAATTGATCCCGATGATCTGCATCGCCAAGGAAAGCATGACTGGGTGATTGATTGCCGTGGTCTGGGCGCAAAAGAGGCGTGGGACTCCAATCCCTTGCGCGGCATCCGCGGTGAGGTAATCCGGTTGCATGCGCCCGAAGTCAAACTCAAGCGCCCTACTCGGCTCATTCATCCGCGTTATCCGATTTACATTGCCCCCAAAGAGGATGATATGTACGTGGTTGGCGCCACTGAAATTGAATCCGAAGACCTATCGCCCACGAGTGTGCGCTCGGCAATGGAATTGCTCAGCGCGGTCTATACCGTGCATAGCGGTTTTGCTGAGGCCCGTATTTTAGAAATGAGTACGCAATGCCGGCCTACCCTGAAAGACAATTTGCCCGAGATCCGAATCAGTAAGCCTGGGCTGATGTTAATCAACGGCCTATATCGGCACGGCTTCTTAATTGCGCCTGCAGTGATGGATTGCGCGATTGAGCTGTTGCGCTCTTCGGCAAGAGACCCGTCGCCTGCATCCAGTACATTGGCCAAGCGTCTCAATTTACGGGTGACGCATGACCCCCAAAGTGAGTTACTCGCATGCGCGTCATAGCCAATCAAATTCCGCGCGAGCTGCCCAGCAATAGTCGCATTACTGATCTCTTGGTGATGATTGAGGCGAAGCCGCCCTACGCTGTTGCGGTTAATTTGCAATTTGTGCCCAAGACGAGCCATGCGGAATACATCCTGCACGAAAACGATCAGGTTGAAATCATCGCCCCGGTAACCGGCGGTTAATCTGCTCTCGATAACACATCTGTTCCCATGACGACTTCACTTCCCCTTTCTACCAGCGATGCATTGGTTCTCTATGGTGAGACCTTTGCCAGTCGCTTACTCCTCGGTACCTCGCGTTATCCATCGCCGCAAATTTTGGAAAATGCCGTTGCTCTAGCAAAGCCCGGAATGATCACCGTTAGCCTTCGGCGCCAAGGCACATCCACTACCGAAGCGCACAGTGGCTTTTGGGATTTACTCAAAAAAATGGCTGTCCCCGTATTGCCAAACACCGCTGGTTGCCATAGCCCGCAAGAAGCCATTACGACGGCCCAAATGGCCCGAGAAGTATTTGAAACCGACTGGATTAAGCTCGAGTTAATTGGCGATGATTACACCCTGCAGCCCGATACCTTACGTTTAGTTCACACTGCCGAAACCTTGATTAAGGATGGCTTTAAGGTTCTGCCCTACTGCACTGAGGACTTAATTCTCTGTCAACGATTAGTAGATATCGGTTGCCAAGCAGTAATGCCCTGGGCAGCTCCCATTGGAACAGGGCAAGGACCGCTCAATCCCTATGCCATGAAACTCTTACGTGAGCGCTTGCAGGTACCACTTTTGGTTGATGCTGGTCTTGGCCTTCCATCCCATGCCTGCACTGTCATGGAATGGGGTTTTGATGGCGTTTTACTCAATACCGCCGTAGCCTTGGCCGACAATCCCGTGGCGATGGCAAGCGCATTTGCAAAAGCCGTTGATGCCGGTCGGGCAGCCTACTTATCCGGTGCCATGCAGGCGCAGAATTCAGCGCAGGCGAGCACCCCCTTGGTTGGCACCCCGTTTTGGCATCAGACTTCATGAGCCTCATTCGCGATCTTGCGGAACAAATTATCGCCTGCCATCAGCAAGATGATTTAGCCATTCGCGTTCCTGAATCCAGCATCCATCAGTTGCCTCCTGCATTAGACAATAACCATGCCGGCGATCATTACGAGCTGGCTGGCGCTCTGGCTGCAATCCAGATGGGCTTTATTGAAACCGATGCACAGGTTTTGGGTAAGGCGTGGTCGCGCATGGCACATCATGCGGGCGGCTTTAATCCGGCCAGTTGGCCAAGCCTGCCAGACTACTTTGACTTAATGCCAACACCGCATCAGTCCCATGCCAATGCCTTCCCTGCATGCCCTCATGCACTTGGACTGTATGCGGTATTGCCCAATGCCGAGTGGGTTAAGCGCATGGTCGATGCCGAAGTGCCAACCGTTCAGTTACGCTATAAAGCCGAAGGTACGCTTGATCGCGGACGCCTTATGGCAGAAATGAATGCCGCCGTAGCTGCTGTGCAAGGCAGCAAGACCCTTCTTTTTATTAATGACTATTGGCGTGAAGCGATTGATGCAGGTGCCTATGGCGTTCACCTGGGTCAAGAAGATCTGGCTCTTGCCGATTTAGATGCCATTCGCAAAGCGGGTTTGCGTTTAGGTTTGAGTACCCACGGCTATGCAGAAATGATTTATGCCGACAGCTTCTTACCGAGTTACATTGCGATGGGCGCTGTCTTTCCAACGCAGTTAAAGCAGATGCCCACTGCACCGCAAGGACTGGGGCGACTCCGCAAATATACGCAGCTGATGAGTCACTATCCCCTGGTTGGCATTGGCGGCATTGATGAATCCACAATCCAGGCGGTCGCTGAAACAGGCGTCGGATCGGTTGCGGTAGTTCGGGCAATTACAGGATCCGATAATCCGGAGGCTGCAGTCAAGCGCCTAACCCAACTCATGAGGCAAGCAAAATCCCAATCACTGCCTGGCTAAGGAACTGAGGGGTTAGTGTCGTCAGGCAATGCAGTGGGATAAAACGCGTGCATATGCCATAGCGGTCCAGAGCCTGCGCCAATATTTAAATAAATACCTGCTTCTAGGCCCGCCTCAACATAGGCAATGGCTTTCGCAACTGCGTGTTTGAGTTGATGGCCCTGCGCTAGATAGCAAGCAATTGCAGACGATAAAGAGCAGCCTGTGCCATGCGTATTAGCAGTATTAACGCGGTAATGCAGTAACTTCTGCTCCTCAGTAATGGCTTTACCATCTTCATCGACTGCATGCCATACCAAGTAATCCATCAGTTGGGTATGCTTTTGATCGAGATGACCGCCCTTAATTAAAACGGCTGCTGGGCCCATTTGGAGAAGATCTTGGGCTGCTTGCACAAAGTCATCGGGCTCTAAGACAGGTCGGCCCAGCAAAATAGAAGCCTCTTCCATATTGGGCGTAATCACGGTTGCCAGAGGAAACAAAACATCGCGCATGGCGTGTGCCGTTGCATCGCCGCCCAAGCTTGCTCCGGATGTCGCTCGTAAGACAGGATCCAGCACGATGGTTTTAATTGCATGGCGACGCAATGCCGCAGCAACGCAGTGCACAATCTCAGGAGTGGAAAGCATGCCAATCTTGACCGCATCTACGCCGATGTCGCTGACTACCGCATCGATTTGGGCTTCAATGACATCCAAATCAATCCCCTGAATTTTGCTCACGCCCAGGGTATTTTGCGCAGTGATGGCAGTCACTACGGTCATGCCATACACACCCAAGGATGTCATCACCTTGAGGTCTGCTTGTAAACCAGCGCCACCACCACTATCCGATCCGGCAATGCTTAGCACCTTCGGTATACGAACGGAAGAATGGTTAATTGATTTCATGGATATATATTAGATCTTCTTCGATACTTTGGGTGCAAAGATTACCGAGATAGCGATGCCAGTTGCAATTAAGATAAAGGCCAGCCCATGAAATCCTTGGGGCGATTCACCTAGAATTACAGTAGACAAAATGGCAGTAAAGAGTGGGATCAGGTTAGCAAAAAAAGCAGCGATCGTAGGCCCTACTCTAGAAACGCCCAAGCCCCAACAGCGGTAGGCAATCAGCGATGGGCCAAGAGCAACGTACAAAATGAGTAGGATAACAAGCACGCTAGGCTCAAAATGCATATATCCCCCCTGCCATTCGACTACGGTAAATGCCGATGACCACAGTAAACCTACTAATACCTGGGCCAGTAAAAAACCACTCCAAGGCCATTGGCGCTCAGTACTTTTTCCAGGATGCGCAAGCATCCAACTATAAAAAGCCCATAAAATGGTTGCCAACACCATCAGTAAGTCACCGTAGACTAATTCCATTTGAAAAATAGCTTGCCACTCGCCGCGCGAGAGAACCATACAAACTCCGGTGATTGAAATAAGTGCGCCAATCACCTGAAACCAATTGGGCTTCGTTGAAAAGAATACTGCCCCAATCAACAGCATCATGATGGGCATACTGGCGCCAATCAAAGTCACATTAATTGGAGTTGATGTCTGAATCGCCATATAAAGCAGCATGTTGTAACCGCCTAAGCCAAGCAGTCCCAAAAGTAAAAAGCGTTTTTTGTTTTTCCAAAGAGCGCTATCGGCACGCAAAACAGAATAGCCTAGAGGTAGCAATACGAGCGCTGCAACAATGCAACGAATGGTACTTAACAGAAGCGGAGAAATCTCCCCCACCAGCATACGACCGACTACAGCATTGCCTGCCCACAGCAAAGCAGCCAATATTAGGTAGAGGATGACACGCAGGTCAAGGGAGGCCATATTTGAGCTTATTTAGAAAGATGTTGTATGATATTGGCTATTGCAATTCCTCGATAGCTCAGTCGGTAGAGCGCCGGACTGTTAATCCGTAGGTCCCTGGTTCGAGCCCAGGTCGAGGAGCCAAAAAAACCGGTACATAACGACCGCATGGTTTACACCTTTACCAAGCTCCAATACTTTGGGACCAAATGGATTCTCTAGGGCCCACGTCGTGACCAGTGAATATCGTCTTAAAACAAGCTATTTTATAATTAACTCAAATGCGTCCGAAGCGAGTAATGGTGATGGTTTTATCGGACAAAAGGGGATTGCTTTAGTACCAAGCGAAGTTGGCAATTGTCTAGGTTATTGATCGGGATTCTAGTACTAGATTTCTTTAATCCGAAGCCTCCTTAAGCAGGCAGCCGCGGTTTATTTTAGATTAAATTAATAGGTAAACAGAGAGGGATATTA
>CAZUMD010000068.1:8406-8671 GCA_964621735.1 uncultured Polynucleobacter sp.
GTATGATCGCGCTTCCTCACCATCTTCGTGACCTAGAATCTGAGAGCATTTTTATTATGCGGGAGGCCGTTGCTCAGGCCAATAATCCTGTGATGCTCTATTCTATTGGTAAAGACAGTACGGTGATGTTAGAGCTTGCAAAAAAAGCATTTGCACCCGGCCCACTTCCTTTTCCTTTGCTGCACGTCGATACGCGCTGGAAGTTTCAGGATATGTACCGCTTTCGTGAGCAGGTAGCCAAAGATCCCGCAGTTCAATTAATCAC
>CAZUMD010000069.1:0-8001 GCA_964621735.1 uncultured Polynucleobacter sp.
AATCTAATCGCGTTTACAACGGGTCGTGGCTCGATGTTTGGTAGCAAGCCTGCCCCCTGCATCAAATTAGCGACCAATACACCCATGTACTTACGATTAACGGAAGACATGGACATCAATTGCGGTGAAATTTTAGACGGCACCGTGTCCGTTCAAGAAATGGGGCAACGAATTTTTGAACTCTTTTTAGAAACCGCCTCCGGTAAACCCTCTAAGAGTGAGCTTCTCGGATTAGGCGACTATGAATTTGTACCCTGGCAAATTGGCATTATGAGTTAAGTTAAAGTAGTGGCGCGTGGGTTTGCGCCATTCCTGTATTCGGATGCGGTAAAGATCTGTAAAATGGACTAAACCGCATACCAACACCACT
This sequence comes from uncultured Polynucleobacter sp., assembly GCA_964621735.1. GTDB lineage: Bacteria > Pseudomonadota > Gammaproteobacteria > Burkholderiales > Burkholderiaceae > Polynucleobacter. The sequence goes on from CAZUMD010000069.1 coordinate 371, forward strand.
ACAGGAGTTGCTTTCGCCTGATGAAATTCAAAGACTATTACGAAACACTCGGCGTTGCCCGTACTGCAAGCCAAGATGAGATCAAGCAAGCCTATCGCAAGCTGGCCCGTAAATACCACCCAGATGTCAGTAAAGAAGCGGGTGCAGAGGAGCGCTTTAAAGAAGTAGGTGAAGCATTTGCGGTGTTAAAAGACCCAGAGAAGCGCGCGGCCTACGATCAAATGGGTAGCAATTGGAAGAGTGGGCAAGACTTTAGTCCCCCACCCGATTGGAATAGTGGCGCCTTTACTGATGGTGAATTTAGTGGCGACCAAAGTGATTTTTTTGAATCTCTCTTTGGCCGAGGTGCTCGCGCGCAGGCTGGTCGCCAATCACAACCCAGATCGGCCAAAGGCCAGGATCAACATGCCAAGATCACAATTGATTTAATTGATGCCTACCAAGGCGCCAAACGCACCATTGGATTAAGTATGCCGGCCTACGATGATCAGGGTCAGTTATTCATGCAAGAGCGCAAACTCGATGTCAGTATTCCGCAGGGTATTCGTGCGGGCCAGAATTTACGCCTCGCCGGTCAAGCCGGTCCTGGTTTTGGTGGCGGGCCAGCAGGTGATCTGTATTTGGAGATTGAGATTCGTCCGAATCCCATTTACCGCGTTGATGGTAAAGATGTTTTTTTAGATTTACCACTGAGCCCATGGGAAGCTGCTTTAGGCACCAGCGTCAATGTGCCGATGCCAACTGGGGCAGTGTTAGAGCTCACTATTCCAGCCGGCACTGCGGCTGGACGCAAGATGCGCCTCAAAGGAAAAGGCATCCCCAGTAAAGAACCCGGTGATCTCTATGTTGTACCTAATATTGTTTTACCCAAAGCAGAAACTGAAGCGCAAAAAGAAGCCTATCGCACACTGCAAGGTGCATTTGATTTCCAGCCCAGAAGTCACTAAAAGGGATAAATGGCATGACACAAACCCACATTACTTGGATTGAAGGCAGCATTGTTGAGCATGATGTGCATATGACAATAGTGGAGCTCGCACAAGCAACGCAGACCCCAGAAGATCTCATCATGGCCTGGGTCTCCGAAGGCGTTTTAAGTCCTGCTGGCGGATCGCCTCAGGATTGGCGTTTCAGCGGCGACTCGCTCAAGCGAGCCAAAACGGCTGCGCGCCTCATGCACGATTTGGAACTCAATCTACCCGGCGTGGCATTGGCCATTAATTTACTAGAAGAGCTGGATCTGCTACGCAGCCAACTTCATCTTGCCAATGCTGCCAATACCAGTTCTGGTAAAGAATAAGGAAGCCTCAGTCTAGGCTTCTGAACGGCTTAGTAATAATTCCCAGCGCTGCAGCATGGCATCGATTTGATTAGTAAGTTCAGTTAAGCGGGCCTGCATACTCGCAGCCAATTCAGGTTCATTTTTGTATAAATCGGGATTGCTCATCGCCAAGCCAATCTCAGCTTGCTCTGTCTCAAGAACTTCAATCTGCAAGGGCAAGGCTTCTAACTCTTGGCGCTCTTTGCCATTGAGTTTTTGAATACCGCTTTTAGTAGCAACTGGCTTAACTTCCTTGCTGCCTTTTTCTGCTGGCTTGATGCTTGCTTTTACAGTAGGTTCTGTCTTTAGGCTCCCGTTTTCCGCGCGAATTTGATCGGAGCGTGCCTTCTGAATTTTCCAGTCCTCATAGCCGCCCTCGTACTCACGCCAAAATCCATCACCCTCATTAGCGATGATGCTGGTCACCACATTGTCTAAAAAGTAACGGTCATGGCTGACTAAAAAGACCGTGCCCTTATAGTCCTGCAGCAATTGCTCCAAGAGATCCAGGGTATCGATATCCAAGTCATTGGTAGGCTCATCGAGCACCAAGACGTTGGCTGGCCTTGCAAATAGACGGGCGAGCAACAAGCGATTGCGCTCACCACCCGATAAAGTACTTACCGGTGAATTAGTGCGCTCCGGCGCGAATAAGAAATCACTTAAGTAACTCTTGACGTGTTTGCGATTGCCGTTGATTTCAATCCATTCACTTCCAGGGCTGATGTAATCTTCCAGCGACGCATTGAGATCAAGACCTTCGCGCATTTGATCAAAATAAGCCACTTCAATGCGCGTGCCCATCACCGCTGTTCCGGAGTCCGGCGCAATAGTGCCGAGAATCAGTTTTAATAAGGTTGTCTTGCCAGCACCATTGGGGCCGAGCAGGCCAACCTTATCGCCACGCAAGATAGTGGCAGTAAAGTCTTGCACGATCGGGCGATCATATGATTTGGATATGTTCTGCAAGTCCGCTACGATCTTACCGCTACGATCCCCTGCCGATACCGCCAACTTCACTTGGCCAATGGCATCGCGCCGCTGTGCACGGCTAGCACGTAGTTTTTCAAGGCGGGCGATCCGGCCAACGCTACGCGTGCGCCGTGCCTCTACGCCCTTGCGTATCCAAACCTCTTCCTGCGCCAACATTTTATCGGCCCTGGCATTGGCTAAAGACTCCGCATTCAGCTCCTGATCCTTTAATACTTCATAGGCAGAAAAGTTACCGGGATAGCCGCGCAGAATGCCGCGATCCAGCTCGACGATTTGAGTACAAACCGCATCCAAAAAGGCCCGGTCGTGGGTAATTAATACCACTGAGCCTTGATACTCTTTTAATAATTCCTCTAACCATGCGATGGAGTCTAAGTCCAAGTGGTTGGTTGGCTCGTCCAGCAGCAGCACGTCTGGAACCGCAACCAAAGCTTGGGCTAAGGCGACGCGCTTTTTCGTACCTCCCGATAGTGCCGTGATTTTCATCTCGGCTTGCAAATGCAAGCGATCCAGAGTTTCGTGTACCCGCTGCTCCCAATTCCAGCCGCTAACCGCTTCTAAGGCGGATTGCAGCTCATCAAGGCGCTGATGGGATGCGTCATCCCAATCTCCTACACTGAGAGCCTCGTACTCTTCCCTTAAGGACTTCGCCTGGGATACGCCTTTTGCAACGGCATCGAATACGGTTTCGGTCGCCTCAAAGATTGGCTCTTGCGGTACATACGCAATCCGCAAACCTTGTTGGTACTGCAATAGGCCATCGTCTAGCTTTTCAAAGCCAGCCAGAATTTTAAGAAGGGATGATTTACCAGTGCCATTGCGGCCAATTAAGCCAACGCGCTCACCTGATTCAAGCGTAAAAGCCGTGTTAGCAAGTAAGTCAACGTGGCCAAAAGCCAGTTTTGCATCTGTAAGTACGATTAAAGCCATGCCGCATTATCGTCTGTTCTGAAAACCCAGGCCGATAAACGCCAGGCTAAGACTTCCTTTATTGGGAGTGCTGGGCCAAATACTCCAATGCCAGCGCCTCGGCGACTTTAATGCCATCGATTCCGGCGGACATAATGCCGCCAGCATAGCCCGCTCCCTCGCCTGCAGGATAAAGGCCTTTGATATTCAAACTTTGGTAATTTGTGCCGCGTGTGATCCGCAAGGGCGATGACGTGCGCGTCTCAACCCCAGTCAATACGGCATCGTTCATGGAAAAACCGGGTATCTGTTTTTCAAATGCAGGAATGGCTTCGCGAATCGCCTCAATCGCATAGTCCGGCAAGCTCTTAGCTAGATCCGTTAAATGCACACCGGGTTTGTACGATGGCAATACGCTACCAAAATCCGTGGAGGGCCTTTGCGCTAAAAAATCACCGACCAATTGACCGGGGGCTTCATAGTTTTTACCGCCGAGCTCAAATGCCTTGGATTCAATGGCTCGCTGAAATTCAATACCGGCCATTGGTCCACCTGGATAATCGTCTGGGGTAATGCCCACCACAATGCCGGCATTCGCATTGCGTTCATTACGCGAATACTGACTCATGCCATTAGTAACCACACGGTTCGGCTCCGAAGTCGCCGCCACTACCGTGCCGCCCGGGCACATGCAAAAGCTATAGACCGAACGCCCATTTTTGGCATGGTGTACTAATTTGTAATCGGCTGCCCCAATCACGGGGTTACCCGCATGCGGACCCAAGCGCGCCCGATCGATCATCGACTGGGGATGCTCAATCCGAAATCCAATTGAGAATGGCTTTGCCTCTAAATACACACCGGCATCATGCAAGGCCTGAAAGGTATCGCGCGCGCTATGACCCAAGGCCAATATGACCTGGTCGGCAACGATACGCTCACCATTCTCCAACTGTACACCGCGAATCTGCTGGTCCTCAATATCAAAACCCGTTACTTTTTGGGAGAAACGAATTTCACCGCCCAAAGCAATAATCTCTTGGCGCATTTTTTCAACTACGCCCACTAAGCGAAAGGTGCCAATGTGGGGCTTGGCAACGTACAAAATTTCTTCAGGGGCACCAGCCTTAACAAACTCATGCAGCACTTTACGACCATAAAACTTCGGATCTTTAACCTGGCTCCACAATTTGCCATCGGAAAAGGTACCTGCACCGCCCTCCCCAAATTGCACATTGGATTCTGGGTTCAGGGTGTTTTTGCGCCACAAGCCCCAGGTATCTTGGGTACGCTCCCGCACTGCTTTTCCGCGCTCGAGGACGATCGGCTTAAAGCCCATTTGCGCCAGCAGCAGTGCTGCAAAAATACCGCAGGGACCAAAGCCAATGACGACTGGTCGCTGCTCCATTTTTTGCGGTGCTTTCGCTATAAAGTGATAGCGGGTATCGGGCGATGGTCGCACATGAACATTGCCAGCAAAATGGGTTAATACCTGCGCTTCATCCTTGACCGAAACATCAACGGTATAAATAAAAGCAAGGGCCACATTTTTGCGTGCGTCATAGCTGCGCTTAAATACCTCAAACGAAATCAAGTCCTTTGGCGCAATTTTAAGAAAGCGCACGATCGCCAATTCCAATGCCTCAGGAGCATGGTCTATAGCAAGGCGTAGTTCTGTAATTCGGATCATAGGGCTATACGATACACAGTCTTAGAGCAGCAGGCGATCCAGTACTGCAACTGCTGATTTTTGGTTATAGTTGACGCCATGCAATCCACACCCCTATTTCAGTCTCGCATCGGCCTAGGCACATGGCAAATGGGCGAGGACCCCAGTCAAGCCAAGGCAGAGTGCGCAGCGATTAGACATGCTCTGGAGGTCGGATATCGCCTCATCGATACCGCCGAAATGTATGCCGACGGAGTAGCCGAATCACTCGTCGGCAAGGCGCTTGGCCCCTTCGCCTCTAATCGCCGTACTGAAGTGACTTTAGTCTCTAAGGTACTGCCGCACAACGCTAATAAGAATGGCACGATCAAAGCCTGCGAGGCGAGTTTACGGCGCATGCAGTGCGATTACTTAGACCATTACTTATTGCACTGGCAAGGCAGTCATTCCTATGAGAGCACGATCGAAGGTTTTTTAACGCTGCAAGAGCGTGGGCTGATTCGCCATTTTGGTGTGAGTAACTTTGATCTAAAGGCGCTGCAGTCCTGGCGCAAAGCAGAAGGGAATGTCGGCTCCCCTTCTCAATGCCAAAGTAATCAGGTGTATTACGCCCTCAATGAGCGTGGCATTGAGTTTGATTTACTGCCCGCCATGAGTCATCTTGATATCGCACTCATGGCGTACTCGCCACTCGGCACCGGTAATCTTGCACAGCACCCTGGCTTGTCTCTGCTGGCAGCTGAACATGGCCTTACTGCTGCCCAGCTAGGACTGGCATGGATTTTGCGGCACCCCCATGCAGTTGCAATCCCAAAATCTACGCAATCAGCCCGTATCGAAGAAAACTGGCAGGCAAGTCAAATTCAATTGAGCGCTCCTGTGTTGGCTCAATTGGACGCCCTCTTTCCAGCGCCGACGCGCGCTAGCCGATTAGCCATCATTTAAATTTGCAGAGACATGATTGCAATTGAAACTCGGCCTTGGTTAGAAGCGCGCGATGCTGCATATGCGATTCGCTGCGCTGTTTTTGTGAAAGAACAAGGTATTCCAGTCGAATTGGAAATCGATGACTACGACCCCATTGCCGAGCATGCGCTGGCCTTCGTCGATGGTCAGTGCGTTGCCACAGCCAGAGTCTATCTGGATGAGCAGGACCCTAGTAAAGCCAAGATTGGGCGCATGGCAGTGCTAAAGGACTTTCGTGGTCAAGGTATTGGAACGGCCTTGCTCGGTGAAACGATTCGTGCCGGCATGATGCAAGGCGCAACTGTATTTGAGCTCCATGCACAGCAAACTGCAGTCCCTTTCTATGCCAAACTGCAATTTAAACCGGATGGTGCAATCTTTGACGAAGTGGGCATTCCCCATCAATGTATGCGGCTGGTTCTGGGCACTTCAGCACCGTAATACCCCAAGGGGATTATGATGGTCTGTTTTCTGCGGCCAATCAGGGCCAACGGCGGATTAATCTAGGGACTTTTTCATGGCATTGCGCGCAACCATTCATAAAGCAGAGCTCCACATCTCCGATGGCGATCGCTACTACTATGCTAGTCACCCCTTAACGATTGCAAAGCATCCGTCTGAGACCGATGAGCGCATGATGATTCGCCTCATTGCCTTTGCTCTTAATGCCCAAGAGCATTTGGTTTTTACCAAAGGACTCAGCGATACCGATGAGCCTGATATTTGGGTAAAAGACCTCACTGGCGCAATCAATCTGTGGATTGATATCGGCCAGCCCGATGAGCGGCGCATCCTGAAAGCCTGTGGCCGCTCTGATCAAGTAGCAGTCTATTGTTATGCCGGCAATACCAGTAAGTTATGGTGGGATGGCATCAAAAATAAGCTAGAGCGCGCGCGTAACCTAAGCATTGTCGCCATACCCGAAGAGCAGTCCAAAGCTTTAATTGCACTGGTGGAACGCAGCATGATTATTCACATCAATATTCAAGATGGCGAGATGCTGGTCTCTGCGGATCAAGGTCAAGTCACCGTAGTTCCAGAGATCTGGAAAGCGCCTGCTAACTAAGGTATTTAGTTAAACAGTGAATTCCACTTTTACTGCCATGAAACCCCGCTTAGTCCTCGATACTAATGTCATTTTAGATTTACTGGTGTTTCAAGATCCAGCCGCCGAGGTCGTGCGGATGGCGCTCGATGCAAAACTAGTAGACGCAGTACGCACTGAAGAATCAATGTTAGAGCTCATCGATGTGATTCAGAGGCCTAGCTTTAAACTGAGTGAAGAACAGCAACAGGCCATTCTCAAAAGCTGGGAGAGCAGCTCTAGACTGCTGGAAAATACTACGATTAAGCCGGCCCCATTTACTTGCCGCGACCAAGACGATCAAGTTTTTCTGGATATGGCCTATAGTCTTCGTCCGGCTTTACTATTGAGCAAGGATCTGCGCGTCTTAGAATTGCAAGCCATTGCCAAGCGCCATGGCATCGAGATTACCCAGGATTACGAGCGCGTACAGCACTTTTCTACCCCATCAACTGAAAGCCTCTGATGACACAAAAACCCCGCATGGCACAAGCATCCGATGGACGCTTCGCGCCCAATACCCAACTGAGGCACGTGAAGACGGGTGGCCTCTATCGGGTGGTTTGCTTAGCCAACATCGAAGCCGACTTAGCGCCCGCGTATGTATACGAATCACTGCAAACCCATGATTTTTGGATTCGGCCCCAAGCCGAAATGGAAGATGGCCGCTTTGTAGTAGTGGCTAAAAC
>CAZUMD010000070.1:0-7995 GCA_964621735.1 uncultured Polynucleobacter sp.
GGCGCTGACCGCCATCCTTCACATCGATCGGTGCATGCCATTGGGCTTCAGGAATGCTGGCGACCTGCTCCGCATGGGGTAGCACTTTTTCTAAAGTAGCCATGCTGGTATTGCAGCGCTTCGCAAACAAACCATCTTCGTCGTACACATACGCAACACCACCACTCATGCCGGCTGCAAAGTTGCGGCCCGTTTCACCTAGAACAACCACCGTACCACCGGTCATGTATTCACAACCGTGATCGCCAGTGCCTTCCACTACTGCGGTAGCACCAGAGTTGCGGACCGCAAAACGCTCCCCAGCTACGCCATTAAAGAAGGCTTCGCCGCCAATCGCGCCGTACAAGACGGTATTGCCGACAATGATGTTCTTGGCTGTATCGCCACGGAACTCATGCGGTGCGCGGACGATGACACGGCCACCCGACAACCCTTTACCAACATAATCGTTGGCATCGCCAACCAGATCCAAGGTAACGCCGTGCGCCAAGAATGCTGCAAAACTTTGACCGGCTGTGCCATTTAACTGGATGTGAATGGTGTCATCTGGCAAGCCAGCATGGCCATAACGCTGAGCGATTTCACCGGATAGCATTGCGCCTACGGTGCGGTTCACGTTCTTCACAGGAACAATGAAGGACACTTTCTCACCACGCTCTAAGGCAGGCTCGCTCTTTTCAATCAGAATATGGTCAAGAGCATTGCTTAGGCCATGGTCCTGCGTGAGGACTTGATAGCGCGGCACATCGGCCGGCACCGCAGGGGCTGCAAAAATCTTACTGAAGTCCAGTCCGTGGGTTTTCCAGTTATCAATCCCTTTGCGGGTATCGAGCAAATCAACTCGGCCAATCAGATCGTCAAATTTGCGGATACCTAATTGAGCCATGATTTCGCGTGCTTCTTCTGCAACAAAGAAGAAGAAATTCACTACATGCTCAGGTTTGCCCGCAAACTTTTTACGCAGCTCAGGATCTTGCGTAGCAACACCAACTGGGCAAGTATTCAAATGGCACTTGCGCATCATAATGCAACCTTCTACTACCAGTGGTGCGGTGGCAAAACCAAATTCATCGGCACCAAGTAAGGCGCCAATCACCACGTCACGACCGGTTTTCATTTGGCCATCGGCCTGCACTCGAATACGGCTACGTAAACGATTGAGCACCAAGGTTTGCTGGGTTTCGGCAAGGCCAAGCTCCCATGGCGAACCCGCATGCTTAATCGATGAAAGTGGTGATGCACCGGTACCGCCATCATGGCCTGCAATCACCACATGATCGGCTTTCGCTTTAGCAACACCAGCAGCAACTGTACCCACGCCCACTTCAGAAACGAGCTTGACGGATACATCGGCCTTGGGATTGACGTTTTTAAGGTCATGGATCAGCTGCGCAATATCTTCAATTGAATAAATATCATGGTGCGGAGGCGGAGAAATCAAACCCACGCCCGGCACCGAGAAACGCAACTTACCAATGTAATCGGATACCTTGCTACCGGGCAGCTGACCGCCTTCACCGGGTTTTGCACCTTGCGCCATTTTAATTTGTAACTGATCTGCTGAGCGCAGGTATTCGGTCGTTACACCAAAGCGACCCGATGCCACCTGCTTGATTTTTGAGCGCAAGGAATCACCATCTTCCAATGGAATATTGGCTTCCACCACATCGCTACCCAGAATGCTCGCAAGACTTTCGCCCTTGCGAATCGGAATGCCTTTGAGTTCGTTCTTGTAGCGATTCGGATCTTCACCGCCCTCACCCGTATTGGACTTGCCGCCAATGCGGTTCATGGCAATCGCCAAGGTTGCATGCGCTTCGGTTGAGATGGAGCCTAAGGACATTGCACCGGTTGCAAAGCGTTTCACGATCTCCTTAGCAGACTCCACTTCATCGAGCGGAATCGCTTTAGCAGGATCAACCTTAAATTCAAACAAACCGCGCAAAGTCATCTGACGCTTGCTTTGGTCATTGATGATGTTGGCGTACTCTTTGTAAGTCTGGTAGCCCTTATCCGAGCCAGTGCGTGTTGCGTGCTGTAGCTTTGCAATCGTATCGGGCGTCCACATGTGGTTTTCACCGCGAACCCGATAGGCATACTCACCGCCCGCTTCCAGCATATTGGTCAACACAGGATCGTTTCCAAATGCTTGCTGATGCATGTGCAATGCTTCTTCGGCAATTTCAAATACGCCAATACCACCCACATTCGAAGGTGTATTTTTAAAGTATTTCTGAATCACTTCCTGATTGAGCCCAATCGCTTCAAAAATCTGTGAGCCGGTGTAGGACATGTAGGTTGAGATGCCCATTTTGGACATCACTTTTTGCAAGCCTTTGCCCACTGCTTTGACGTAATTCTTGATGGCCTTTTCGGGCGATAAATCGCCGGGCAAACCTTTTGCCATTTCCGCCAAGGTCTCCATTGCTAAGAAGGGGTGAATGGCTTCTGCACCATAGCCCGCTAACAATGCAAAGTGGTGGGTCTCGCGCGCGCTACCGGTTTCTACGACCAGACCAACGCTGGTACGCAAGCCTTTGGCAACCAAATGCTGATGGATTGCAGAGGTTGCTAAGAGTGCTGGGATGGCAACGTGCTTCTCATCCACTTGACGATCGCTGATCAGCACAATGTTAAAGCCAAGGCTGACTGCATCCGCAGCCTCCGCACACAAAGACGCTAAGCGTGCCTCAATGCCTTCTTTGCCCCAAGCGACTGGATAGCAGATATCCAATTCGTAGGTGCGGAATTTGCCATTGGTGTAGTGCTCGATGTGGCGGATCTTCGCCATCTCTTCAAAATCCAAAATGGGCTGGCTTACTTCTAGCCGCATTGGGGGATTGATGTTGTTGGTATCCAGCAAATTGGGCTTTGGTCCTACAAACGAGACTAGGGACATCACCATGTTTTCCCGAATCGGATCGATTGGGGGATTCGTAACCTGGGCGAACAATTGCTTAAAGTAGTTATAGAGCGATTTGTCTTTATTCGACAAAACAGCCAAGGGGCTATCGTTACCCATCGAACCAATTGCCTCTTCGCCTGCTAAGGCCATTGGCGCCATTAAATACTTCAGGTCCTCTTGGCTATAACCAAATGCCTGCTGGCGATCCAATAGCTTTGCTGCGGGGCGTATGTGAACCTGTTCATCTACGCTGTCTTTTTTGGATAAATCGACTTCATCCAACTTCACGCGTACGGCATCAATCCAACTCTTGTATGGCTTGGCTTTCGAGACTGCATTTTTGAGTTCGACGTCATCAATGATGCGGCCTTGTTCCATATCAATCATGAACATCTTGCCGGGTTGCAAGCGCCACTTTTGCACAATCTTATTTTCTGGTACCGGCAATACGCCTGCCTCGGAACCCATGATCACGAGGTCATCGTCGGTGACGTAATAGCGTGCTGGACGCAAACCATTGCGATCGAGCGTAGCGCCAATCTGACGGCCGTCGGTAAACGCCATGGCGGCAGGGCCATCCCAGGGTTCCATCATTGCTGCATGGTATTCATAAAAGGCGCGGCGGTTTTCGTCCATCAAGGTGTGCTGTTCCCATGCCTCAGGAATCATCATCATCATGGCTTGCGCTAAGGGATACCCCGCCATGACCAATAACTCTAAGCAGTTATCAAAGCAGGCCGTATCGGATTGACCCGGATAAATCAATGGCCATAATTTTTGTAAATCGTCACCCAATACTGGGGAACTAATTGCGCCAGTGCGCGCATTGACCCAATTGACGTTCCCTTTAACAGTATTGATTTCGCCATTGTGCGCAATCATGCGATAAGGGTGCGCCAATTCCCATGCGGGGAAGGTGTTGGTCGAAAAACGCTGATGCACTAAGGCCAACGCAGAAACACAGCGCTTGTCTTGTAAATCTAAATAGTAGGCGCCCACTTGATTTGCAAGCAGCAGCCCCTTGTAAACAATAGTGCGTGCCGACATCGATGCAACGAAATATTCTTTGCCGTGCTTTAAATGCAAATCTTGAATAGCGTGACTGGCTGTTTTGCGGATGACGTATAACTTACGCTCTAAGGCATCGGTCGTCATGATGTCGCGGCCGCGCCCAATGAAAATTTGGCGTATGAATGGCTCGGTTTTTTGTACCGTGGGCGACATTGGTAATTTCGTATCAATCGGCACATCGCGCCATCCGAGCACAACTTGGCCTTCCAAGCGAACCGTTCTTTCTAGCTCTTGTTCACAAGCCAAACGCGATGCGCTTTCTTTTGGCAAAAAGATCATGCCCACACCGTATTCGCCAAATGGGGGTAGCGTGATGCCTTGCTTGGCCATTTCCTCGCGATACAAGAGATCGGGTACTTGAATCAAAATTCCGGCGCCATCACCCATCAAAGGATCAGCGCCAACGGCGCCGCGGTGATCTAAGTTTTCTAAGATCTGCAAACCCTGCGTCACAATCGCGTGGGATTTTTTACCTTTGATGTGGGCAACAAAGCCTACGCCACATGCATCATGCTCATTTGCTGGATCATATAAACCCTGTGCGATTGGGCGAATTGTTTCAGTCTCGACTAATTGAGTATCTGAATTATTTTGAGTAATTTTGCTATTCATAGTGTGTCTCGATAACGGCGCAAAAAAGGCGCTAAGGCGCGTGGGAGATCAAATATAGGGGAATACCCCTTCAAGTGCAATCTTTTTAATTGACTCTGTCCCATTTAAATAGGGTGGCCAACACGAATAATTACTTTAATAGGGACAGAGTCATTCCATGACCACCTATTCCTCCTACTCCAAAGTTAGCCATCGTTAACTAAGTTGGTCGTACTGTGGGAGGGTCTTTTTTATCGGGCGTCCACGTGGGCGGATCTGCATTACCTCCAGATTCCCCTTAAAGAGGGTTTTTGCATATTCTGGGCTCACCCATGGCTTTGAGCGCAGCACGGCTTCGGTAATTACGCGGTCCTCCCAGTGGGGGGCGCCCTCTTTGACAAAGTCTGCCCAGGCCATTTGACGCTCAAATGGGGTATTTCCGAGGTCCCAAAACCGCGGGTGGTCTTGTAGCCATGCCTCGGCCTTGCCGCCGATGTGACTCGCATAACTGGTCCAAGAACAGTCGGCGGGTCGGGATTCGAGTCCGCTACGCACGGGATTGAGCTCAATGTAACGCTGGCAGCGCAGAAGGTAGTCGGGGTCAATGATGGAAGAGCGATAACGGCCCTCCCAGATGGTCCCAGTCCGCCCATGCTTTTGATTAAAGAATTGCGCATAGCGCCGTCCTAAGGATTGCATTAATTTCGCTAGCGACCCGGGCTCTTTAGGACTAAGGAGTAAATGCACATGATTGGGCATCAGTGCATACGCATGCACCGCTACCGAAAATTGCGTGGCTGCAGCGCGCAACCAATCGAGGTAAATGGCGTAATCAGCCGGTGCATGAAACAGGATCTCACGATTGTTTCCACGAACCAAGATATGCATGGCTTGACCCGGAATAACAATACGTGCCTGGCGAGCCATTACGCCGGCCTCCCTAGTTAACCGTACTCATACCACCCGGCGGGGCAAAGTCGGGAATAAACCAATCCCCACCAGATTGCACTACACCCGCAGGAACCAATCTAGTTTGTTCGGGCTTACCGTTTAATGCGGTTGCCATAAATGAAGTCCATACCGGCAGGGCTAATCCACCACCCGTTTCCCGGTCGCCAAGACTGCGGGGGCGATCAAACCCGATCCACGCTACTGCAACCACATCTGGGTTGTAGCCTGCAAACCAAGCATCATGCGAGTCATTCGTTGTTCCGGTCTTACCAGCTAAATCAGCACGACCTAATTTACCTCTCGCACTGGCTGCTGTTCCCGTCTTCGTTACTTCTTGCAACATGCTATCCATCACAAAGGCTGTGCGTGCATCGAGCACTCGGGTCGCATCAACGCTGGCGCGCACCGGCTGCGCCTCAAAGAGAACCGCACCCTTCGAGTCAATCATCTTACTAATTAGGTAGGGATCAACGCGGTATCCGCCATTGGCAAACACGCTATAGGCGGTTGCCATTTGTAGCGGTGTAACTGATCCAGCACCTAAGGCCATTGTTAAATAGGGCGGATGCTTTTCTGGCTCAAAGCCAAAACGCTGTATGAAATCTTGTGCATACGATGGGCCAATTTTACGTATCACCCGCACCGATACTAGATTTTTAGATTTGGATAAGGCAGTTCGTAATGACATAAAGCCTTCAAACTTTCCGTCGTAGTTTTTTGGCTCCCATGCTTGGCTACCAGTCTCTAAGCTGCCAATCGATAGGGGTGCATCATTGACTGAAGTACTGGGGCTAAAGCCTTTTTCAATTGCAGCTGCGAATATGAAGGGCTTAAAAGCAGAGCCAGGTTGACGTTGTGCCTGGGTAACGTGATTGAATTGATTGCGACGAAAATCAAACCCCCCAACCAAAGAGAGAATCGCGCCATTCTCTGGATCTAAGGCAACAAACGCTGCCTCGACTTGGGGTAGCTGGGCTAACTTCCAGATACCACTGTCGGAAAGAAGGCGAACTACTGCGCCAGGACGTAAGCGTTTTTTAGGCTGCGAACTATCCGTTAAAGATGCGGATGCTAACTTTAAGCCATCGCCTTTAATGGAGATCACATCACCCGTTGCAATCATGACCTGTAACTCTTTTGGCTTCACTTGCAAGACGACGCCCGATTGCAGTTCATCTAGCGAAGGGTAATCCAGCAAGGCCACATCAATTGCGCGCTGCCGCTTGAGTTCATCTTCTGGCAAATCAATAAACCCCTCAGGGCCGCGGTAAGCATGCCGTAAGTCATAGTCAAAAATACCGCGGCGCACCGCTGCATAGGCAGCGTCCTGATCCGCTTTAATCAAGGTGGTGTAAACGCTCAAACCTTGTGAATAAATGGCCTCGCCATATTGACTAAACAATAGCTGACGCACCATCTCTGCAGCAAAGTCAGCTCGTGTTGCAAACTCATTACCAAGGCCACGCACCCGCAACTGCTCTGCCATCGCCACCTGATATTGCTCCGGCGTGATGTAATTTAAATCGCGCATACGCTGCAATATGTATTCTTGACGAATCTTGGCGCGCCGGAAATTACTAACCGGGTTATAGGCTGAGGGCGCTTTAGGTAAGCCTGCCAACATGGCAGATTCTGCAATGCTCAAACTTTGCAGGTCTTTACCAAAATAAATTTGCGCTGCACTTGAAAACCCATATGCCCGCTGACCCAAAAAAATCTGGTTCATGTAAATTTCTAGAATCTTATCTTTCGATAACTTGGATTCAATCTCCCAGGCCAGCAATACTTCATAAATTTTTCGGCTAAATGTTTTTTCATTGCCTAAAAAGAAGTTACGTGCCACCTGCATGGTGATGGTCGAGGCGCCCTGTGAAAGGCGACCCCGTAAATTCGCTAAGCTTGCTCGCAAAACACCCAAATAGTCGACGCCGCCATGGGAATAAAAGCGATCGTCTTCAATTGCCAATACGGCATTGCGCATCTGTAAGGGAATCTCGGACAAAGGGACAACCGTGCGGCGCTCTTCGCCGAACTCACCAATCAATACTTTATCGGCTGTAAAAACCCGCAGCGGCTCTTTTGGTTTGTAGTCAACTAATGCCGATATTGGCGGCAAATTCGGAATCGCAATAATAAATGCGTAGGCAATCAACATCGTTACCATCACGCCGCCTGCCAATGCAAAGACGAGCAAGGCCTTAATCAGCGGCCCACGAATGGTGCTCGATAGCGACACATTATCAGGGTGCGGACGGTAAGACCGACCGTCAGGCGATCGCTTGAGCGATGGCTTGACTGGTGGCTTGTCTTTAGGGGAGATCGCCATATGGGGATTATATGTCGGCTGCTTATCCCCTTCTAAATCAGATTTAACCGACACAAGAGCCGCCTTTTCCCGATAGCGCATACGTTTGCGATCAGGAAAAATCATGGCGTGCCGAAGCGATCCATTTCCCCTGAGTCTTTTGATGCCATTT
>CAZUMD010000071.1:0-4015 GCA_964621735.1 uncultured Polynucleobacter sp.
AATAGGGCCACAGAGACGAGCGTATTTAGTTACGGTGAAACGCGGTAACCTCCACCCGGAGCAATCCCAAGTAAGCAGACGATGAGGCGGCCCGCTGAGTCTGCGGGTAGGGAGCTTGAGCCGCCAGGTAACTGTCGGCCTAGAGGAATGGTTGCCCCCAAACGCGAGTTTGGGCGACAGAATCCGGCTTATCGATTGACTCTGCACTTCCTTTGACGCAATTAGCCCTCTACAACATCTATGCTGTACGTGATTTCAGCCATTTTGGCGAGCATGGTGGTGGCGGAGCAGTATTTTTCATGGGAAAGTTGCACGGCTCGCGAGACTTTGCCCGGATCCAAGTCCTTGCCTTTGACGGTGAAGTGCAGGTTAATTTTGGTAAAGACCTTGGGCTCGACTTCAGCCCGCTCTGCCGTTAAGGCCACTTCGCACCCGCTTACTGCCTGCCTGGCCCGCTGGAGGATTAAAACCACGTCAAATGCCGAGCACCCGCCGGTACCGGCGAGGAGTAATTCCATGGGCCTGGCAGCCCCATTTTTGCCCCCTGCATCGGGTGGTCCATCCATCTGCAGCTGGTGGCCACTGCCGGTTTCGGCAGTAAAAGCCATGGTTCCGGCCCCTTGCCAAGTGACTTTGCATTCCATATTAGTGAATCCTTACTTCAAAAATAGTTAATATAAACAATTAGTTATGGTTTTAAATTGTGATAGTTACGCTAAAAACAGAAGAAAAAAAGATTTCTTGCATTGCAACATAGTTACGAATAAAATAACCTTATTGACAATCGGTTATGTAATATTCATTAACCAGTTGTCTGCAATTGTCTCCTCCACCCAAACATCGGTGGATTCCAACCCAGGACTCGTTCCTGGGTTTTTTTTGGGTTACAATTCAAGGCTTTACTGAATTACCGATCTAGTCAGCGGTAATTGTTGTGTCAGTTTAATTGATCAATCTGCGAGCCTGCAAGCATAAGCAGGGCCAAAGGGCGAATGATTGAATTGAGGGTAATTTTTTGACTATAACAATTTGAGAAAATCATGAAAACTTTTTCCGCAAAATCCCATGAGGTGAAGCGTGATTGGTTCGTGATTGACGCTACGGACAAAGTCCTCGGTCGTGTCGCCAGTGAAGTGGCACTCCGTTTACGCGGCAAGCACAAACCTGAATTCACCCCCCACGTTGATACAGGCGACTTTATTGTCGTTATCAACTCATCCAAGCTGCGTGTCACTGGCACCAAAGGCTTGAACAAAATTTATTACCGTCACAGCGGATACCCTGGTGGTATTAGCTCGACCAACTTCGATAAGATGCAAGACCGCTTTCCAGGTCGCGCACTCGAGAAGGCTGTGAAGGGTATGTTGCCAAAAGGCCCACTCGGCTACGCCATGATCAAGAAATTGAAAGTCTATGGCGACGCTACGCATCCACACACGGCTCAACAGCCTAAAGTGCTCGAGATCTAAGGAAACCACATGGCTATTAATTACGGAAATTGGAACTACGGTACAGGTCGTCGCAAGAGCTCTGTTGCCCGTGTCTTTATTAAATCAGGCAAAGGTGAAATCACTGTCAACGGTAAGCCGATTGACATTTATTTCGCCCGCGAGACATCCCGCATGATTGCGCGTCAGCCTTTGGCCCTTACAGCCCACCTCACTACCTTTGATATCAAAGTGAACGTGAGCGGTGGCGGTGAAACCGGTCAAGCAGGTGCAGTGCGTCATGGTGTGACTCGTGCACTCATCGACTACGACAACGCATTGAAGCCTGCCCTGTCTAAAGCAGGTTTGGTTACACGCGATGCCCGTGAAGTGGAGCGTAAAAAGGTTGGTCTGCACGGCGCGCGTCGTCGTAAGCAGTTCAGCAAGCGCTAATTACTTTCAGTCGCTCTGTTTTGCTGAAAGGGTCGCGCAAGCGGCCCTTTTTGTTTCTACAATCAGGGTGTGAATAAGGATAAAGTAGTAGCACTGTACGATAATTTGGTGTGAGCGTATTGGGGAGAATGGCATGATTAAAGTAGGCATTGTTGGCGGAACGGGATACACCGGGGTAGAGCTTTTGCGTTTACTCGCGCAGCATCCCCAAGTCACCATTCAGGCGATTACATCGCGCACCGAAGCCGGTATGGCCGTTGCCGATCTGTTTCCTTCTTTACGTGGCCGAATTGATTTGAAGTTCACGACGCCAGACGATGCCAAATTGGATCAGTGTGACGCCGTGTTTTTTGCAACACCGCATGGCGTCGCAATGTCGCAAGCCGAATCATTGCTAGCTGCCGGTGTGAAGGTGCTGGATTTGGCGGCAGACTTTCGCTTAAAAGATACTGCTGAATTTACGCAGTGGTACGGCATGCCGCATGCTTGCCCGGCAATTTTGGCGGAGGCAGTTTACGGTCTTCCTGAAATCAATCGGGAAGCAATTAAAAAGGCACGCGTTGTCGGGTTGGCGGGCTGCTATCCAACCACAGTGCAGTTGGGTTTTGCCCCACTCTTGTCACCGAAGTCGACGGGTGGTAAGCGCTGGATTGATGGGCTGCATTTGATCTCCGACTCCAAGTCAGGCACGTCCGGTGCCGGCCGTAAAGCCGAGGTAGGCACTTTGCTAGCGGAGGCCAGCGATAATTTCAAGGCCTATGCGGTTAAGGGTCATCGCCATAGTCCTGAGATTGCCCAAGGCTTAAAGGCTATTGCGCAATCCGATCAAATCGGCCTGACCTTTGTTCCGCACCTCACGCCCATGATTCGGGGCATTCATTCGACCCTGTATGCGCGCATTACCGAAGAAGGTAAGAACGTTGACTTTCAGGCGGTTTTTGAGCAGTTTTACAAAGACGAGCCCTTTGTGGACGTGATGCCTGCTGGTAGCCATCCTGAAACTCGCTCGGTACGGGGTAGCAATGGCCTGCGAATCGCGATCCATCGCCCTGGAAATGGTGACACCTTGGTTATTTTGGTGGTGGAGGACAATCTTGTTAAAGGGGCTTCAGGTCAAGGCGTACAGTGCCTCAATTTGATGTTTGGGCTGCCGGAGACCATGGGCTTGACCCAAATTGCCCTCTCGCCTTAAAGTGGTATTAGTGCGTTTTAGATGCCCTTATGCTACAGCGGGTATTTAGAGCCTAAAATAGGGAAACACTTTTTGAACTAGGAGTCATTTATGACACAAGTTGCTACAACCCAATCCAACGATCTTGCTGAGCCACCGATTCCATTGGTTTTTACCGATAGCGCTGCAGCAAAGGTAGCGGACCTGATTGCCGAAGAAGGTAACCCTGAATTAAAGCTGCGCGTATTTGTGCAAGGCGGCGGCTGTTCTGGTTTTCAGTACGGCTTCACCTTTGATGATGCCGTGAATGAAGACGACACTGCTTTTGATAAAAATGGCGTAACGCTCTTGGTGGATTCAATGAGCTTTCAGTACCTCGTTGGCGCTGAGATCGATTACAAAGAAGATATCAACGGTTCACAGTTTGTGATTAAGAACCCTAATGCCACAACAACCTGTGGTTGCGGATCATCTTTCTCCGCATAAGCGATTACTTTTAAGCAGGGTAGCAAGCGCCTAAGATTCGAGGTCCACTTGCTCCCGTAACGGCCGGCAGATTTGCTGGCCGTTTTGTTTTGTGCGCCCATGCTAGCCATGCAAAGGCCATGGCCTCAACGAGTTGCGGATCAATTCCATTGGCTTCGCTGCTGCGGATTTCAAGCGCATGTGTAAACATCGCTTGTGCAAGCTCACGTAGGCTATTGAGTAGTGCCGTGTTACGAACACCGCCACCACAGACAATCAAGACTTCGGTTTGCGGTGCGTAGAGGAGAATGGATTGCAGCGCTGTAGTCACGGTGAGACGCAATAGCGTCGCTTGCACATCTTCCGCCTTAAACGCATTGCCACCCAGTTGCTTTTCTAACCACTGCAGATGAAAGTCATCCCGGCCCGTGCTTTTGGGCGGTACCTTAGCAAAAAAAGGATCTGCCAACATTCGTTCGAGTAGTGAATCATTCACCGC
>CAZUMD010000071.1:4115-6845 GCA_964621735.1 uncultured Polynucleobacter sp.
CCTTAGCAAAAAAAGGATCTGCCAACATTCGTTCGAGTAGTGAATCATTCACCGCACCTTGCGCAGCCCAAGCGCCATCCTGATCAAAGGCTTTACCTTGGTGTTTTGCAATCCAGGCATCCATCAGCATATTGCCGGGACCGCAATCAAAGCCAGTGACAGCGCCATTCTGAGGAAGGAGCGTGAGGTTGGCGATGCCGCCGAGGTTCAATACTGCAGTATTTTTATCGCTGGCAAATTGCTGCGCATGAAATGCCGGCACTAAAGGGGCGCCATGACCACCTGCAGCCAGATCACGGCTCCGAAAGTCCGCAATCACATCAATGCCAGTGAGTTCCGCCAGCAATGCGGGGTTCAGGGTTTGGTGGGTATACGCGAGCGCGGTATTAGAGCCTGCTTGGTGCCGAATGGTTTGCCCATGTGCCCCAATGGCGCTGATCTCGGAAGGCTGCCGTTTATTATCGGCTAGTAGCTGTTTGACAAGGTCTGCATACGCAATTGCCAAGGCATTTGCAGCCAGATGCTCACGGTGAATTTCATTGTCGCCCGGAGTTTGGAGGGCCAATAGGGCTTGTCGGAGCGGGGGTGCAAAGGGGGCGCTCACCGCCCCGCGGAGTTGGGTTTCGCCATCGGGGCCAATTTCGGCGAGCACCGCATCAATCCCGTCTAGGCTTGTGCCAGACATCAGGCCGATGTAAAGGGGGTGGGGCGTATGCATGCGGTGGGTAGACTCTATTCTGAGGAATGCGACAATACGATTATCGTAACTGAAACCCTAATTTAACCGAACTCGATAATTGAATCAGTATGGCAGCTACCCCTGAATCTAAATACCCACTGACCCCCGACGTTTTTGCTGCCCTAGAGGTAACCAAGCGGGGCTGTGATGAGCTTTTAGTCGAAGCCGATTGGCTTGCCAAGCTGGCCCGCAGCCAAGCTACCAAAACGCCATTGCGCATTAAGTTGGGCCTAGACCCTACTGCGCCCGATATTCATTTGGGGCATACGGTGGTTCTGAATAAGCTGCGGCAACTGCAAGACTTGGGTCATACCGTAATTTTCTTGATTGGCGATTTCACGAGCATGATCGGCGATCCTTCCGGCCGAAATGCAACGCGCCCACCCCTAACAGCAGAAGCCATTGCCGAAAATGCCCTAACCTATTACAAACAAGCCAGCCTCGTGCTTGACCCGAGCAAAACCGAAGTGCGATACAACAGCGAGTGGTGTGATCCGCTCGGTGCGCGCGGCATGATTCAGCTGGCATCGCGTTATACCGTAGCGCGCATGCTCGAGCGCGATGACTTTACCAAGCGCTACCGTTCGGGTGTGCCGATTTCCGTGCATGAGTTTTTATACCCACTCATGCAGGGCTATGACTCGGTTGCCTTAAAGAGCGATTTAGAGCTCGGCGGCACCGATCAGAAATTCAATCTACTCGTCGGCCGTGAGTTGCAGCGGGAATATGGGCAAGAGCCACAGTGCATCTTGACCATGCCATTGCTGGTTGGTCTTGACGGTGTTGAGAAGATGAGTAAATCCAAGGCCAATTACGTTGGCATCAGTGAACAGCCAAACGAGATGTTTGGCAAGCTGATGAGCATTTCGGATGAGTTGATGTGGAGCTACTTCACATTACTATCATTCCGCCCTATGGCTGAAATTGATTTAATGAAGCAAGAAGTAGCGGCTGGTCGCAATCCGCGTGACTGCAAAGTGCTCCTTGCTCAAGAAATCGTGGCGCGCTTTCATTCGCAGGCAGCAGCTGAAAAAGCCCTGGAAGACTTTAATCACCGCGCCAAAGGCGGTATCCCAGACGATGTTCCCGAGATCGCCTTATCGGGCGCGCCGCTCGGCATTACTGCATTAATCAAGATGACTGGCTTAGCGCCATCCAATGCAGAAGCCAATCGCAATATTGAGCAGGGTGGGGTACGGATTGATGGCACAGTGGTTAGCGATAAAGGCTTGCAAGTCGCTGCTGGATCGTTTGTATTACAGGTGGGTAAGCGTCGTTTTGTAAAGGTGACGCTGAGCTAAATTCGCTTATGTCAGTAGGTCGAGGTTGTTGCTTGGCGGCGTTAAGCCAAAATGCTCGTACGCTAAGCGCGTAGCAATGCGGCCACGTGAGGTGCGCTGTAAGTAACCCTGCTGAATCAAATAGGGCTCAAGCACATCTTCAATCGTATCGCGCTCTTCACCAATCGCTGCGGCGAGGTTATCGATACCAACCGGGCCACCATCAAACTTATGCAAGATGGCCTCAAGTAATTTACGGTCCATCACATCAAATCCACTGGGATCGACATCGAGCATGGCTAAAGCGGCATCGGCCATGGCTTTGGTGATAACGCCAGTACCCTTAACTTCAGCAAAGTCACGCACTCGTCGTAATAGGCGATTAGCAATCCGTGGTGTACCGCGGGCGCGCTTGGCGATTTCACTGGCACCGCTGGGATCAATTTGGGCTTTAAGTAAATTGGCGGAGCGCTCCACAATCAGGGTGAGCTCATCCGTTGTATAAAACTCCAGGCGCGCCACAATACCAAAACGGTCGCGCAAGGGATTGGTGAGCATGCCAGCACGTGTTGTGGCGCCAATTAGGGTAAAGGGTTTGAGATCGAGTTTGACGCTACGGGCTGCAGGGCCTTCGCCGATCATGATGTCCAGCGCATAGTCTTCTAAGGCGGGATACAGAATCTCTTCTACTACGGGTGATAAGCGATGAAT
>CAZUMD010000071.1:6855-7933 GCA_964621735.1 uncultured Polynucleobacter sp.
TGAGCAGGGCCGCCAGGTCGCCTGGGCGATCGAGCACCGGGCCGCTGGTTTGGCGCAAGTTCACACCGAGTTCACGGGCAATGATGTGCGCCAATGTTGTTTTACCTAAACCGGGTGGCCCGAAGAGTAAGACGTGATCGAGCGCTTCATTGCGGGCACGCGTGGCGCTAATAAAGATTTCGAGCTGCGAGCGGGCTTTGGTTTGGCCGACGTATTCATCGAGCTGGCGTGGTCGTAAAGCGCGCTCAAATACCGCTTCTGCATTACCAGCCGAACCACTCACTAGACGATCACCTTCTGCTGGAAGGTCGTCCGGTAATGCGCTTAAATCGTCGGTGTGTATGGCCATGGTGAGAGTGTATTCGCTTCGCGGAATTTACACTTTAGATAAATACTTTAAGCCCTGACGAATGCCTTCAGATACCGAGGCATCGGGACTGATTTGCTTAATTGCCAAAAGTGCTTCTTTCTCGGAGTAACCCAAAGACAGCAATGCTTGTAGAACTTCGCTGCTGGGCTGCGCAGTAGCGGCTGCACCAGCGCCTTGACCTAAATCTGGCCCTAATTTGCCTTTGAGCTCGAGTAACAAACGCTCAGCCGTCTTTTTGCCGATGCCGGGAACTTGCGTGAAGCGACCCGGTTCTTGTAGGGCAATCGCTTGGGCTAATTCATTCACACTCATGCCGGATAAAACGGCAAGCGCCGTACGCGAGCCAACGCCACTGATTTTAATCAGTGCTCGAAAGGCTTCGCGCTCGGATTCGGTGGCAAAACCAAAGAGTTGCTGGGCATCTTCCCGTACCTGAAAATGCGTCAGCAAGGTAATCGTGTGGTTGATGCCGGGCAACTGATAGAGAGTACTCATCGGCACGTCGATTTCATAACCAACGCCATGGCAATCCACCACTAAGCGCGGTGGATGTACAGCAATTAAAGTGCCTTGAATGCGTCCAATCATGGGGTGATCTTACTCTTTGCTCGTGGGCTTAGGTTTAAGGGCTGCAGGTAAGCGGTAGTGGTGTGCGGCGCAGATGGCGACACCGAGTGCATCGGAAGCATCCGTGCCGGGCGCGCGGCT
>CAZUMD010000072.1:0-7739 GCA_964621735.1 uncultured Polynucleobacter sp.
TCTGCTTTCATTTGCTCTGGCGGATACCACCAAGATCCGCCAAGAGTCCTGCGTAAATCGCCTTTTGCATCGGAGGACCACTCCCATACATTGCCCCCCATGTCGTATAGCCCATTGACACCAGATTGGGTTTGCATGGCAGGCGCGGCTCTCGGCCAAGGGTCTTTAAGACTTGTATTGGCGCCAGCCGGTGAATCTCCGGTTGTCCATTCGTATTTTTTACCGCGTATCCACGGCTTAGGGGGATTCGTGCGCAACTCCGTGAAACCAGCACGCAACCATTCGGCTGCAGTTGGTAGTCGACCATTGGCCCAACTGCAATAAGCCTGGGCTTCAGAATGCGTGATGTGCACTGCAGGGAGTTCTGGATGAGATGGATCCATACCGTCGGGTTTTTTCCATGTCCAACCTGCTCTTCGCTGCCAACCTGCAACAAACTCAAAGCCACCGCCCTCTTGCTCTGCCTTTGTTACCAAGCCAGTTGCCTTTGTGAATTTTGCGAACTGAGAAATCGTTACTTCAGTTTTGTCGATAAGTATTCCGCCTAGATCATCCAAACGAACGCGCTCATTACTTTGCGCATGCGCTATGGAAAAAGAAAAAATAAATAAGCCCCACCACTTCATTTAACAGCCCCTTTGAACTGAGACATACGGACAATTAGTCTTGAATAAAAAGAATTTAAAAAAGATGCCATCAACGTTGCTACTAGCCAAGTAGCTAGAAACATTGTGTAGGCAAGCGCAAATCCATCAAGCCCACATAACTTCCAAACTCCAGAAAAAACGATGATGACAAAAAAATGCGAAACAAATAAAGCGTAAGAGATATCACTGGCCGATTCGATTAGTCGGGTAAAACGATTTTTGATCTCGCGACCTTTTTGCGCAAAGCTAATAACCAATGCTGACAAAAAAATAACAGATGATTTAGGGGTTGGATACATATAAATATCAACGGCATGCGCCATTAGCAGCAAGAGGAAAAAATAAAAACTCAGTCTATTTTTGCTGGACAAATACGCGAGCACGCCTAGTCCATACGCGTGAAAGAAATAAAAAGCCAGGGCATCATATTCTTCGTTCTTACTCCAGATATGCAGGGAGACTAAAGAAATTAGAAAGACACAAAAAGTAATTATTTCAATTTGAAAATTCTTGTAAAAGTGTCGAGATAAATAGACCAAGGAGAGAGTCAACGCAAAAAGCTGAAGATCAATCGACACATACCAAGCGCCAGCAGATATTGAGGGTTCCCCGATTAAATCTTGCAGCAGAAGCAAATGCGATAAAAAACCAAAAACCGAAGGGATATCCGAAGTCCATGGCTCGTCTTTTACATATGGATGCAACACAATAGTCACGAGCAATACTGCGAAAATTGAAATAAAGTAAAGCGGCAGCAGTCTTAAACAGCGCTTAAAAATTGTCCGGGTAAATTCAAATGATGCTCTCTGATCAACTATGTGCGCGCAAAGATAGCCGCCCGCAACCAAGAAGATTGATACAGGCAACCTACCGTAGAAAAAAAGAAAATTAATTAATTGGGGTAACTGAACTTCTAAAATTTTTGCCATTGGCGCATACAGCACCAAGTGGTGCAACACTATTAACTGCGAGCCAATAATTTTTAGTAGATCTATTAATAAAGATCGCTGACGCATCATCTTGGCAAAACTACCTCGCAACAATCTTTATAAATGCTCCTAGGGTATTCGCGTGTTGTATCTATGCAGCCACCATTTTCATAGACACCAGAAGGGTCTCTGTACCTTGTCATCCGATTAAGTATGAGGGAGGTTTTAGCTGCGTCGGCTAGGGCTTCAGTCACTTTTTTGTTGACGATCTCTTCATCCATTTTTAAAGTACCACCCGCATCGCGTATGACACCGTCTCGCCAATAGTAAATTTCCAAGCATTTTTGTTCCAAGCTGTAGGGCTTTTCGCGATTCCAAAAATTACTAAATAACCCATCGCCCATATATAAAACCCATGAACCTTCATACCCTTTTACATCTGAAGATTTTTCATCAGGATTCTTAAACCACAAGCGATCTCCAGGAATATAGTACTCAACGGGGAGTGGCGAACTCATGGAGCCATATTCGTGCAAATACACAGAATGAAATTGCTCGGATTTAATAGCAAATTTTCTGTTGACAGCCTCAATCTCACCAAGCAAATTAGCATTGATATGCTGCGCTTCTTGCGCTATCGCTAAAAGGATGACGTATTCAGATGCGCGGTAACAAGAAAAATCGTAAAGAGCGCCAGTAGTCTCGGGTTGTGTTGCCGCAAGAAGTGCCGTTATGAGGTCTGCATTAGGTTGCAATGTATAACCAGTTTCCTCTTCGTATTTCCAAAAATCGAAAGGCCTCTCACCTGCCTCTGTATTGAAAGCAACAGCTGTTTTTCGTGCATGCTGAATCAAATATTTCCTGACGCGAATATGAGACTCCAAGCTATCTACTGACTGAAAAGTAAAAGCCAGGGGCGAGGCCAATAAGGCAATCAAAATTTCAAGCTCGTCCAAAGCGTCAGCAGGCAGTTGAAATTTATTAGATATTGATTTTCTGACATTCAAAGTACCAAACTGTGGGCAATATGTGTTGGCATACTCTTCTTTAAGTTTGATGTTGATTTTTAGTTGGCCGTTATAAATATCATGCGATACATCTGTTAAGTCTGTCATTTGAAATGTATGCAGAAAACTCTCGACCCTTGGCACTATTGTTTTTAAATTGACATCTTCCCCAACGATCTCTAAGCCCTTTAGCCGAGCCATTGATTTTGTAGAAAAAGAGTCGATGCCATGTAAAGATTTCATGAACCACTCCAATTTTGAGGTTCTGACTGCCTTGACGCGACTGCCAAGTTGGCACCGATACGCTCACACAGGACAATCTAAATGTTTAGACACATATTTGTAACGCACCTAACAAAGAGACCTACCGAGTACAAACCCCATAGATTCAACGTGACTTGAGGCTATTTACGGCAAAAGATATTTACAATGCCTCCATGAAACTAAATTATTTCTTTTGTGTATTTTTTCTGGCTTCGACAGCAGTATCTGCTTCTGATGAAGATACATACAAAGCCATTTGCGCAAATTGTCATTCCATAAATTTTGCTAATTCACCTCAAATCGGAAACAAAGCCAAGTGGGCTCCCTTGATTGCTGAGGGTCAAGTGACGCTAACAGCCCACGGTTATGTTGGTGTCAGAGCCATGCCCCCTAAAGGCGGCAAACCAGACTTGAGTGTGGAAGATTTCGCTGGCGCTTTGAATTACATGGTGAATAAATCTGGTGGCAATTGGAAAGCCCCAGATCAAAAAACGCTTGGTGCCATAAATGCTGAAATTGCAAAGCGTCAAAAGTCGCTTCAAGGTAAATAGTATTTAGCTAAAGCTTGTCTTTTTGTTTAAAACTGCGGTTTTGTTCCAGCTTGGTTGTAACTTCAATACAAACTCCCTTTGCGTCTGGAGTTCCTCCACCCAGGCATCTACCTTCAGAAACACATAGAGCCTCGCCAGCTACAGACTTTTTTTCCATTCTCGAGGGTGCAGGACACTTGCCTTCATTAGGCAACATCTTTCTGGCACAGTAGCCTGAAAAATACCAAGTAAGAGAGGCTGGGCAACTCACCATCTCGGCCAATACGGATGCGGGATAAGCCAATGTGATCAATAACATTGGCAAGAAAGTTTGGCGGATACAACGCTGTAAAAACCTACGCATACGGATCCATCCTTTGAAATATTTCAAGAACCGATGCATAGTGGCACAGGATTTACTAGTCGCGCATAGGGTAAACACTTGTTCGGTTAAACGTCACCACGTGCGCTACCTCTGCGCGAATACCAATCCACTCACCCACCTTGTGGTCGTGGTGACTGGGAACATGGGCCATCACCGACTCACCAGTTTTCAACCGCAAGGTATATAAAAATTCTGAGCCGCGGAATGATTTGCGAATAATCTCCGCCTTTACTGGCGCATCGTCATCGTGCACGATGTCATCGGCGCGAAGCAAGACATCACACTCTCCTGAGGCAAAAGCGCTTGGCAAAGGACACTCCGCTACATCCACCAAGTCGCCCATTGGCGTTTGCACTACAACTTGGTTGTTGACCTCTTTTATGGTGGCTGATGCGAACACGCCATGCCCGATGAACTCTGCCACAAAACGCGTATTGGGGCGGTGATAGAGGGTGTAAGCGTCGTCCCACTGATGCAATTGACCTTCAGACATGACGCCAATCACATCCCCTATAGCAAATGCTTCCATCTGGTCATGCGTCACAAATAAGGCCGTAGTTTTTGCTTCTTTCAAAATACCCCGCACTTCTAGGGCCAAGCGTTCGCGCAATTCCACATCTAGGTTTGAGAACGGCTCATCGAGCAAAAGCAGTTGTGGCTTTGGCGCTAAGGCTCGGGCTAAAGCAACGCGCTGTTGTTGACCACCAGACAACTCGTGTGGATACCTCTGCGCACTGCTTACCAACCCAACCAGCGACAGTACCTCGCGCACCCGCTTCTCGCTGTCTAAACGAGGCAGCTTATGAAGTCCAAAGCTCACGTTGTCAAACACGCTCAAGTGGGGGAAAAGAGCGTAGTCTTGAAACACCATTCCAATGCGTCGCTCTTGTGGTGCTATGTGAACCTTGTCACCACTGACCAAAGTTTGGGCCAATCGGATTTCACCCGCACTGGCTCTCTCAAGACCAGCCACAGCGCGCAGCAATGTGGTTTTGCCACAGCCCGAAGGTCCTATAAGAACACCCATCTCTCCGGCACGAAGGCTCAAAGTGACGCCATCCACTGCTGGATAGCCACGTTCTGGATAGCGGATGGAGAGCTGCGCGACATCTAAAAACATGGCGCCATTGTAGGGATGGGGCATTAACGACGCGGCTGTGGCGGCTTTCTACAATGCCACATGATTTCTAGTTTTCGTTTGTTTGTGACCTGTGTGGTGGTTGCACTGGCCCTCTTGTTGGCATTACCCGTGTTGACCGTGCTTTTTTCTTGGGCGCAATGGAACCATGCATCGGCGCAAATTTTGACGGAGATGGCCAACACGGTGTTACCTGACTATGCGGGCACATCGTTACTACTGTGTTTGTTGGTCAGCATCGGCGTCGTGAGCATGGGTACGGTGTCAGCTACTGCAGTGACTTTGTTTGACTTTCCGATGCGACGCACTTTGGAATGGGCATTGCTCCTACCGCTTGCGATGCCGGCTTACGTTGTAGCTTATGCCTACACCGACTACCTCCAATTCAGCGGCCCATTGCAAACTGGCATTCGCGAAATCTTTGGCCTAGAGGGTCGCGTGTTTCCTGAAGTGCGCAATGTATGGGGTGCGGCCTGTGTGTTCACGCTGGCGCTTTATCCCTATGTTTATTTGTTAGCGCGTACTGCTTTGTCTGATCGTGCGAACCATTTGATGGAAGCTGCGCGCTTGCTAGGCGCGCCCTTGTCTCGACGCATCCTGCACGTGGCATTGCCGCTAGCCCGACCAGCGATTGCAGCCGGTACAACTTTGGCGCTGATGGAAACACTGGCCGACTATGGCGTCTCCAGCTACTTTGGGATTCAAACCTTTACCGCTGGCATTTACAAAGCGTGGTTGGTGATGGATAACCAAGTCGCTGCAGCACAACTTGCGACCTTGCTCTTATTGGTAGTCGTGCTGTTGTTGTCAGCCGAAAAACGCGCACAACATCGGCTACGGTTCTCCAGCGCCCGCGCCGATCGTCAAGGACATGAATCGCAACCTTTCAAACTGCAAGGCACATCTGCCTTCATTGCCTGGACCTTGTGTGCGCTACCTGTGCTGTGTGGTTTTGTATTGCCAGTGCTATTTATGTTGCGTGCCTTGTTTCAAGAAGATACCTTGAACAATTTACCTTGGGGCCGTTTTGTGCAGTGGTCATTGACCAGTTTGTCGCTCGCCGGCATGACGGCTGTTTTGGCTGTAGGGGTTGCATTGCTGTTAACCGCACAAGTGCGCTTACAACCCAATAGGATCTCGCGAGCCGTCATGGGCGTAATGAACCTGGGCTACGCCGTTCCGGGGGCGGTCATTGTGGTGGGGCTGCTCTTGCCTATGGGTTGGATCCAAAAGAGTTGGCCGCAATCAGGCTTGGGGTATTGGCTAACCGCGACATTTTTAGGATTAATTTGGGCTTACATGGTTCGCTTTGTCGCTGTTGCATTGCAATCTGTGCAAAGCGGTTACACACGCGTGCCCTCCTCGCTTGACGACAGTGCGCGCATGTTAGGAATTTCTGGCCTCTCCCTTATGCGTCTTGTGCACTGGCCTTTGCTCAAGAAGCCTCTAGCGGCTGCAGGCTTACTCGTACTGGTGGACGTGATGAAGGAATTACCTGCCACCTTGGTGCTACGCCCATTCAACACCGACACACTGGCAGTCATGGCCTATCAGTTGGCGCGAGATGAACGGTTGGGCGAAGCCGCTATGCCCTCACTTGCTTTGGTTTTGGTAGGCCTGTTACCGGTCATTTTGTTGAGCAGGACGCTGCGACGCAACTGAAAACCGCCTCGCGCAGAGGAAAATCCCAAATCATCGCAAAACCAAATGAGAGTTATTCTCATTTGATGTAAACTCTCTTTCAAGTTGTTCACTTGGAGCCGCTTGATGCGTCTTATCCCTCCCCTTAGCGTTTTGCCCCTTACCTTTGTACTGCTCTCATGTTTTGCTCTGCTTAACCAACCTGCCATAGCGCAAGAGCAAGTTATCAACCTCTATTCAGCACGCCACTACCCTACTGATGAGGTGCTGTACAGCGACTTCACCAAAGCCACCGGTATCAAAATCAATCGCGTGGACGCAGACGATGCGGGAATCATCGCCCGTTTGAAGGCGGAGGGTGCGGCTTCACCCGCCGATGTCATCTTGTTAGTCGATGCCGCACGCCTTTGGAAAGGCGAAGTCGACGACATGTTCATGCCCATTAAATCCAAAGTCCTTGAGACGGCAGTCCCCGCACAGTTAAGAGCGAAACCCACAGATGAAGGACGCACGGCTTGGTTTGGTTTGTCCACGCGGGCACGCGTGGTGGTTTACGACAAACTCAAAGTTCAACGCGAAGACGTGGATACCTATGAAGAGTTGGCAGACCCCAAAAACAAAGGCAAGCTCTGCATTCGCTCTGGCTCTCACCCTTACAACTTGAGCCTGTTTGGCGCGATGACAGAACACCTCGGCCCCGCCGCCACAGAAACTTGGCTGAAAGGCTTGGTCGACAACATGGCACGCGCACCTAAAGGTGGCGACACCGACCAAATCAAAGCCGTAGCCAGCGGAGAGTGCGGCATTGCCGTAACCAACACCTACTACCTAGCGCGATTGATGCGATCCACCAACCCTGCTGAAAAAAATCTAATCGAGCGCGTGGGAGTTGTGTTCCCCAACCAACAAAGCCGGGGAACACATGTGAATGTGGCAGGAGGCGCGGTAGCGCGTCATTCGAAAAACGTCACCAACGCAATGAGGTTTTTGGAATACCTGGTAAGCCCCGAGGCACAAAACCACTTCGCCAATGGCAACAACGAGTGGCCAGTAGTGAAAGGCTTAAAACTGGACAACCCAGCACTGAAAGCCATGGGTGGCGGCAACTTTAAAAGTGAATTAATTCCCATCAGTGCTGTAGGAATGAACCAAGTGAAGGTGCAACAAATGCTGGATCGCGTGGGGTTTAAATAAGCAC
>CAZUMD010000073.1:0-7739 GCA_964621735.1 uncultured Polynucleobacter sp.
CCCAGCCAGCCGATTGGCCCGGTTTTGGCCCTCAAAAGAACCGGGCGCTGGACCTAGCTACCGGCGATTGGGTCCTCTCCCTTGACGCCGACGAGCGCCTAACTCCAGCGCTTCAGGCGGAAATTACCGGGGTTTTAGAAAACCCCGGTAATGCAACCTGTTTTGCAATCCCTAGGCTGTCTTGGTATTGCGGCCGCTTCATTCGCCATTCGGGCTGGAATCCGGACTACGTCGATCGATTATTTCAGCGTAGAACGGCTCGATTTTCCGATGACTTAGTGCATGAGCGGCTCATTCCTAGCGGCTCCGTTGTGAAGCTAAAAAACCACATGCTGCACTATAGCTTTATGAACTACTCGCAGGTACTGCAAAAAATTGATCGCTACTCCAGCGCCTCAGCCGAGCAAGCCTTTGCCAAAGGCAAGCAAAGCAGCCCCCTAGCAGCGATTGGCCATGGCGCTTGGTCTTTTTTTAAAACCTACCTTATACGACTTGGTTTTTTGGATGGTCCCCAAGGTTACGCCCTAGCCATCTCGAATGCACAAGGAACCTACTATCGCTATATCAAGCTTTGGCAACTGAACCAAGAGGCGCTCAAGGCAAAAGCGAATTATTCGAAAAAATCAGATCTATGATTTCTGTTTTACTTGCTACCTACAACTGGCCAGAGGCGCTCCAGAAATGCTTTGAGTCACTGGCTAGTCAAACCGACACCAACTTTGAGATCATCATTGCAGATGATGGCTCAGGCCCACCAACGCGACTGCTGATTGACTCACTTAAGGAAAATTATCCTGTATCAATAATCCACCTGTGGCACGCGGACCATGGCTTTCGCAAAACAACCATACTGAACCTAGCAATTAAAGAAGCGCGCGGCAACTACCTCATTTTTTTGGATGGCGATTGCATAGTCCAGCCAGACTTCATTGCGCGTCACCGTCAACTTGCGCAAAATGGTCATCTTGTCACCGGGAGTCGCATCTTACTGAGCGAGAGTTTAAGCAAAACAATACTGGCTTGGCCTTCATGGAACTTTGCTAAATTCAAGGCGTGTTTAATGCAGTACCGACTCACTGGCGGCATCAATAAGTTCTGGCCGGTTGTGATGAAGTTGGGTGATGGGACATGGCGTCTCTATAAAAAATTTGTGTGGCGCCGAATAAAAGGATGCAATATGGCCTGCTGGTCTGCTGATGCAAAAGCAATCGGTGGCTTTGATGAAGGGATGACTGGCTGGGGGCATGAGGATGCCGACTTTGTTTTCCGCTTGCAGCAAAGTGGCATTGTGCGTAAATCTGGCTCATGGTCTACCGAAGTATTTCATTTATTTCATCGTATTCATGACCAATCCAATGCTGCCGAAAATGCGCGTCATGTCCGAACAAAGATAATGTCTAAAGCCGCATGAACACACTGACACCAAAACGCGTTCTCTTCATAGCCACCCGTCAGATTGGTGATGTTCTCATCACAACGCCATTAATTAGTAAGGCTCGGACACTATGGCCGAATGCCGAATTTCACTTCCTTGGTTATCGCGGCAAGATGGATATGCTCAAAGGTAATCCTGATATTCAGGAGTGGATTGAGACATCTGATCATCCAGGCCTCGGAGAATACTGGCGTTTATTACGCAGGATCTTCCAACGCTATGACTTAGCCTTTGTTACACAGCCCAGCGATCGTGCTTATTTTTATGGCTCAATTGCAGCACTCCGGCGGGTCGGTGTCGTTGGCGCTCATCCCCAAAACAGAGGAAAAGATAACAATAATTCCTGGAAAAAGGCAATCAGCTTACATACCGTGGAAGTGGACTACTTTAATCAGCATGTGATTGTCGAAAAGCTGCGCCTACTAGAGCCCTTCTATCCAACTCCTACCATTGCAAATCAAGCGCTGTTTGAGGATGGAGTTTGGGTGACGCCCCCAGCAGCAGAAGCCCTAAGCCCCCACATTGCAAAGCAGCTGCGCGCGCCGTATGTCGTCATTCACCCAGGCCCCCTCACGGCCTACAAGCGCTGGCCGCTTGGCCACTGGAAGGTTGTAATTGAGTGGCTCAGCGCACAAGGTCTGCAAGTGGTTTTGAGCGCCTCACCTGCACAGCAAGATTTAAATCTAAATCGCGATGTACTTGATTTACTGAATGCAGAAAGTCGCGCCAACGTAATGGATACACAAGGCCAACTTACCTTGGCACAAGCAGGGACGCTTTTACGTAATGCATTTTTTTATATCGGCGTTGACACATCCATTTCTCATTTAGCGGCAGCTTGCAATACCAAAACAATCGCATTATTTGGGCCAACACCACCCAGCAATTTTGGGCCCTGGCCAAATGGATTTGCTGGGACAGCGCCATATCATTTGCGTGCACGTAGCCAAACAGTCGGCAATGTAACCATCCTGCAAGGACCTGGTGAGTGCGTTCCATGTCGTAAAGCAGGCTGTGACGATCACGTCAATAGCCGCAGCGAATGCCTTAATTTTCTGGAACCTGAGCAAGTGATAGTGACTGCGAAATCGTTTTTACGAGATCAGTAACTTTTGTTAAGCGTACTGCACTACTACTGGGTCTGCCTGCGTTGAGGCCAGCAATTGATGCAGGCTATGCAAACAAGCGTCGTCTGGATAAAGCCGTAAATCATCCGGGAACTGCACTAAGCAAGCACTGCCACTCGCAGTGACCACCGCAGTGAGCGGCAACCCCTTCGTACCATCCAATGGGCTAGGCGCGAGATTTGGCGGCATACCAGGTTTAGCGTGTTGCTGGCGATTACTGATTAAGTACGGATTTATTTGGCTGCGGAAGAGCTTCAAATCGATCGCAGAATCCATCCGCACATGCACATTACGACCGAAACGCAAACGCGCGCCCGCGATATCCATCACTGCTTCAGCCACAATGCGTGTACCACCCGAAAACTTATCGGGCGTGACATTCACTTTGGCGATAACTAGCTCATCTTCTTTTAGCCAGGATCGATTCGGCTCATACACTTCACTGTAGAGCATAACTTCCACTGCCGCAGTACCATCGTCAATCGTAGCAACCATCATTCGGCCCCGTTGCCCGGTCAGCATACGTGCCGAAGTAATAATGCCGGCGAGCAATTGGTCTTTGCCTTCGGTCACCTTGACTAAGGGTTGGCGCACAAAATGCGCTACTTCATTGCGGTACGCATCAAACAAATGGCCTGTGAGGCACAAGCCCAAGGCAGTTTTTTCTTCTTGTAGCCGTTTCTTTTCGGGCCAAGGTGGCTCGCTCACGAGCTCAGGCAAGTGACGGTCGGTTTCACCAGCAGTTTCAAACAAGCTCACTTGATGAATCGATGCTTCGGCCTGCTCTGCTGCCTCAATCGCCCGCGCCAATGAAGCCAGCAAGGTAGAACGAATGTCGTATGGCTTGGCTTTTTGATTGGATCCCGCTGCATACAAACCATCGAATGCACCGGCGCGCATTAGCGCTTCAATTGCCCGGCGATTGACTTGGCGCCGATCGACGCGGGCACAAAAGTCAAACAGATCGGTAAACGGTCCGCCGGTCTCTCTCGCCTTCACGATCGCCTCAATCGCTGCTTCGCCAGTGCCGCGCACTGCGCCAAGGCCATAGCGAATATCAGTCAAGGGCTGCTCAAGCGGCGCCCCTTGCTTGCGCAGGGGAGTAAATTCATAGGTGCCGGTATTAATATCCGGCGGCAATACCCGTAAGCGATTTTGCAGGCAATCGTCGTACAAAATTTTGACCTTATCGGTATCGTCCATCGCCAGCGATAAGTTGCCCGCCATAAACTCAGCAGGGTAATGGGCTTTGAGCCATGCCGTTTGATAGGCCAGCAACGCGTAAGCGGCCGCATGGGATTTATTAAATCCATAACCCGCAAAGCGCTCCATCAAGTCGTAAATCTCATTGGCCTTGAATTCGGTAATGCCGCCTTTTTTAGCGCCCTCACTAAAGATCTTGCGGTGCTGCGCCATCTCTTCTGGCTTTTTCTTACCCATCGCGCGGCGTAATAAATCAGCGCCACCTAGGGAGTAACCGCCAATCATTTGCGCCATCTGCATCACCTGCTCTTGGTAAACCATGATGCCGTAGGTTTCGCGCAGAACGGGCTCAATGCGGGGATCGGGATACTCAACCTGTTGGCGACCATGCTTACGCGCAATGAAGTCCGGAATCAGATCCATTGGGCCAGGGCGATAGAGCGCTACGAGCGCAATGATGTCCTCAAAGCGATCGGGCTTCGCATCGCGCAGCATACCCTGCATACCGCGGCTTTCCAGTTGGAAGACTGCAACGGTATTAGCAGATTTCAGAACCTCAAATGCAGCAGGATCTTCTAAGGTGATATCGCCGATGCTCCAGTCTTTGCGATCAGCATGCAATGCTTTTATCCAACGCTCTGCTGCAGCTAAGATGGTCAGTGTGGTTAAGCCCAAGAAGTCAAACTTCACGAGGCCAATGGCTTCAACGTCATCTTTATCAAACTGACTAATCACGGAGCTGCTGTCTTGGTCTTTTGAGTCTTGCGTGTACAGCGGACAAAAATCCGTCAGTTTTCCTGGGGCAATGAGTACACCACCGGCATGCATACCCACGTTACGGGTCATACCCTCAAGCTGCTGGGCCAGTGCTAATAGTTGCCGCACTTCGTCTTCATTGCGCTCCCGCTCAGCCAACTGCTTTTCTTCTTTTTTGGCCATCTCGATGGTGACGAGTTGACCAGGCTTAAATGGCACGAGCTTTGCAATGCTATCGACAAAACCATAGCCCTGCTCTAAGACGCGGCCCACATCCCGAATCGCCGCTTTAGCTGCCATGGTGCCAAAGGTCGCAATTTGACTAACGGCATCTTTGCCGTATTTATCTTTGACGTACTGAATCACACGGTCGCGCCCATGCTGGCAAAAGTCGATATCAAAGTCGGGCATCGATACCCGCTCTGGATTTAAAAAACGCTCAAACAGCAAGTTGTATTTGAGGGGATCGAGATCGGTAATGCCCAGTGAATAGGCTACTAGGGAGCCAGCACCAGAGCCACGGCCAGGACCAACGGGTACACCATTATTCTTTGCCCAATTAATAAAGTCGGCAACGATCAAAAAATAACCTGGGAATCCCATTTGCTCAATGGTCTTCACTTCAAACGTTAAACGCTCGCGGTAGCGCGGCTCTTCTGCAGCGCGCTTGCCTGCATCTGGAAAGTTACGCGCCATATGCCGAACCAACCCGACCTCGGCCTGCTTAAACAAATAATCGCCGAGCGAGATGCCGGCCGGAATCGGAAACTCCGGCAAACGAGGCTGTCCAAGCACCAAGGATAAATTGCAACGCTTGGCAATCTCAACCGAGTTAGCGAGTGCGCTTGGTAAATCAGCAAAGCGCTTTTCCATCTCGGCTTGGCTTAAAAAATATTGCTCGGGATTGAATTTTTTCTGGCGGCGCGGATTACCGAGTAACTCGCCCTCCGCAATACACACCCGCGCTTCATGCGCATTGAAATCATCCCGGTGCATAAACTGCACTGCATGGGTCGCCACTACTGGCAATCCCAGCTTGCTGGCAAGTTGGCAAGCCAACTGCAGGTGTTGTTCATCTTGTGGATGGCCAGCGCGCTGCACCTCAATAAAGTAAGCACCCGGAAAGAGTGTTTTCCAGCGCTCGGCAGCGGCTTTCGCCTGCTCTTCCTGGCCGGCCAATAGTGCGGTACC
Source organism: uncultured Polynucleobacter sp. (assembly GCA_964621735.1). Classification (GTDB taxonomy): domain Bacteria; phylum Pseudomonadota; class Gammaproteobacteria; order Burkholderiales; family Burkholderiaceae; genus Polynucleobacter. Next base: position 5,713 of record CAZUMD010000073.1, read on the forward strand.
CACATCACCCAGATGCGCTCCCGATAGGGCAATCAATCCATGAGACAGGGTACAGCCAAGCGCCTGGTCTTCTTTTTTTGCAGCAGGCTCACTAAACCAACGAGGATCGACTTCCGCGCGCCCCCGCGATTGGTTATCCAGCGATGCACGGCTAAGTAACTGGCATAAGTTCAGATAGCCGGAATGGTTTTGAACCAAAAGTAATAAGCGGTGCGGCTGGTCAGGGTCCTGCAAATTGGAAAGCCACACATCGGCGCCTGCAATCGGTTTGACCCCACCTTCACGGGCAGCCATGTAAAACTTCACCAGGCCAAACAGGTTGCTCAGGTCGGTAATAGCCAAGGCGCCCATGGCGTCTTTACTGGCTGCAGCAACCGCATCATCAATGCGCACGACTCCATCCGTAATTGAAAACTCGGAATGAACGCGCAGATGAACAAAACGGGGTACGGCCATGAGATGATTTTAGCTGTGTCTAGCTTAAAACCACCCCATCCCCACTACCGCGGGCGCTTTGCGCCCTCGCCGACTGGGCCGTTGCATGCCGGCTCCCTGGCCAGTGCTCTGGGAAGCTGGCTGGATGCCCGCGCAAATCAAGGTGCTTGGCTGGTCCGCATCGAGGATTTGGATACGCCGCGCTGCATTGCCGGCATGGACCAGCGTATTTTGGCTCAGTTGCAGGCCTGTGGGCTTACCTGGGACGAGGAAGTGCTCTGGCAATCCCAGCAACTCCAGGCCTACCAAAACGCCCTAGAAACGCTTTATGGCGATCGGCAGATTTACCCCTGTTCTTGCTCACGCCAGCAAATTACCAGCGTGCTGAGCAACCAAGGACTGCTCAGGGCCCGCAATCAAGAGCAGATCTATCCTGGTACCTGCCGTCATGGTTATGTTTGGCAAGCACAGCTTCCCAACAGCAGTTCCGCATCTGCTTGGCGTCTTGCCCTCAAGCCCGATCAACAGATTTGCTTTACCGATGCGGAGTTCGGAGTCCAGGAACAAAACCTCAATGCGGATGTGGGGGATTTTGTGCTGCAAAGGGCCGATGGGATTTTCGCGTATCAACTCGCAGTGGTGGTTGATGATGCAAGACAAGGTATTACGCACATTGTGCGGGGCGCCGATTTACTCAGTAATACTGCGCGGCAAATTTACTTGCAAGGGATTTTGGGGCTACCAACACCCCAATACCGTCACTTGCCACTCGTCTTAGATCCACATGGGGAGAAGTTGAGTAAGCAAACGCAAGCCACCGAGATCAACACGACTAATAGCGCAACTGTTTTACAAGCACTGCAGGCGGCTGCATTGCATCTAGGCTTAAACGGGATTAGTGATGGGCAAGGTCAGACTATTGCAGAGTGGTTATTGCGGGCCACACATGCTTGGACCGATCGGACCAAGCAGATTAGCCGTACTGAAAACTAACCGGTCTTTTTTTTCATGCCACCGAGCAAAGCACCAACGGGTGATTTTGCTGGCGTGATGCCTGCTTTTTTGATGGGGTTGGCGATCGGCTGATCGGGATTGCCATCGTCAATACTCGCTTTGGGCGATGCTTGCACAGCCCCTGCTTGAGCTGCGCTAGCTGGAGCTGCACCGGCTTGATAGGGCTTATAGAAAAATGGGTCTGCCGTTTTACCGCCCTTGATTTCTGGCAGCGGCATCACCGGTAATTTACGCTTCATCAATTTTTCGATGTCGTCTAATAAGCGCTTTTCACCATCGTCCACCAAGGCAATGGCATCCCCTGTGCTGCCTGCGCGTCCCGTACGACCAATGCGGTGAATGAAGTCCTCGGCGTTGTAGGGTAACTCGTGGTTAATCACGCAAGGCATCGCTGGAATATCCAGGCCGCGTGCTGCCACATCGGTTGCGACTAAAGCCTCAATGGCGCCCGACTTAAATGCATCTAAAGTGAGAGTACGTTCACCCTGACTCTTATCACCGTGAATCGATCCCGCCTTAATGCCAGCGCGCTCGAGTGCTCGCGAGAGTTTGGCGCAGCCTAAACGGCTATTGGTAAA
>CAZUMD010000074.1:0-7663 GCA_964621735.1 uncultured Polynucleobacter sp.
AAAAATGGAAGATTAAACCTGAGTGAATGGACTCTACTTAAGTTTTAGTCGCTGAATTGCTCAGCACTGCAGTGCAAACAGGTATGGGGCTTGAAAAAGGCATTCTTCGCGGTAGTTAAATACGCCTCGGACAACCAAGAAACACGAAACCATCTTCGAATAGGTTTTTTATTTAGGCCAAGCAGCTATCTCGGATCTGTGATTAGCTCATCAATAGAGTAGAGTTTAGCAAATTCACTCGCCTATAAAAGTCAGGAGATTTGCAATGAAATGGTTATTTAGCATCTGTGCCTTCGCTTGTTTAAACTCTGCAACAGCTCAAACAATGACTCCTATTCTGATAGAGGCTGATGTTGGTAGAGAGACGGGAGTATTTTCAAAATCCCCGGTTATTCAAAGAGCAATTCTGCTTAAACCTTCAGTTCCATCAGATACGGCATTGCTGTTTTATCGTGGCTGGTCGGGCATTGCCAATATTAAGTCAGAAAACGATTGGCATAGAAATTTAAATTTTCTTAAAAATAATACGAATTTATTTGCTCAAGCAGGCATAGCTCTTGTTGTGATGGATTGCCCAAGCGATGAAAACAGTGTTGGGGCTGGCAATACACCGCTAGGCTGTAGTGATGACTATCGGTCTTCAAAGAAACACGCAGAAGACGTTAGAAAAATACTCGCTTTACTCAAAGAAAAATATGGAATTACCAAGTTTTTTATCATGGGTCACAGCTATGGAACCATCTCATCAAAATGGTTGGCTAGAAATTTAGGTACTGAAATTCAAGGCAGCATCCATTCGGCCGCTCAAACGGTAGCAAGCCCTCGTATGCGTGTCTATGGCTACTCTGCTGAGTCATTTGATATGAGCTCATTAAAAGCCCCGGCTCTTAATATTCATCATGGCGATGATCAATGTATCTATACACCATACTCAACCGTATTGGCGTACTCAAAAAATAATTTAGCAACAGTAAAGGGTGGCGTGCCCAATGGTGATGTTTGCGGCGGCGGCCACTACCATTCTTTTGAGGGTCGGGAGGAGGTTTCTTCAAAGGCAATTATTCAGTGGATTAAAACTGGCCAAGTTCAATCTAATGTTGGGGAATAGTCCCTTTAAAGATTGACTGCCTTAAGCCATAGTCGATTCCGTCCCGGGCCACCAAACTCAAATAATGCCCTGCTAAATGCGGGATCGTTCGAGGGTAATTACCCATTAACTAAAGTCCTCCTGTGAATTAGTCTGAAAAGTCAAATTGGAGAGTTAAATGAATACCGTCAGCCGTTTTGCTTTAATTGCTTTTGCGCTGGCCCTCATGAGTGCTTGCTCCACACCCAAGGTGATTGATGCTACAAAACTTTCAGATCGAGATTTATCTTGCGAATCTTTAAAAGATGAATTTAAGCAGGCCGAGAAAGCTAAAAAAGACGCAGAGGAAGTAAAAGGCGTTACTGGTACTAATACACTAGCCGCCCTTTTTTGGCTCCCAGGCATCATTGCTACCTATAGCAATGCCAATGAAGCTATAGCGGCTGCCGATACAAGAATGGTAAGGTTAACCGACTTGATGGACAAGAAAAACTGTAAATAGAGTTACAAGCATCCTAGGCCCCGGTCGATTTCACCTCGAAATACCAAATTCTAATAATGCCCTGCCATATGCGGGGCATTTTCTTTTGGCCTAGCGGATAAGGCGCTATCAGCCTCGGATATCCCCATTAAGAGCTGTCCTTTTCAAGGACAATTTTATGTGAGGAAGACTACTATCCTTCTTCGCGGATAAGTGTCGATTTAAACGACATTACCTGTGATCTTTAGTACTATTTAGATTATGGAAATAGCCAACCAAATCTTTTTTATTGTTTTTGCCCTCATTACCTTTGCTATTTTGCTGAGTGCAATTCCACAATTTCAGGCTCGAAGGTCGGACTGGCCTAGTATGTATTGGCCATTAAGTTCCGGTTTTTACACCCTTAGTGCCCTAAGCTTTGGCCTTGCCTTATGGGTTAATAAGTTTCTTTTAACGATAGCCAATACTTCATTATTGATGTCGTCCTTAGCCCTGGTGTTTTTATACCGCTCTTGGGGCGAAAAGCCGTTTACTAAAATACAAACCCTACTGATTTGGTTAATCCCTCTAGGCGTTGCTATTCTGTATGAGCCATTAAGAGTGACACCAGACACATTTCTTCAGCGAGTCGCCTTAATAACAATTACTCAGGAAGTATTGGTGGCGTGGCAATTATGGGAATTGATAAAATTTTATAAAAAAGATCGCCCAAGGATTGTGAGCTGGCTTATCTTTTTAACCATGTTCACGCTGATGGGTAATATCTTTAGGACTTATCGGATTTTGACTGGCGATGGTCCAACCAATATTTTCCTCTATACCGAAGATGCCTTTGCTCTAGGGCTCAGATGGATTACCTATGCATCTAACATCATGACTTTTGTCGCGCTGGGAATGTTTTATCTTCAAAGACAACTCGCAAAAGAAAATGAAATTGCTAATGCTCTAGAGAACTCTAAAGAAAAGAATGAAAAAATTACTGAGCTCTTAAAAGAAAAAGAGCGACTCATTTATGGCCTGATGAAGGCAAATAAGACTGTGGCTACTGGTGCTTTGTCGGCATCAATTGCTCACGAACTTAATCAACCGCTTGGCGCATCGAATCTTAATATTCAGTTTCTTAAAATGAAATTAGAAAATGGAGTTCTTAATCCTGAATTAGGTAAAGAAATTTTGGATTCCCTGGAAGAAGACAATAAGAGGGCGGCTACGATTGTTAAATCACTTAGGTCAATATTTATAGAGGGTGAATCGAATGCTCAAAAAGTTCAATTGGACGACTTGATTTCAAGCGTTCTAGATATTGTGAAGCCAGAACTTAAGAGCAAGAACATTCAAATTCAACTAAGAGCTGATGATGATCTGGTGATCATGGTGAATCCACCTGAAATCGAGCAAGTCATATTAAATCTACTGAATAACGCAGGACAGTCTTTGGCTAACTCAGGGACGCTCCAGCGACGAATTACGATAGAAGCCATAAAAGTCGGGCGGTCAATTCGCTTAAGCATTACGGACAATGGTACGGGCGTTCCAATTGAGTTTAAGCCCCAATTATTTGAATTGCTTAGCACTACCAAACAAACTGGGATGGGTTTGGGCTTATGGCTTTGTAAGCACATTGTTACTCGATATGGCGGCTCTATTCATTATGAAGATGCGATTGGTGGCGGCGCTCAATTTATAGTCGAGCTTCCTTCGGCGGGCTAGGCGGAGGCAGGCTATCGTGCTCTGTTTTATGTAGAATGAATGCATGACAAATCTTAATCGGCTCCCTACAGACCTACCCATTCCCCAAGATGATGGATCGACCAATCATTTGAGGGGAATGAAACTACCCCATGTTGCTTTAAATGCCACCAATGGTAAGACCATTCATCTTGGAGACATTAAAGGGAAGTTAGTCATCTACTGCTATCCAATGACAGGGCAACCCAATGTAGCGCTACCAGATGGCTGGGATCAAATTCCGGGGGCAAGGGGTTGTACCCCCCAAAGTTGTTCATTTAGAGATCACTATCAAGAACTTCAAGCATTGGGCGCAGAAGTCGTGGGCTTGAGTGTTCAGTCTACGGAATATCAAAAAGAGATGGCCGACAGACTTCATCTGCCATTTCCGGTTGTCAGTGATGCGAACTATCAATTTCAGAAGGCATTGAATATACCCACTTTTGAAGCAGCAGGGATGACTTTACTCAAGCGAGTCACGCTGATTGCGAATAATGGCGTAATTGAGGCGGTTCACTATCCCATCTTCCCAAGTGATAGCGATCCAGCCTGGGTAATGGATTATTTGAAGACGCACCAGGGTTAAACAAGCTATGTATTAGCTGAGCCCGCTCCCGCCTAGAAAACCAGCAAGCCTGAAATTAGAATGGATGGCCTTTTAATTTAACGCTCGATGTGCAGAAATTGAATAATCGGTATATAAACGACAAATCATGATCTAAAGGGGCTCAAATGAAAAAATTTCTACCAATTATTGTCTTGCTTCTTTCCATGATTGGGCTATCTCAAGCCGCGGATCCGGAACCTGCTAAGTCAGATCCCGCTTGGTTAACTGAGACAAGGGCAAGCATTAAGTCTGACAATTACGATCAAGCCATCAAGCAATTGCAGGCCGCTAATGAAACTAGTTCAGCCGACTGGAATAACTTATTAGGCTACAGTCTGCGCAAAAAACAACCGCCCGACTTATTGGGGGCTGAAAAATACTACCAAGCCGCTTTGAAAATAGATCCGCGGCATCGCGGGGCACTTGAGTACTACGGAGAGCTAAAGTTAATGAATAATGACCTGCCAGGGGCCGAGGCTTTATTAGCGAGACTAAGTAAGGCCTGTATTTTTGGCTGTGAGGAATACTCTGACTTAAAAGAGGCTGTACGGAAATACAAGTCTAAAAAATAGAGCTAGGCCTTCCTTTACCCTGGGCTATTGCTGAATACTTAGGCCCTTGTAAAGACCTCAATAGCCTCTTTGTGAAGTGCGGTTGTGCCAAAAGCATCCAGCAAGCTTTGCCGCTTCCCCATTTCAAATTCAGTAAATGTAAATGCGGGCCCGACAACGCAGCTGACCAAACAAAAAGCATCTGCTCGCACCGGTTTTGCTGCAAACCAAGTGCCCGCAGGGATCGTGACCTGAAATTGCATGGAATTAAGGCCAATCTGAACGGTGGTGAGAGCGTTCTGCGCATCAAAATAATGGATGGCGATATCGCAGCCCAAATGAAAGAACCAGGTTTCATCGGACTGAATGCGATGCCATGCCGAAAAATCATTCCCTGATAGAAGGTAGTAAATGCTGGAATAGGCATTTTTAGTACTGCCATTGGCCTCCTTTACAAGGGAACTCGCCCGATGCATTTCCCGGTAGAAGCCACCTTCTGGATGGGGCTCCAGTTGGAGTGACTCAATCACTGCATTAATATCTTGCATAAAAGGGCGCCTTTTTTATATACACAATTCGATAAAAGTACGATAAACTATTTATAAGCAGGAGAGTGAGGCTATGCCTCCACCGAAGGCGCAAACTCCCATGAACGCTCAGGTATCCACCCGGAAGGTACTGCTTATCCTAAATAGCCGTCTGGAGAGTCGCCATGATGTGGCGCACCGAAGGAGCAAATACTAAGCTGGGCTTAGTGTGAATCTCTCAGGTATCAGGGACAGGGGGAGCGGCAAGCATGCAATCAGCTCGTCTGATGGATGCCGCTATTAGGAGCCCCGCAATGACAGCCTATTCCGGTTAATTCAGTGAATGTTTTGAGTCCATTGGCCTTTAATTCGGCCACCACACAAACCCACTGAATGAAAGAAATTCCCATGTCGAATCAATATGCACACGAAGCCCCTTATCACCCAGGTTATGAGGACGCCTCATTTAAAAACGAAGTATCCCCACAAATTGCAGAGCTAATGGAGTATCGCAAGATGAATGCCCGGCACCTGCAGTTCTCTAATACGATTGTGCAATTCTGTAAGTCTGATTTAAACCACCGCGCCCAGCAAAGGCCGGCAAGAGGCTAGGCAAGGCATTTGTAGAGGCTGAATTACAAACCACCTGCGGGTGGTTTTTTCATGTCGATGTACTATAGCAATTCATTATTCCTTAGGGTAAAGCATGCTTATTGTCACCACATTGATTGCCTGTATTTTGGCGGCACTCTTTCTGCGCCTATCGTTTGGTGTTATTCGTCTTAGGCGACACCATAAAGTAGGTCTGGGCAGCGGTGGGGTTGACAATTTGGAGCGCGCCATTCGTGCCCAAGCGAACTTTGCTGAATACGTGCCGATCGCATTAATACTCATGGCTTGCCTTGAGCTCAATGGCGCGCCGCTGTGGCTCATCGCCATTCTTGGTATTGCCTTAGTGGCTGGCCGAGTGATTCATGCCAAAGGAATTAATCAGCCGCCGCCGCACTTTAGCAATCGCATCATCGGCATGAAATTCACGATCACGACTTTAATTATGTTGGTGGTATTCAATCTAGCCTGGTTGCTGTTGCAGCTCTGGTCATAGGAAAAGACATGCAAACGAAGCGCCGTTACTTTGCCATAGCGTGCTGTATCGTGCTCCCGCTTTTATATGGATGTGCCACCACCAACTATGGCGATAAGCAATTTAATCTCAGTATGGCAAGCTCAGGCAAAGACGTCATGTGGGTGCCAACCAAAGTTGAGATGGCTGATCAAATGCTCTCCCTCGCACAAGTACGCTCTGGCGATCTAGTATATGACTTAGGCTCAGGCGATGGCGTCATTCCGATTGAGGCAGCAAAAAAATATCAGGTGCGCGCAGTCGGGATTGAGTACAACCCCGACTTAGTCAAGCTATCCCAGCGCAACGCAGAGCAGGCTAAAGTCCAAAGCCTGGTGACATTTAAGCAGGGCGATATTTTTGTGGAAGACTTTTCACAAGCCACTGTGCTGACTTTATACCTCGGCGAAAACCTCAACACCAAGCTGATGCCGACCATTTTAAAAATGCAAGCGGGTACGCGGGTGGTATCCAACACATTTCGGATGGACGGGTGGGTAGCAGATCAGGAAGTACGTATTTCCAATGGAGAAATGGCCTACCTTTGGATTGTCCCAGCCCATATTGACGGCAGCTGGCAATGGAATGGCCCATCTGGGCTAAGCAATCTTCGCCTTGTGCTTCGTCAAAAGAAGCAATTCGTAGATGGAACCTTGTATCAGGGTAACAAGCGACTAGCGCACTTTGAAGATGGCCGCATTCGAGGATCAGATCTGGAGTTTGCCTTTGCTTACCAAAATACAAACTATGTATTTAAGGGCAAGATCAATGGATCAAGCATGACGGGCATCCTGAACAATAATTCCGCATTGGCTGTTAGCGCGAGGCGCTAAAGATAGGCCTATAGAAAAACTATTCGCCACTAATCGTGTTTAACTTTACCCAATTAAATCTGCCAATTATTCAGGCCCCAATGGCCGGCGGAATTACGACGCCCCAATTAGTTGCGGCGGTAGCAAATCAGGGCGGCGTTGGCAGCTTTGGTTTTGCTTATAGTGCGCCAGAAAAGATTCATGCGGATTTAGTTACGGCACAGTCACTAACCAGCGGACCCATTAACGCTAATTTTTTTGTATTCAGTCCAGCTTGCCTGCCAAGCGATCAGATACAAAAAAATGCCATGCAGGCTTTGCGTTCGTTGGGTGTAGACGGAGTTCAGTCGCTCACCATTCCAGTAGAGCCCTTCTACCCCAACCTGATGGAGCAGCTAGAACCCATTTGGAATACTCGACCAGCAATCCTCAGTTTTCATTTTGGACTGCCGCCGGAAGGTGTTATTGAAAAAGCCCATGCGCTCGGAATTGCCGTCGGCATCAGCGCCACCAGCCTTGAGGAAGCCTTAGCCATCGAGTCCGCTCATGCCGATTTTATTGTCGCCCAGGGAATCGAAGCCGGCGGGCACCGAGGGCAGTTTGATTTACAAGCTAAAGATGAGGCCCTGAGCACCTTGGCGCTTACGGCTCAGTTAGCTAAGCATTGCCACATTCCAATCGTTGCAGCGGGCGGCATCATGAATGGCGCCGATATACATGCAGCACTTGCTAACGGTGCGCAGGCAG
>CAZUMD010000075.1:0-7565 GCA_964621735.1 uncultured Polynucleobacter sp.
TATACCCATTATGCGGGCCTTCCACTACATACATGATGGAGCCCATCACGGTTACCACCATCAAAACCACCGATAAAAATACTAAGATCTTGCGTCTGCTTGCCGATAGGGCTTCAGCCAAATGCTGATACTCCGACATGTATGCGGTTAATTTAAAGATACGGAACATCCGAATCAAACGCAATACGCGCACATCTATTAATGCATGCAGCTCAGGGAAGAGAAGGGCAAGATAAGTCGGTACCACCGCGAGAAAATCAATCACCCCATAAAAACTAGTTGCGTAACGCCAACGGTACTTCGCGCAATACAAGCGGGCAAGGTATTCAATACTAAACAGTATCGTGAACATCCACTCCAGCGTGACTAATTCACCATGAAACTGCTTTGAAATCGATGCCACGCTATCGAGAACAACCACCAGCACGGAGAGCAAGATGGCGTAAATTAAAACGCGATCAAACAACAAACCCATTTTTGTATCGGATTCAAAAATAATCACATACATGCGCTGCTTCAATGAATGCGCAGTATGGTGTTTTGGATCGGTTGAATGGACTGTCATAGGTTTATTAATACTAAATCAGTTGAGCGTGCGCTTTACGAATCAGTCCAAATACCCCAGTTGCGATTGGGTGGTGAGGGCTGGTTCCAGCGCAGGGGGTACTTGCATTGCCCCACTCCTAGGCGACTCCACACATAGGCCACTATAAAAATAGTGAGTACTCCCAACATGACAACTGCACCTAAATGGATTAGCCCCGCTTGCGCCTGAATCATGATGAGCGGATTGGCACCCGCCGGTGGGTGGACGGTTTTGGTCAGCAACATCAACACGATAGCGACGACCACCGCTAGCACCATCACCCACATGGCGTCTCCAGCAAGCTGGTATGCCGCAATGCCAACGGCAGCCGCAATGAAGTGACCGCCAAATAATGCGCGGGGCTGTGCTGGGGGTAATGTTGTCAAGCCAAACAGAAACAAAGTAGAGCCGCCCAAGGATGCCAGAACCAGCGGCGTAGTGGCGTTGCCCGTAACCCATAAAGCAGCTGTAATGGCAATCGCAGATCCGAATGCAACCCATACCAAGCGCAGAAAAATGGTTTTCATGCCACTACGATACAAGTAAATTTGGGATTACTGCGATAAAACTAGGGTGAATTGGTCTTGCTTGGGTAGCGGGCCTTTGCAAGGCGCAGTAGAGGTGGTCCAAAAAATCCCGAAATCCCATGGCGATGCTTGGCAAAGAAACGGTAGCTAGGCCGCAAAATCGGCATCATCCAGCGGCGCGTAAAAATCCATGCCATCAGTGGCAAATTGGCACGGCGATAGGCTTCACCAAATACGGCCACTCCATTAATGGGTGGCTCGTCTTCGATCTGACCATACATGCTTGCTAAGGCCTCTTCGCAAGACACCCCTACTGCTTGGGGATCGTATTGCGCTGAATTGATATCAACAAAATGCAGTAAACCTGCTTGGTTGCGGTTTTGCAAAAAAAGGATTTCTGCCTGGCATAGGGGGCAGGCACCGTCGTAAAAAAGGGTAAAGGGTTTCATCGTCCGTGGGACTGCTTGTATTGGGTAGGGCAATAGGCACGATCAATTTCGGGACTGCGCAGTGCGCTGTGTTTAGTTGCTCGGCCAGTCACCCGCGCGCGCCATAAACGAAAAGAGCCCGACTTCAAATTAGCGCGCATCAGGCGAATCACTGCAGGCTCTGCTAGGCCATAGGTACGCAAAATGGCTTCAAACGGAGTGCGGTCCTCCCAGGCCATTTCTATGATGCGCGATACGTCCGCCGAGCTCAGCTCTGCTGGGGTTGGGGAGGAATGATCTAGTGATGCCATACCAAGCAAGTGTAGAGCTTATTCACTAGAATGGTGTGATCCCTACTTTATTCAATCTGTCATGCAGCTCCCTGCCCTCCCTATCGCTCGTCTTGGTTTGCTAGCCTGCCTGCTGGGTGGCCTCGCGGCTTGCGATAAAAACGACTACACCACCTGGAGTTGTATTCCAGGGGCTGATGGAGCAAAAGTAACGATGGTACTTAGTCGCTCGCTCATGACCCTCGATCCGCCGCAGGTCGCAGCTAATCCGTTCAATAAAAACGAATCTGATTTACGTTTTTGCGGCAGCTTAGGCCATGACAGTTATTTTGATGTGCGTTGCCCGGCCAATACGCAAGCAGCAGTAGTTCGGTTTACGCCCGGATCCGGAGCGCTCCGTCTCGGCACTCAAACGATGCAGTGCACCGTCCTTTGATTGGTTTCTTGATACGCCATGCCGAATAAAAATCTACTGAGCCCAAAAAAATTATTGCTGACAAAGTGGACTGCCGTTCACCCCGTTAAGAAACAAAAGCATTTTTTGGTGAGCAAAGTCATTCTGCCCGAATTGCCGCACGAAGCCATTAAGCACGTGGAAATTGAAGCCGTCTTTAGTCAAGAGGTACGGCAAATTGATTGGCGTGAATTGACAGATGCCACCATCTGGAAACAGGGCTGGGTTTAAATGATGCCAACACTACCCGAGGGCTATCGCGCCCTCATCATCGGCTCATCGGGAACGATTGGGTCTGCTTTTTTGGAGCTGCTTCAGGCCGACCCCCGTTGCAGCCAAGCGATTGGCATTCATCGCCATTCCAGTCCAGCCATTAACTATGCGGATGAATCATCGATTGAAATGGCTGCAGAAGCCTTGGCGTCCAGCGGCCCGTTTCACCTCATCATCAATGCCATTGGGGTCTTGCATACCGATGTTTGGAGCCCTGAAAAAAAGGGAGCTGATTTGTGTTTCGGCCAGCTGGAAGCTATCTTCAAGATCAATGCATTTGGCCCGGCTGTAACGCTGGCGAAGTTCAGCGCCCTGCTTGCTAAAGATAATGCGATCATGGCTGTGATCTCCGCCAAAGTAGGCAGCATTGAAGATAATCGCTTGGGCGGCTGGTACAGCTATCGCGCATCCAAAGCAGCATTAAACATGCTACTCAAAACGACTTCGATTGAGTTGCGACGCACACAGCCCAATACCAAATTAATTGCGCTCCACCCGGGTACCGTCAACTCACGACTCTCTAAACCATTTAAAGGCGAGCAGATTGGTCGGCCAGCAATCGATGCGGCGCGGGATATGCTGGCTGTACTCAATCAATTGCCGCTGTCTGAATCGGGCAGCTTTTACAGTTACTCAGGGGAAAAATTACCATGGTGATTCGGGCAGGATGCCAATTTTTTCAACGCATGATGGTTATGCTAGTCATCACGCTTTGCCTCAGTACTGCGGCGGTGGCTAACTTGGCCAGTCCAATGACCGACGGTCAGCACATTCTGTTGATGCGCCATGCCGACGCCCCCGGCTTTAGCGATCCTGCAGGCCACCGTCTTGATCAATGCAGTACGCAGCGTAATTTGGGCGAGTTTGGAAAAAAACAGGCTGAGCGTACCGGGCAGTGGCTTAGCCAGCAAGGCATTGAAAGTGCGAAAGTCTTTAGTAGTCCCTGGTGCCGCTGTGTTGACACTGCTACCTTGTTAAAAAAGGGGCCGGTCATCATTGATCCATCGCTGGGTTCTTTTTTTGAAAACATGAGCCTTGCGAATCAAAAAACGGAAAGTCTGCGGCAGCTGGTACAAAAGAGCCTCAAGCAATTTCCAAAAACGCCCATCATCATGGTCAGTCATCACGTCAACATCGAGGCATTCACAGGAGTCGTTCTTGGCTCTGGCGATATGGTCCTTGTCAAAATTGGGCCCAATGGCAGACCAATTTCGCATCAGGTATTTCCTGGAATGCGTTAATCCGCAGCATAGGCAGGTATCGGATTTATGAGCCCATCACCCTGCGCAGCTGTTCCAAAAAGAGTTCTTCACCATGTTGCACGCCCGTATGCCAATCGGCACCAGCGGAGGCATCGGCATCGTCCGTAATGTATTTGAATGAGCGCCATGGAATGGCAGCATCGTGCGCTACCGCAGCAATAGCAAACAGCTCCATGTCCACCACATCAATTGCTTGGGCAATTAGCCATGGATCAGACTCGGTTACAAAACTATCACCAGAGCCACATATGTACACTCCGCCATCGGACACATAGGCATTGGGGCGTGTGGAGAAAGGTACTTCACCACGGGGCGCCAAGGGCTCAGCAAAGACATCCCGCTGCACTACCTTACCAATGTCGAGTAAGCCACTCACGGCTGGGTTAATTCGCCCTACGGTACCAAAATTAATAATCTCCCGTGGACTATAGGCTTGGATTGCCTTAAATGTTGCAATCGCAGCATTGATTTTGCCAATTCCGGAATAGACCACCTGGACGCCCGAAGGTAAGCGCTTGGGATCGAGCTCATTCTCTAAAGCAGTGATAATGACAAACGGATGATTCATAGCAAAATAAACCTTATACAGTAGTTATCTTAAAAGCAATACGCAGTACAGACCAATGGTGACGCTAATAAATGAATACCCAGCAAATACAATTACTCGATTATCTGCCAACCGTTCCCGACTTTCCAAAGCCAGGCATTCAGTTTCGGGATATTTCCCCCTTACTCGGCAATCCGGCTGCATTTGCACAAGCAATTGAACGCATGGCTAGCCTCGCGCAGCAGCTTGATTACACCCACCTACTGGGCGTGGAATCACGGGGATTTATATTTGCGTCAGCGCTAGCCTTGCATGTCAAAAAGAGCCTAGTGCTGGTACGCAAACCCAATAAGTTACCGTTAGCTAGCCATCAAGAGTCTTATGGCTTGGAATACGGATCGGACGCACTGGAAATCCAAAGCATATCCTTACCCGCTGGCTCACGGGTGCTATTAATTGATGATGTTTTAGCAACCGGCGGTACCCTGCTGGCCACCTCTAAACTGGTCAAGCAAGTCGGCGCCAATGCCATTGCCTCGATCTGCCTTCTGGAAATTGAATGCTTGGGCGGCAGGGCTAAATTAGAAAGCCATGGGATCGCTTCGCATACCGTTCTCAAAACACCTTAGTAATTATTTAGGCTACTTCCTATCTTATTGTGCGAAGTGCGGATTAGGAAAATAAAGCAGCGGGCCGCCAGCGACTCACTGGTAACTCAACCCAGCGGTATAAATAGTTTGCTGCAATCCAGCTGAGCACAGATACAAGCCCGATTGCAGCGACAGCTACTGCTGGGCTTTGCACACTCAATGCAATCAGTGCGGTGTTGACTAACAAGATGAATGCAAAGTGAATTAAGAAGGCGCAATAAGCCCGAGCGCTGGCCCACTGCATTGCGCTAGCAAGCCACGATTGCGGTTGCAGGTAGGGCTTATTACCTGCATACAGCAATAAAAATGCAATGCTAAGTGCAAGGTAATTGCGCAGCCAGACTGAATGCAGAGCGGAAACAATCAAAATGATGGCAATCGCTATCAGTATCTTTTTTACGCTGGCATGATTGACGCTTTTCTGAATTGCATTCAGGCTACTAGCCCAATAGGCAAGGATGCCTAAGCCATAAGCGCCGATAAAGTAAATGAAGCTATCCTCAAAACTGGCATGGCGATTAAAGTACAAGAGCGATGCCACAATCAAAATCGAAATGATGCCGATGCGTACGATCTGCCGCTGAAAAACCGCATAGACCACCGCCAGCGCCGTAAAAAGCTGCCAATCGATTGCCACATACCAAACCCCTGCTGAGATGGACTCATACCCCAACACGCCTTGCAATAGAAAAAGATGGGCCAAGACTTGGGCGATGGTCTCGGTTTGACCAATGTATTCGTCTGCAGACCACTGGCGCGCTAGTGCTGCACACACGATGGTAATCAGCAAGGCCACTACATATGGCCCCACCAATCGTAAATAGCGACGCATAGCCAGCTGCAGCACTAAGCGAGTTCCGAATCCGTTTGAATGCGCATGGCCTATCCCCATCACCTTGTCAGCTGACTGGGCCGCGAGGTAACCTGCCACCACTAAAAATACTTGAACGGCATACCTACCGTAATCAAACAAGACGCTACTGACATTAGGTAACTGGAGAGAAGCTGCTAAAGCCAATGGACCATAACTAACGCAGTGGTGCAAAACAATAATTTGTGCCGCCAGAACCTTTAATACATCAATCAGCCAATATTGGGATCGTTCAGGATTCATTGGGTGGTTTTGACTTGGGCTTACCCGAGAAGGCAGCCAATAAGGGATTGGCCTTTACTAGCTCGTCTGCCAGTTGTTGCTTGGTTTTGGCCTGGGCTCCCGCTCCAGGGCCTTTCACTTTCGATGCATTTTTCATCTTGTGCGCCACAGATAGCCCCAAATTTTTGTACAGGTCTGTTTTTTTCATGGGGGATTTCTAGGCTCACTGACTAAAAGGGATTAATTGGAGGTTAATAATGGCTCTCCACTTAATTACAAAACGACGGGTCTTTCAATTGCTTTTAAGTACGTTCAGCCTGCATTTTATGCTGTAGGATGAACCAAGCGACATCAAACTGGGATTTTGGCTTGATGTCCTTTTTGTTTATCTTCTTAGGAGTTAGAAATGGCCACCAGCACTGTTCCTGCAATTAATTTACGCAATTCCGTTACGGAATGTGCCCAGTCCCTCAAAAAGGAAAATGCGGGTAAGTTTTACAACTATGGCATTCGGGATTGTGCTGCATCGATCGCAGCCCTGAAGGCAAAGTAACCCCAATATTCCTTAAGCATTAAAATACATAATAAAAACAATGGCTTGAATACTTTTATTGCTTTCGATATTTGTTAGTAATTACTTACTTAATATGGTGACACATTTATTAAGTTAATCAGAAAGACAAATTTGGTTGGTTTTAACTATCAGTCCAATACAAAAATACGATTATTTAGACCCTAAAGATCCGCATAATTTGTTTGTGGTGATCGCTTCAGTCTTTGATTGAATTGCATCGCCTCCATTTTGATTTAACTGAAAACAAGGAGCCCTTAAATGAGCAAAACTGTAAAAGGCACAAAGACTGAAGAGTCCTTGAAGGCCGCATTCGCTGGCGAATCTAAAGCCAACCGCCGTTATTTGTATTTTGCAAACATGGCTGACGTTGCTGGTGCAAACGACGTAGCCGCTGTTTTCCGTTCCACCGCTGAAGGTGAAACAGGTCACGCCCATGGTCACATGGAGTATTTGATTGCTGGTGGTAGCGGCGATCCAGAAACTGGCTTGCCAGCAAAGACGGTTGAAGATGCACTCAAGTCTGCTATCGCAGGCGAGACACACGAGTACACCGACATGTACCCAGGCATGGCTAAGACTGCACGCGACGAAGGCTTTGACGAAATCGCTGACTGGTTTGAGACTTTAGCGAAGGCTGAGCGTAGCCACGCAAACAAGTTCACCAAGACTTTGGAAGCACACTTAGCAAACGTGTAATTGCATTTGCTGTGATTGAAAAGGCTGCCTCGGCAGCCTTTTTCTTTTGTATTTTTTCTTCCCGCTTGTTTCTTAATCTTCTAAATAATATTTAAGGAGTCCGCGGTCAATCGAGATTCACGCTATGGTCCTACCCCAAAAGAAATATGGCCATCCGAAGATGGCCATACCGTGATTCGAAAACT
>CAZUMD010000076.1:0-7534 GCA_964621735.1 uncultured Polynucleobacter sp.
TACGAACGCGCCTTACGCCGCTTCTCTAATTGGAAAACCCTAGATCAACGCGCCAAGATCACCATTCACCATGAACCCCTTCAGGGCGAGGCTCTCTATGAGGCCGTGAAGGATGCCGATGTGATTGCCATTGTGCGGGATCGCTCGTCGTTTAATGCGGCATTGATTGCGCGCCTGAGCAAACTGAAAATGCTGATGTTTACTGGTGAACGCAACGGCACGCTCGATGCAGCTGCACTACTCTCGCGCAACATTCCAATTGCGTGCACGTACGGTGGCCCCTCCAAGGAAACCACTGCCGAACTCACGTGGGCACTCATACTGGGCGCCGCAAAGCGTTTAGTAGAGCAACGTGCCTTGCTCGCTAGCGGTGGCTGGCGCGATTCCCATTCGGTTTTACCCATGCTCTCCGGGCAACGTCTTGGCATCCTGGGTTTAGGTGCCATTGGCAGCCGAGTTGCGCGGGTGGGTCAGGCTTTCGGTATGGAAGTCGTTTGTTGGAGTCCCAAAATGACACCGGAGCGCGCTGCTGCTGAAAATGCAAAGTCGGTCACGCTAGATGAACTGCTTGCTACGTCAAAAGTCGTGAGCCTGCACTTGGTGGCCGGGCCAGGCACCAAAGGCATCATCGGCGCCGATCAACTGGCGCTGATGCGCCCCGATTCGATTTTGGTCAATACCTCACGCTCGGCTTTAATCGCGATGCCCGACTTAGCAAGCGCACTCTCGAAAGGCAGCCCTGGGCAAGCGGCGATTGATGTGTTTGATGTTGAGCCACTGCCAGTAGGAGATGTACTGCGCAATACGCCTAACCTATTAGTCACGCCGCATTTAGGCTTTGTAGCTGAACCTATTTTTGCTGCCTTTGCTAAAGGGATTACGGAAACACTCGAAGCATGGCTCGATCAGAAACCCCTGCCCCAGCCGTATAAGCCCTAGGTTTTTTCTGCCACCCCCTGTAACAATCAGCTTATGGGCAAGGTAAAGCATTTACTGTTGGGCAGTCTAATTACCAACGATAAATCACCAGATTGCAGAAAAATGAGTTCGTAACTCATTAATTTGCTCATCTGTAAGCGCAGGTATTGGTGTATTACTCAAGCAAACTAATTTTGCAGTTTCTTCCAGCTCTTCTAGCGTTGCCATTGCCGCAGACGGGGAGTCATGCCACACATTGGGTCCAAGGCGTTGCAGCATCACAGCGCGAATGGCTTTGTTCGCTTGCCCATAGTTTGTTATTGTCTGCGCAACCTGTTTTGCAATCGCTGGACTCCCTGGATAGTCGTAGGCTATTAGGGGTACATGGCCTACTTTCATTACAAAGTATGGCGTGATTGCTTGCAATAGCTCAGGAGTATCGCGTTGTATGGATAAGCTGACGCAATGCGTACTGTGAGTATGAATAACGCATTGCGTGTTTGGACTGAACTGCTTGGCAGATTGATAAATTGCTTGATGTAACACGACAGTCTTACTGGCGCGATCACCGCTTTGCTGTTGCCCGTCACGACCCATTTTGGCTAAACGTGCTGGATCTAAAAAACCCAAGCAGGCATCGGAAGGGGTAATTAATAGTGCATCCTCTAATTGGATGCTAATGTTTCCGGCTGTGGCATGAACGTAGCCACGATCAAAAAGGCTCTTACCAATTCGGCAAATTTCTTCACGGGCAAATGACTCATTCATGCGAGCATCCTAAATGATTTAAGAAAAAAGTCAGGAGATCCAAAATTACCTGATTTCAGGGCAAGGTGAATTCCTTGATTTTCAATGATTTCAGAATTGGCGTAACACCAGGGTACGCCTGGATCTATTTGCGTCCCTATTTGCAACTGCTTAATACCCAGTGCCTGCACACAAGCCCCTGATACTTCACCGCCAGCAACAATCAGCTGCCGCACTCCGGCGCTAACCAGCCCTTGGGCAATTGCGGCTAAGGCATTTTCAATCAAGTTACCGGCCTCTGCAATGCCAAGCTGGTTCTGTATTGCCTTGACTGCATTTGGGTCAGCCGTCGAGTAAATTAAAACGGGTCCTTGCTGAACATGCGCAATTGCCCAATCAAGGGCGTGCTGGATCGCATCTGGGTTGCTAGTCAGGGCTAAAGGATTGATTTGATAAGCAGGTAGGCCAGCTTTGATAAAAGTAGCAACTTGCAAATTACTCGCTTGCGAGCAACTTCCAGAAAGAATGGCTTGTAAGCCCGTTGCGGCTGGCAGAAGTTCGGCTTGACTTGCTTCACTTAGGGAAAAATTTTGAGGCAAGCCGATGGCAATGCCCGATGCGCCAGTAACGAGCGGCAATGACTTACAGGCGCGGCCGATTTCAAATAAATCCCGATTCGAAATCGCATCCACAATAGCCATACCCACTGAATTTGCACGCAGGTCTTGAAATTTAGCTTCAATCGTCTGACTGCCCTCATTGACACACTGATGGTCAATTAACCCAATCGGCAATTGACATTGCGATTGCAAAACTCGGACAAGATTAGAGTCAAGCATCGGAGTTAGTGGGTGGTTTTGCATTCCACTCTCATTAAGCAGTTGATCGCCTAAAAATAAATGGCCCTGAAATACAAAGCGCTTATTTTCAGGAAAAGCGGGCGTCGCAATCGTAAAGTCAGTATCTAAGGCCCGCATTAAGGCCTCGGCTACCGGCCCAATATTGCCGCTTGCAGTGCTATCAAAAGTCGAGCAGTACTTGAAATAAATTTGCTGTGCGCCAGATGCCTGTAGCCACGCAAGCGCTCTCAGGGATTGCTCAATAGCCTCGTCTACAGGAATTGTCCTAGTCTTGAGTGAAATAACAACGGCGTCGACCTGGGCTACATTGCTTGCTTCTGGAATACCAATGGTTTGAAGCGTTCGCATACCAGAGCGAACTAAATTATTGGCTAAATCCGTAGCGCCTGTGAAATCATCGGCAATGCAGCCAAGAAGAATGGGGTTCATAAATTGCAGAATAAAAAATTAATGTCGATGAATGGCAGCGGGATTTTCGTTGATGTACTGCTGAATAATGCTGTCAAACGACGGGTCCGGGGTCAGTCCTAGTTGCGAGGCACGTGAACATGCAATCTCGCCAGGCCAACTGTTGACGATTTTCACAATTGCAGGATCTATTTTCCATTCCAGGTAATCGGCAGTCTGCTTTCCTGCAAGGCGTTGCAAAGCCATGGCCATCTCCCCTACTGTCACTTGTACGGAGGGAAGGTTCATTGCAGTCAGAAATCCCCATGCCGCATCTGAGGCCTCGGCTGCCTTGATTAAGCCTTCAATAGTACGACTTGGTGAGGAGAGGGCAACGGGTGTCTCGGCCGCAACTGGCACAGTCGCTTTAATGCCCGCAAGAGGCTCTCGAATCATGCCCGATAAAAAACCAGAAGCGGCACCATTTGGCTTACCAGGTCGTACGCTCACCGTCATTAAGCGAACAGAACGCGCACGTATAAAGCCTTTTCGACCAAAGTCAGCCATCAGTTGTTCGCCGATGTATTTCTGAATTCCGTAGCTACTTTGAGGAGTTGGTAAGGTATCGTCATCGACGATGACTCCATCCCAAGACTGGCCTGGTCTACAGCTAAATACCGCAACCGAACTAGCAAACACCACGGTGGGTATATGCTGGCTTGCGCGGCATGCCTCGAGTAAGTCGCGAGTAGTATCCAGATTACTACTCATGCCCAGATCAAAATTGGCTTCACATTCGCCACTGACTGCCGCGGCAAGGTGAAAAACGACCTGGATGTCCGACAACATTGCCTTATCGTGGGCTAGGAGTGTCCTTAAATTACCGCCAATGAACTGAACCCGTTCGTCTTGCAAGAGCTCAGCCGGTGGGGGCACGAGATCAGTCAAGACTAATTGTTTGATGGGCTGCGATACTCCATTGATGCAAAGTGAGCCGGTCTGCAATAAGGCTTTAGCAAGCCTGACCCCAAGAAAACCGCATCCCCCCGTAATTAAAATACGCATTACTCGGTTTTCTTTTTAGGTAACTCAATGCCGGGGAAAATCTTAATCACGGCACTATCGTCCTCTTTTGCATAACCCGCAGTTGAGGCCTGCATAAACATTTGGTGTGCGGTTGACGATAGTGGCAGCGGAAACTTTGTCGCGCGTGCAACATCCAGAACCAATCCCAGGTCTTTTACAAAAATATCAACTGCCGATAAGGGGGTGTAATCAGCCGCCAAAACATGGGCCATCCGATTTTCAAACATCCAGCTATTGCCTGCGCTATTGGTAATTACCTCATACAGCGCTTCGGGATCAACGCCTTCCCGAATACCCAGCGCCATCGCTTCTGCAGCGGCTGCAATGTGAACACCCGCCAATAGCTGATTAATGATCTTTACTTTACTGCCAGCGCCCGCTTGATCTCCCAGTTTATAAACCTTGGCGGCCATTGCCTCAAAAAGCGGTTCTGCAATAGCAAATGCCTTGGGATTTCCGGAAATCATCATGGTGATTTCACCCTTAGCGGCGCGGGCTGCGCCGCCTGAGATGGGTGCATCCAGATATAAGACGCCTAATTCAGCTAATTTTTTTTCAGTATTGATGGACCAATTGGGATCCACCGTCGAGCACATGACAAAAATACTACCGGGCAATAACGCTTTTGCGCAGCCCTGCGGTCCAAATAGGATGGAATCGGTTTGTTCTGCATTAACGACTACCGAGATCACAACATGGCATGATTTCGCAAGCTCCGAAAGCGAAGAACAGGCAATACCACCCTGTTCTGCGAATGCCGTTGCCACTTCCGGCCGGATATCAAATACATGCAGTTTTACGCCTGCTCGCCTTAATGAATTTGCCATACCGAGGCCCATTGCACCAAGCCCAATCAGCCCTACCGCAGGAAATGCCTTTGCAGATGTATTCATCTTTAGATTTTACGTAAATATAAGGTATACCACTATAAACTCAACGGATATTAGATGTTTAAATTAGTTATCTACAACAATAAGGATCTGTATGCGTATTTATAGACAATTTATAGCATTGCTCACTATTCTTCTGAGTGCAGTGGTTATTAATACTGCTGCCGCTCAAAGTTACCCCAACAGACCCATCAAACTTGTGGTGCCTTTTCCTCCTGGCGGCCTTATTGATAATGCGGCTCGATTAATCAGTCCTGCGCTTTCAAAAGAATTAGGGCAAGCGATTGTGATTGACAATAAGCCTGGTGCAGGTGGAAACCTGGGGGCAGCCGAGGTTGCAAAAGCAGCTCCGGATGGATACACCCTTTTAATGGCTTCGGCACCACTGAGTATTAGCCCTGTTCTCTATAAAACCCTGCCATACAATCCAGCCAGTATTGAGCCTATTGCTATTTTTGGTCAGCTACCAAATGTCTTATTAGTCAATCCCGAATCGGGGATAAATTCAGTAGCCGATTTAGTCAAACGAGCAAAAGCCAATCCTGGAAAACTCAATTACGCCTCTAACGGCTATGGCACCTCATTAAATCTGAGTGCTGAGATGCTCAAAAGCCAAGCAGAAATCTTTGTCTTGCACATTCCCTATCGTGGCTCCTCTTTTGCAAATGTCGCTGTAGTCGCAAAAGAAGTTGATTTTATGTTTGATAATTTACCCCCAGCAATGGGCTTAATTAATGGCGGCAAGTTAAAACCACTGGCAGTAACCAGTGCCGAGCGTAACCCTGCTTTGCCAAATGTGCCCACCATGATTGAATCCGGTTTTCCGAATTTCTTGGTAACAGCATGGTTTGGCCTAGCCGCCCCCAAAGGAATTCCGGATGCAGTCAGCCAGCGCTTGCAGGCCAGCCTACAGAAAGTGGTTGCCCAAAAAGATGTGGCTGAGTCTATTGCACGATTAGGTGCAACAGTGAAATTTATGAACGCCCAACAGGCAAGTCAATTTATGACGGCAGATACGCAGCGCTGGCGTACTGTAATTGAACGTGCCAAGATTCAGATGGATTGATTCAGTATCCGATAAGCGGAATTCTTTAGCGCCCGTCTAAAAGAAATTCTGCTTGTCTTTACTTCGGAGGCCTATGCAAGGCACAAATCTTATTACCAGCCGGATCCCTTAACCAGGCAATGTAAATGGTGCCAGCAGCGCCATCGCGATAACCAGGAACGCCTTCGCATTCAAAACCGCCATGTGCTAAGCCCGTTGCATGAAAGGTGTTTACATCCTCAATTGATTTTGCGCTAAAGCCAATCGTCCCGCCATTTGCAGGGCTAGCCTCTTTTCCATCCAGCGGTTTAGTGATTGCAAACACACCCGTTGGGCTGCGATAGTAATACCTGCCATGGCTTAATACGCCAGGCCTGATGCCTAAAGTAGCCAGGGTTGCATCGTAGAAGCCTTTTGATGCTTCTAAATCATTGGCACCCAACATAATGTGACTAAACATGGCTTTCCTATGAAACGATTGGTGTGATCAAGCGTGATGGCAAGACAGATTAGGCAAATCCATCGCTATCAAAGTCACCACCAAAGTCGCCGTCGTAATCTGCTGCACTGTTATCGTAGTTTTGAGCAACCTGCTGACCTGAATCAGTTGGCGCATTGGAATGGCCCAATCCATTGCCAGCATCCGGAGCAGCATTGTGTCCCATCATGCTCTGAATACCTTGATAGAGCAGTGAGCCTGCTACTACGCCGACGGCAGTAGTTGCGATGGCGCCGAGCATGCCTGATCCCCACGCGCTTGGTTGTGCCGCTCCAGCTGCTGGTCTTGCCGCCATCGAATTGGATGGCGTGCTTTGCGTTGCAGAAGGCGCTGCCCTGCCCCAGGAATTAATGCCGCTCAAAAAGCCTGAGCTGGGTTTGTTAGCTTGGTTGGCTTGGTCAATTTGCGCTTGCATCTCGGCCATTTGTTTTTGAGCCACTTGCAAAGCCATTTCTAAACCCATGGCGCGCTGGACTAAAAGGTAGGATGCGTCGGGCTGCTGTTTTATAGACTCTGCAATCAAGGCATTGGCATCGCTGTCTTTTGTTCCTGCCTGAGTACTATTGAGCTGCTGTAAGAACTGCTCCAGTTGGGCTTTTTCTTGGGGATTCATATGCGGTGCTCCTGCTGTAGTGGAATAACTTCATCTTAGCTGAAATACGCTATACGTTGTGACGCGCCAGGATCTCAGCTGGCGCACTACTCTATTAAGGTACTAGCAATTAATGCTTGTGCGTTGAATTAACTAACTTTTCGGTATAGGCAATGGCAACCGCAGACAACACAAACGTGACATGAATCAAGGTCTGCCAGAGGAGTGTTTTTTCATCATAGGAAGACGCATTAATAAATGTCTTCAATAAATGAATTGATGAAATACCAATAATCGCGGTGGCCAGCTTTACTTTAAGCACTCCAGCATTCACATGCGATAACCACTCGGGTTGATCGGGGTGATTCTTTAAATCGAGGCGCGACACAAAGGTCTCCCATCCGCCCACAATCACCATCACCAACAAATTGGAGATCATCACCACATCAATCAGGCCCAAAACGATCAGCATTAACGCCGTTTCCGTCATCGTCTTATCGGCCATCATGC
>CAZUMD010000077.1:0-7510 GCA_964621735.1 uncultured Polynucleobacter sp.
CTGAGTCTTGGTGAAAGCACTGCTAAAACGCTTGGCCTGCCGATTGATCAAATGCGTTTGGGTTTAATTGCCGTTCTTGCACTAGCTACAGGTGCTGCCGTTGCGCAAACTGGGCTGATCGCATTCATCGGCCTTGCAGCGCCCCACCTGGTTCGGCGCTTTGCGAGCGGCTCCCAACGCATGCATCTACTGATGTCTAGCTTAGCGGGTGGCATCTTATTGCTGGCATCCGATTTACTGGCGCGTACAGTCTTAGCACCCCTGGAGCTTCCCGTTGGAATTGTTACTGCAGTACTGGGGGGTTCTTATTTATTGCTATTGCTTCGGCGTCAGACTTTGGGGATAAGTACATGAGCCCAATAGAGCTAAGGAATGTTTCTTTATCCCGAAATAACACCGTTATTTTGCAAAACATTAACCTGACTATTCCCGGGGGTGAGTGGACTAGCATTGTGGGTCCCAATGGAGCAGGTAAATCCACCCTCGTTCAAGCCCTTGCTGGACTCTTGCCTTATGAAGGCTCAATTCAGATTGGGGGAGCAGAGCTTCGCTCGATTGCAATCAAGGCGCGCGCGCAACAAATTGCTTGGCTTGAGCAGGCAACGTCGATACCAGATGGCCTTGATTTTGGTCTGCGGGTATACGACATTGCGATGCTAGGTCGATTGCCTCATCAAAACTGGCTTTCCATTCCAAGCGCCGAAGATCACCGTGTGGTTGAACAAGCGATGCGTCAAACGGCTGTGTGGGAGTTACGCGAGCGCTTTTTTAGTCAGCTCTCGGGGGGCGAGCGTCAGCGCGTTTTACTGGCCAGGCTCTTTGCTGCTCAAGCCGCCATACTCCTAATGGATGAGCCGATTGCTAATCTAGATCCACCGCATCAAGCCGATTGGCTGCAATGGCAAAGCGCACTGTCTGGTCAGGGCAAAACCAGCATCACTGTTTTGCATGAAATTCAGTTCGCCTTACAGGCCGAAAACCTGATTCTTTTGGGTAATAAAGGGGTCCATCACCAAGGTAAAAGTGATGATCCACTAACCCATCAGGCCCTGATTGATCTATTTGACGGTCGCATTGAGCTAGCCAAGCTAGGCAATCGCTGGGTCGCCCTGGCTCGCTAGTAAACCTGGCATTTGAGCAACGCTCACGGCTAAATTCAGGGGCTACAATGGAGCAATGAGCGATGCATCCCACTCCCCCGAGTCTTCCTTAAGCAATTTAAACCAAGCGATAGCTCGGCTAAAAGACAAACTCACCCTGGCTACAAAAGCCATAGAAGAGGCACGCCAAGATCGCGCGCGGCTCGAAACCAAGATAGCAGATGCGCAAAATCGCATTCAGCATATTTTGAGTCGACTACCCGAGCAAAGTGACACACGGCAACTGAACTTGCTAGCCACTGACGAACCTAACCCTACTATTTCAGGCGATGATCATGAGCCAACAACGCATTGAGGTCACGCTCGCAGGCCAAAAAATCACGCTTGCTACTACTACCGAGCATGAGCCCCTGTTGCGCGAGGCCTGCACCTTGGTTGACGAACAAATTCAGCTAGCGATTACCGGAGGTAACCGCAGCATCGAGCGCGCCACCATGATGGCAGCGCTTAAGCTTGCTGGCGATCTGATTTCAAGTAAACGTCTGGCTGCAGATACTGCAGCGCAGTTATCAACGCAGTCCGCAGCAATCCATCCGGATGAAGTAGCGCGGCTCGAAGCTGAAATCAAAGGCCTTGAGTTACAAGTAGATGCATTACTACAAACCCTTTCCCTGCCTGGCTCGCCAAGGCCAATAGATCTTTGAACCGATGCGCAAGCATACGGAGCGATCTTTGCAATGTGGGCGTGAGCGTTTCGCAACCGTACAGTGGCAGCCTCGAGCTGTTCACTCCCTGCGCTGCTTAGTGCACCCGAAGCATGGCGGCCGCTCCACCTTGAACCCGAGGGTTCAGGATAAGGGCCTAGCGGCTAAGGCGGGGAATTCAGTTTGGAATTAATTGACATATTCATTTTGCTTGCATGTGGGGCTGTGTCTGGCGTATTGGCTGGCATGCTCGGCATTGGCGGTGGCATGATCCTCGTGCCCTTCATGATTATTGTCTTTAATCGCCAGCAATTTGATCAGAGCATTATTGTTCATATGGCCATTGCTACCGGCATGGCTTCTATTTTATTTACCTCCCTATCCGCGATTCGTGCCCATCACAAACACGGCACGATTGACTGGAAACTCGTCATTGCGCTAAGCCCAGGCATTGTTGTAGGCGGCCTGATTGGTGGCAGCGAATTGTTTGATGCCTTTCCAACCAGCTGGCTTTCTTTGTTTTTTGCCCTCTTTATTGTTTACACATCAATTCAGATGTTTATCAATAAAAAACCCAAGCCTGGTCGTCAACTACCCGGCAAAGTTGGTCTCTTTTCATTTGGTGCTTTTGCGGGAGCTTTATCGAGCCTTCTGGGTGCAGGCGGTGCATTTGTCACAGTCCCCTTCATGATTTGGTGCAACATTAGTACGCATACAGCGATGGCATCGGCCTCGGGTCTGGGCTTTCCAATCGCAGTTGCCGCCACTATTGGTTACATAGTGGGTAGTTGGAACCACGCAGGCCTACCCCCAGGCTCGCTTGGCTATATCTATTTACCAGCCGTTGCTTGCATTGTTGCAGCGAGTATATTTACCGCGCCGCTTGGCGCCAAAATGGCTCGGAGCATGAATACCGCAAACCTCAAGCAGGTGTTTGGCGTCATGTTGTTTTTCCTTGCGGCCTTCATGTTTAATGAAAGTCGCAAGGCCTTTGGCATGTAATTGACTTACGCGGTGTATTGCTGACGCAGAATATTTTTTTGTACCTTGCCCATCGCATTGCGTGGCAAATCTGAAACGATTTCAATGCGCTTGGGTACTTTGAAGTTCGCAATTTGCCCCTTCAGTACATCAATCATGGCTTTCGAATCTAGCTTGGCACCCGGCTTTGCAACCACAATGGCCATGACCGCCTCACCAAAATCAGGATGCGGTACGCCAATGACAGCACTCTCATCCACGCCATCCATATCGTCAATAAAGCTTTCAATTTCTTTTGGATAAACGTTGTATCCACCCGAGATAATTAAGTCTTTGCTGCGACCGACGATGCACAAATAATCATCTGGCACTTTAGCCCCGTTGGCCATGCCACCGAAACGGCCAACATCACCCGTCTTAAACCAACCATCGGCAGTAAATTCTTCAGCTGTTTTTTCTGGCATGCACCAGTAACCCTTAAATACATTAGGCCCTTTAACCTGAATGCTGCCAATCTCGTTGACTGCACATGGCTTATTGTTTTCATCAACCACGCGGACATTCACGCCCGTAAGAGGTAAACCAACCGAACCTCCAACCCGCGGGCCTTTGTACGGATTCGAGACCAACATCACGGTTTCACTCATACCATAACGCTCAAGAATGGTTTCGCCAGTTAAGTCTTTAAAGGTATTGAATGTCTCGGTAAGGAGTGGCGCCGATCCAGATACAAAGAGGCGCATGTTCCGGCATACGGCCTTGGTAAAGTTTTTATCAGCTAAGAGGCGAACATAGAAGGTGGGCACACCCATCATCACCGTTGAACGTGGCATGTTCTGAATCAAAGCGGCGGTATCTAGGCGCGGCAGCCAAATCATTTTGCTACCGTTAATTAAGGCGCCATGAGCTGCAACAAACAGTCCATGCACATGAAAGATTGGCAAGGCGTGCAATAACACGTCGCCTTTTTTCCAGCCCCAAAAATTCTGCAAGACAAGGGCATTGCTACTCAGGTTTTTATGCGTGAGCATGGCGCCTTTACTGCGACCAGTAGTGCCTGAGGTATACAGAATCGCAGCCAGATCATCGTCGCCGCAGGCGACGGTTTTAAAACGATCGCTTTGCACGGCGGCGCGGTCTAACAAGGTTCCGGTGCGGTTGTCATCGAGCGTAAAGACATGGCGGGTGCCTGACTTAAAGGCAATCTTCGATACCCAAGAAAAATTCTTGCTGCTGCAAACCATCACTGCAGGTTCGGCATTTTGTATAAAGTATTCGATTTCGGCAGCTTGGTATGCGGTGTTCAGTGGCAGGTAAACATAGCCGGCCTTGATGGTGGCCAAATACAAAAACAGGGCCTCGGGTGATTTTTCAACCTGAACTGCAACGCGGGAGCCCTTCGGTATGCCCAATCCTTGAAGTAAGTTCGCCATCATCGCCGTGGCACGCTCCAGATCGCTCCAGGAGTAATACAAACCATCGTGCGTTTCTAAGGCGCAAGACTGGCGATCGTTTGGAAACCCGTTTTCTAATACCGAATACAAATTCATGACAACCCCACAACAAACAATTGAGTGCTACAACGCATTAATCCAGAATTTACTGGGCAGCTAAAACTCCATTTTACGGTCTAGCGGGTGGTACCGAGCTTAAACACTCATGAGCTTAGCTACCGCCCTGGAATACATGATTTCCCCGTTCACAAAACGCTCATGATTCTCTTCCACGCTGGAGAGGTCATACAGGTAATTGACCATAATGCCGGCAGATTGACGTAAGCCCTTACGCGATAAATCCCCGGCCCAATTAATCAAGTGCAACTTGGCGCCATTGCCCAAATGGAACTTGGCAACGGGATTACCTTCGCGCCCAGTAGATGCAAGCCCCAAGTAAATGGCGGTAAGGCAGAGTAATGCCTCTTTCTCCTTTTTGGGGGCATCGTCAGGATGCCAGCCACTGCTTAGATGCTCGGCCCAGGATTTCGCGTCCAGGCCCAGAGCCTGTAACGCCTGGTCTCGCTTGATCTTTAAAGCGGGCTTGAGGCGATCAGGTGGCACGCCATCACCTAGATTCGCTCCCGCAGCAATCCATTCGATTAATCCAGGAACGGGCGAGAGCGTAATAAAGGTTTTGAGGCTTGGGAACTCTTGGTGCAGCTGCTCGGCAACCCGCTTAATTAAAAAGTTACCCATCGAAACGCCGCGCAGACCAGGCTCGCAGTTGCTGATGGAATAAAACACCGCCACCTTATACTGCTGCGCCTGAGTTACTGTCTCGGCTTTTTTATCCACCAGCGGGCCAATGGCCAGTGGCACTTCGGGCAGTAGCGCTACCTCCACAAAGATCAACGGTTCATTGGGTAACTGGGGATGAAAGAAGGCGAAGCAGCGCCGGTCGGGCTGCAAACGACGGCGCAAGTCATCCCAGCCATCAATCGCATGGACTGCCTCGTGCTGGATTAGCTTTTCTAAAATCTCGGCAGGCGACTTCCAGTCGACCCGGTGCATTTTTAAAAAACCAGGATTAAACCAAGAGGACAGCAGATGGCGCATATCAAAATCCACTGCCGCTAGTTCCGGTTTTTTATCTAACAGTTGCAACAAATCACGGCGCATTTCGACAACGGCAGCCGTGCCATTCAGGCCACGATTTAGGCGGCGCATAAACTCTTGGCGGGGTGACTCTGTTACTTTTTGTAAGCGAATGTAATTGCGGGCACTGGCCTCTGCCGCAAAGGCTTGCGATGCCGCCATCACCTCCGCCGGATTGGGGCTGAGTTTTTCAATCAAGGCGGTAAAGAATTTAAGGTGCTGATCTTTGGTGAGTTTGCGGTAGTTGTCGATCACGTCGTTGGCCATACTCACCGCATTGGATTCCCCGCGCTCAGACGTTAAACGCTGTACTGCACTCAGCGCTTTGGATAAATGGCGGGTTTTGGTGATTAACTCCAGCATGAAGCATCCTTCGGTTACACAAGGTCAAAAATGGGTTTTTTCGGATCAATTCGCTTAAGCAGAAGGCATTTAGGCGAAATAGGTGACTTTCTAGGATGTTAGCAACAAATGATGGAAAAAAAGATATTTTTAGATGCAGTTAGTAATAATTATCGACTTATTTTCGATTCAATAAATAAATACCGAATAAAATCATGGGGATAGTTAGCCATTGCCCCATTGAAAAGCCAAATGCAAGTGGGCCTAAGAAAACATCGGGCTCGATCGCAAACTCAACCGAAAAACGGCAAATGCCGTAGCCTAGCAAAAATAAGCCCGAAACTTGACCGAGACGACGCGGTTTTCGGGCATAGACCCATAAGACCAAACCCAGAAGGATGCCCTCGAAGAGCAATTGATAAATTTGCGATGGGTGGCGGGGAATGGCATCAACCAATGGAAAAACCATAGCCCAAGGCACATCCGCTGGCCTACCCCACAATTCAGCATTAATAAAGTTACCTAAGCGCCCAAAAGCCAAACCAAAGGGAACCAAGGGGGCAACCAAATCACTGACGGTCCAAAAAGAAGTTTTTTGGCGGCGTGCAAACCACACCATGGCCAAAATGACACCCAGCAGTCCGCCATGGAAGGACATTCCACCTTGCCATACCTTCAAGATGCTGAGCGGATTAGCAAAATAGAATTCAGGCATATAAAACAGGACATGGCCGATTCGCCCGCCGAGCACCACTCCCATTACCCCCGCGAAGAGCAGATCTTCTAAATCTTTGGTAGTCCACCCCAAGCCTTGGTAATAGGGTCGCTTGATGCACAACCGGCCCAGCACAATAAATTGGGCAAAGGCCATTAAATACATTAGTCCATACCAGTGAATTCCGAAGGACCCAATCTGAATGGCTACTGGATCGATTTGCGGGTGAATCAGCATGACGGTTTAGCTTTTTGCTTGATCAAAATTATGAAGCTCATGACCCAGATCGCGGTAGGCTTTGTAACGCTCGCGTCCTGCAAGGCGCTCTGCATCATTGACCGTAACTACCTCCACAATTCGCGGAAATCGGCCAACTAAGGCTGCGACATCGCTGGGCATCCGCATACTCAAATGAATCAGTACATCGGCATGCGGCAAGTTCGCTAACGCTGGCGCTGCGGTATCGTCCAGAAGAACAATCGGCGTTTCAAACGCAGCCTCATGATCGCCGTAGCAATGGGGTAAAAAATCCGTCTTAGTAAAGATCCATAGCAATTCATCGAGGCGCTTAAGGTCGGCCTTTTCTGCCACCATCACGATATTGCGAACAGGCTCACCTTCGGCTGTCGCACTCCAAATCTTGCGCGTCAGCCTGCAGGCATATTCCAGCTTGTCACTGACATTACTGTGAAAGTCGATGCGTGCCATATCAACTTAGGATTGTGCAAGCAAGTAGTTCACCAAGAGGGGTACTGGTCTACCAGTCGATCCCTTGGCTGCTCCACCTTTCCATGCGGTGCCCGCAATATCCAAATGTGCCCAAGGGTACTTTTCAGTAAAGCGCTTTAAGAAGCAAGCGGCCGTCACGCTACCAGCAGGGCGTCCACCGATATTGGCCATATCAGCAAAGTTTGATTTGAGCTGCTCTTGATAAGCGGCATCGAGCGGCATGCGCCACACGGTATCCAGGGAGTCATGACCGGCTTGAGTTAAATCCGCAAGCAAGTGACTATCGTCGGAGAACATACCACTGTGCACCGCGCCCAGCGCAATCACACAGGCGCCTGTCAAGGTTGC
>CAZUMD010000078.1:0-7444 GCA_964621735.1 uncultured Polynucleobacter sp.
AGATAAAACCAACCAACGCACCGATCAGTATGGCGGTTCGATTGAAAATCGCCTGCGCTTATTCATCGACGTATTGAAAGCCGTTAGTGAGGTGTTTTCATATGACCGAATTGGTGTTCGTTTATCACCCTATGGCAGTTTCAATGACATTGCCGATAGCGATCCAGTGACGCTCTTTACGGCGGTCATCAACAAGCTTAATCCATTGGGCCTAGCCTACCTGCACATGATTGAGCCGCGTGCCACCACCGCAGGTGGGAGCGACGAGGTTGATGCGAATGCGCCTAATGCAGCGATGCTATTTCGAAAGGGTTTTCATGGCAAGTTCATCAGTGCGGGTGGATACACCAAAGAATCCGGCGAAGCGGCATTGGAAGCAGGCCTTGCTGATGCCATTGCCTATGGTCGGATTTACATTGCCAATCCCGATTTAGCGGAGCGCTTTGCGCAAAATGCAGCACTGAATGCATACGATCGAGCTAGCTTTTATGGCGGCGATGAAAAAGGCTACACCGATTACCCTAGTCTTTAAGTACAGTATTTCAGCGCAACAGACCTAATCCGACTTAATCATGGGCATGCGTAAGAAGGGCGATCTACCGAGCAAAGACTGCGTTTGCTGTGGCAGGCCCTTTAATTGGCGAAAAAAGTGGGAAAAGGTTTGGGATGAAGTGAAATACTGCTCTGATCGCTGCAGACAAGGTAAGCAGCAAGTCAAAAAACCACCATCCCCATAATTGCGCTCAGTTGGCAGCATGCTCCTTTCGGTTTAGAGTAGTAAGTGATGCTTTATAAAAATCACGACCCCCGAAAGGATCTGCAATGAACCAAAAAGACATTCAAGAGTGGCAGCAAAAGAAAGCCAAAGAGCTTTTTACGCTATCCCATAAGTTGCTCGATACCGCTAAGCAACTCAGCGAGCACCATGCCAATGAGCTAAAACACAATATGGATCATGCTTTGCGTTTTGCTAAAACAGCCGCGCAGAATGACCTGGAGAGCTTGAAGCTTTTGCAGGAAGAGGCAACGCAGGCTGCCGCTGATCGTATGCACGTCTATCACAAGAAAGTAAAGGGTATGCTGCGCGAGATGGGCGATGACGCTGCGGATGAGGCAGAAAAATATTTAGAGAAGGCGCGCGAATCGCTTTCTGGATGGCTTGAAGATGTTGAGAAAAAAATGCCTGCCGGTGGCGAGCATTTGGCTAAAGTAGCGCGTGACTTGTCGCGCGCTGGCGAAAAAGCATTCAAGGAAGGGCGTCGCGTTATTAATGAAGCAGCCGAGGCCGCTGAAAAAAATATCAGCAGCTTATCCAGTCGCAGCAATGCTGGCAGCTCGAAGTCTTCTGCACCTAAAAAGACAGTAGCCAAAAAAGCATCAGTAAAAAAACCTGCCACTAAAAAGACTGCTAAAAAGAAGGCGTAAGCTTTTCGTCTTTGCTTCTGATCTTTAGTCAGTAAAGAAATCGTCGCCACCCTAAACTTGGGGTGGCGTTTAATTTATAAGACCCAGAAGTGGTGAGTGCCATCCTTACCGAGTTGAGCAACCAAGCCGAATTCCCAGTCTAGGT
Organism: uncultured Polynucleobacter sp.; assembly: GCA_964621735.1. GTDB lineage: Bacteria > Pseudomonadota > Gammaproteobacteria > Burkholderiales > Burkholderiaceae > Polynucleobacter. Next base: position 1,571 of record CAZUMD010000078.1, read on the forward strand.
AGGCTTGCATTGCCTCTGGACCAATATTAGTTCCTTCATAGGGGCGTTTATAGCGGTCGCGTGCAGGTGAGGCGAGGTGGATTTCGCCTTTCTCAAGAAGATGTCCAGCCTTGCTCCATGCGGCATTACCGCCTTGCAGAACAGATACCCGTTTTCCGGAGCAGGCCTCCATTTCAGCAGCAGCGAAAACAGCGAGCTCTGGTGGTGTGCTGGTTAGCACATAATGCGCTGCTGCTGGAAGCGACTTCACTGCCTCGGTTAATTCGGAGCGGAGGGCAAACCATGCCCCTGGAATATGGCCTCGTACATAAAACGCATGGGTACTGAAATCAACCACCAGCACATCTGCATTCGATTCTTGCAATCCGATGAGTGTGGCGACATCGATGTAGTCTACATTTGGCAAAGGGGGCAATGGGTTTTTCCACGTGCCGCGCTCGCTTAAATCACTTACCTCTAAGCCGTCCACCACGTACACATCCCAAGCCATTTGGGCAAGCCACGATGCCGCCATATCGGCTCGAACGCCGCTGGGGTCAGCCAAAACAATCCGTGCGCCCCGTACGGGTGCAACCATCTCAGTTTCTTGCACGAGTTGCCCGCCTGGAACAGAACGAAAGCCGGGCAGGTGTCCTGCTTCATATTCCTCGGGGGTGCGGGTATCAAAAAAGTAGCTGGTGCGCTCACTCTGCTGTTGCCACTGCTTTACATCATTTAACTGTGCTCGTTTGACTTTAGCTCGGTCGGCGACGGAGCGAGCCCGCTGTGCTGCCTCTGCTGCAGTTTCAGGGCCTACATCGGTAAAGCGCCGAGTTTGACCCACATCTAAGCTTTGTCCAGCCAGCTTCCAGCCAATCGTGCCATTGCGCAGGGCATGAACTGGGTTTGGAATACCCGCATTAATTAAGGATTGTGTACCTAAAATGCTGCGTGTTCTACCAGCGCAATTCACAATAATCTGGGTTTTGGGATTGGGCGCAATTTCCTTTACGCGCAATACAAGCTCAGCACCGGGAACACTAATCCCCGTAGGGATACTCATGGTGTTGTATTCATCAAAGCGGCGTACATCAAGTACTACCATGTCTTCATTGGCATCAATGCGTTGCTTTACCTCTTCCGCTGAGAGAGATGGCGTATGACGCTTGGATTCGACGAGCTCACCAAAGGACTTGCTGGGCACATTAACGTCCCGAAATAATTCACCACCCGCCGCATCCCATGCCCGAATGCCGCCTTCGAAGACCGATACATCGGTAAAGCCCAATGCAATGAGGCGACGAGCAGCCAATTCAGCAAAACCTTCGCCCTCATCGATGGTCACAATAGGCACATCGCGCCTAGGCAGTTTTGCGTGGGCATCATATTCGATACGAGAGAGGGGGAGGTTGGCCGCAAACAGGGGGTGTTCCTCTGCATGGGGACCTTCTTCGCGCACATCTAAGAATGCAATTTCGTGACGCTCTAGAAGTGCGTTGCGAACGTATTCGTAATTTTTTTGTGGGATACCGTGATTGCTTGCAGTCATTTTTTTAACCTTTTGTATTTATTTTAGCAACTGCCTAACCCAAATGCTCAGCGACCATCCACCTCAGTGGATTTGGCTAAAACTACTTTATCCGTGGGATCATTTTTGACCAGCAGCCACATCGCAACGATGACGATCAGCATGCCGCCAATCTGCAGCAAGCTGATTGTTTCGGAGAGTACTAGCCAGCCCATAAAAAGGGTGGCAATCGGCCCAACAATGCCAGCTTGTGCCACCAAAGGTGAGCCAATCCGATTAATCGCAACCATGATCATCGTCATTGGTACCACTGTGCAGATACTGGCATTAATGATGCTTAGCCCGTAAATCTCCGGCGCTTGGGTAAAAATAGCGCTCGGGTTGTAAAACAGCATTTGGATGATGCTGCATACAGCCGAAGCAGAACTAGCAAAGACGACTAAGCGAACGCTACCAATTCGCCGCACCATTTCGCCAGAACCAATCATGTAGGCTGCGTAAGCGCAGGTGCTGGCAAAGACCAGGACCATTCCCAGCCATGCATCGTTACCCAAGATTGCCACATCCTGAATAAAAACCAATGTGACACCAATGTAGCCAGTGATCAGTGCTAGCCACTGAATTCGGGAGATCCGCTTTTTGAATACAAAAAAAGAAATCAATAAAACGAGGGTCGGGGTGAGATACAAAATAATGCGCTCAAGCCCCACGGAAATGTATTGCAATCCTAAAAAATCGAGGTAGCTCGATAAGAAGTAGCCTAAAAATCCGAGGCTGCATACTTTAAGCGTATCAACTTTAGATATGGGGCTCATCGGCTTACTGCGCGCTTGCCAATAGTACAAGGCCCAAAACAGGGGTAGGGCAAAGATCATGCGTAAGGCCAGTAAGGTCTCTGGATCTGTTCCATAGGAATAGGCCAACTTAATTAAGATGGCTTTACCAGAAAAAAGGATCGACCCCATTCCGGCCATGAGGATGCTGGTGAGGTAAAGGCCTCGCTGTTCTGTGCTTGAAAAAAAAGACATGCCGCTTTTATAGCAGGTCGTTGAGTACCTGTCGTATTTCCAGGATCAACTCGCTAGGAGTCATGCCAATCGGCCCACCCAGTTTGTCCCGTAATCGATCGGCTGCAAGGGCGTGTACCTCAACGCCAAGGCAGGCTGCCTCCCAGGGGGTGAGCTTCTTATCCATGCCTTGGGCTAGTAAGGAAGCAATCAGTCCTGTTAAAACATCGCCCGTGCCGCCCACTGCCAAACTCGGATTGCCGCGATGGCATACCCGAGTTTCCTCAGAAGGTGAGCCAAGTAGGGTGTGCTGGCCTTTCAGAATCACAATCTGCTTGCTCCAGGCCACCAATGCATTAAGGCTAGCTATGCGATCGGCTTGAATGTCGGCACTGCTGCTATGAAGTAAGCGAGCCGCCTCGCCAGGGTGGGGTGTCAAAATGCAGGGTAAGGTGCAATTCTGCAGAGCGGCACCTAAAGCCTCATCTGCAGCAATTAAATTGAGTGCATCCGCATCAAAGACGATTGCGCCAAGCGAAGATACCACTGCATAGTCCCTCAGAACTGCACCTAACCATGCTTTGGCTAGTAGCGAGGATCCCAGCCCAGGACCAATCGCAATTACATTGGGCTGGATGCGTTGTAAGTATGCGATGGGGTCATCTGCCAGGTTATTCACCTGAGCACTCTCAATCATGAGCTCAGGTTGCCCTGCAAGGGCGTGCGCTGAATGGCTATCCAGCATACACAACATGGTGTAACCCGCACCACTGTGCAGTGCTGATTTTGCTGTGAGCAAAAGGGCACCAGCCATACCAATCGCCCCTCCAATGCACAGCACTTTTCCGGAGTGCGCTTTATTGCTATCAGGGCGCCGCTGTAATTGCTTAGCCAACGGTAATGCGTTTAGTGGCTCAGCGGTAAGATTGTTTTGGCTCATGTGTCATGTCAGTGTATGCTGAAAGTACTACTTGGTAAATGGATGCCCAAGGCAATTGGGTATTGAGGATTAAAGCCATATGAAGATACATTTTTTGGGTGCTGCAGGTGAAGTGACTGGATCCAAATACCTATTGGAGATGGATCTAGCGCAGCGCAATCGATGTGTCATTGTTGACTACGGAATGTTTCAGGGTGGTCGTGAGGCGCTGGAAAAAAATCAAGGTTCTCTACCTATCTTGGCATCCGAGGTGGATTGCGTCATATTGACCCATGCCCACATAGACCACAGCGGCCTATTGCCTAGGCTTTGCGCTAGTGGCTTTAAGGGCCCGATTTATTGCACTGGCGCCACCTTTGAGTTACTGAAAATTATGTTGCCGGATAGCGCGCATCTGCAACTGGCGGATAGTGAGCGCGCTGCCAAAAAAATCAAACAAGGAAAGTGGCGGGGTACTGTTCCTGAGCCCTTGTACAGCGCTAAGGAAGTGGAGATTGCCTTATCGCAGATACGCGTGGTGGAGTATCACCAAGCCATTGAGTTGTTTTCTGGGTTGCATTTGAGTTTTTACAATGCAGGCCATATCCTCGGGTCGGCTATTGCTGTGCTGGATATTCATGAGACGGGGACTGACTCAAAGCGCTGTGTCTTTTCTGGTGACCTAGGCATGCAGCGGCGCCCCCTGATGCCCGACCCTGAATTGATTGAATCGGCTGATATCGTCGTGGTGGAATCCACCTATGGTGATCGCTTGCATCGAACCATGGTCGATACCGAAGATGAGCTGGTTGGGGTAATTTGTAAAGTGATGGCAGAGCACGGCAATATCGTGATGCCCGCTTTTGCAGTAGGGCGCACGCAGGAAGTCTTGTTTGTTTTGATTGATTTGGTGCGGCGAGGGCGGCTACCCAATTTGCATGTTTGGGTTGATTCACCGATGGCGACAGCCGCAACCCGATTGACCGAACATTTTTTTGCACAGCTCGATCCTGAATCGCAATCGACGTTTGCCTGGCTTAAGGAAAATCCAGCCGCATTGCATTTGCGCTTCATTGCTGATGTTGAAGAATCCAAGGCCCTCAATCGCGTTAAGGGTGGCGCCATCATTATTTCTGCTAGTGGGATGTGCGATGCGGGGCGTGTTTTGCATCATTTGTTGTGGAACTTACCCCGCGCTCAAAATGCGGTGGTGATTACTGGCTTTCAGGCGCAAGGCAGTTTAGGCCGTCGCTTAGTTGATGGGGCTGCTTCCATTCGGGTAATGCACCAAGAAGTCCCGGTTAAGGCCTCCATTCATACGATTGGCGGCTTGTCTGCCCATGCCGATCAGTCGGGTCTTTTAAAGTGGCTAAAGGGTTTTAAAAAACCCCCGCAGAAAGTGTACGTAACGCATGGCGAGGAGAAGTCCTCCAGTGCCCTAGCGGCTGCAATTCAGCGGGAGTTGCGTTGGACTTACGTAACAGTGCCGGTACGCAATCAGATTGAGGATTGCTCGCTTTAATCTGACTACAATGGATTCATTCCGACTGCATTGGATTGCTTATGGGCAATACGCTCCGCCGCACGACCCCCGTTAGCATTACTGACTTAGCAAAGCTTTCCGAGCCTAGCGCTGCTAAGCCAGGCTCGAGTCAGTCGCATGATTCTTATAAATTCGCATACGACGATGATGCATTTTTATCTCGTCGCGAAACCCTGGGCATTCGTTTTGAGCTAGAGCTATTAAAGCCCGATTTATTGCTGCGCGAAATGGGTATCGAGAACACCGTCGTGGTTTTTGGCTCAACCCGCTTTTGTAGTCCAGAGCGCGCCGCAGAAATGCTACAACAGGCAAGCACACCCAGCGAAAAAATGGCTGCCGAAAAGGCGCAAAAAGGCACCCATTTTTATGACTCTGCACGGCGCTTTGGCGGATTGGTGGCGCAATACAATTTAAAGCAAGAGGCCAATGTCGATAAGCTAGTCATTTGTACTGGCGGCGGGTCCGGCATTATGGAGGCGGCTAATCGAGGCGCTTTTGAGATGGGCGACCTATCCATCGGTTTTAATATCAGCCTGCCGCGCGAACAAACCCCCAATCCTTACTTAACCCCGGGTCTGAGCATACGCTTTCATTACTTTGCCTTGCGCAAAATGCATTTCATGATTCGAGCACGTAGCATTGTGGTCTATCCGGGAGGCTTTGGTTCTTTGGATGAATTGTTTGAGATGGTTACGCTGATGCAAACCAATAAGGTCGAGCGCTTCCCCATTATTTTGGTGTGCAAGTCCTTTTGGGATGAGGTATTGGGATTTCAAAAGTTAATTGACTATGGCGTGATTGATGCGGCCGACCTGAAGTTAATTCATTTTGTCGACAGCGCCCAAGAGGCTTGGGACCACATCGCACAGTGGTACGAACTCAATTGAGCATGAGTGCC
>CAZUMD010000079.1:0-7384 GCA_964621735.1 uncultured Polynucleobacter sp.
GCAGCATCAATCCAATGGCCCTGCCAACCGGCCGCTCGCAGTGCTGGAAAAATAGCCTTGGTGTAGTCCCCGCCTTGGCAGGTCAAAATAATGTCGCAACGGGCAAGCGCTTTAATGTCATTGGCGTCTTGTAGCTTCGTTTCGCTTTTAGTGATGTGGCGACCATTCATCGTAGGAACATCGCCGCCCGCATTACTGGTACTAAAAAATACCGGCTCAATTAAATCAAAGTCGCCCTCTGCCAACATGCGATCCATGAGGACGCTGCCCACCATGCCACGCCATCCGACGAGGCCGACTCGGGGAGCGTTTGTCGAGTGTGTTGTTTGATGTGTTGCCATAAAATTACGGATGCCTTACCTTCCTGTATCAATGAATTACGCTAGTGCTGCCACTACCGCATTGCCCATTTGTACCGTAGATACCCGCTGAGTACCTTCCGTATAAATATCGGCCGTGCGTAAGCCCTGCTGCAATACCTTCTGAACTGCTTTTTCAATCCGATCTGCCTCTCCAGTCATGCCCAAGGAGTAGCGCAGCATCATGGCTGCAGAGAGAATGGTTGCCAATGGATTCGCAATTCCTTTCCCAGCAATATCGGGAGCAGAGCCATGACTCGGCTCATACAAGCCTTTGTTGTTCTTATCTAAAGATGCAGACGGCAACATGCCAATCGAGCCGGTGAGCATCGCAGCCTCATCCGAGAGGATGTCACCGAATAAATTACCAGTAACCACCACATCGAATGCCTTAGGCGCTTTGACGAGTTGCATGGCTGCGTTGTCCACATACATATGCGATAACTCGACATCGGGATAGTCGGCAGCTAGCTTGGTCATCACATCGCGCCAAAGCTGCGATGTTTCAAGTACGTTGGCTTTATCCACGCTACATACTTTTTTGCTGCGCTTACGTGCTGCCTCAAACGCCACTTTACCAATTCGGATGACTTCGGGTTCGCTGTAGTGCATGGTGTCAAATCCCTCGCGCGCGCCTTTAAACAGAGCATGCTCTGAAGTGCGAATGCCACGCGGCTGACCAAAGTAAATATCACCATTGAGTTCACGCACAATCAAAATATCCAGACCACCCACAATTTCCGGTTTTAGACTGGAAGCGGCAGTTAACTCGGGATAGCAAATTGCGGGACGGAAATTAGCAAACAAAGCCAAGTGTTTACGCAAACCGAGGATGGCTTGCTCCGGACGGAATTCACGCGCTAAGGTGTCGTACTTCCAGTCACCTACAGCACCAAACAAAATAGCATCAGCGCTTTTGGCTAACTCCAGGGTAGCTGGAGGCAAAGGGTGGCCTGAAAGGTCATAGGCTGCACCGCCAACAGGCGCCTCTTCCAGATCAAATTTTGGGCCTAAGGCCTTAAGGACTTTAACCGCCTCAGCGACAATTTCCGGGCCAATACCATCGCCCGGCAATACTGCAATTTTCATGACAAACCTTTAAAAAGGGTTAAGAAGCCAGCGTGATGCTGTTTTTAAGGCAGCTGGGTAGCAAGCCAAGGCATCCGCAACACGCGCTCTGCTTCGTATGCCTTTATTTTATCGGCATTTTTGAGGGTGAGGCCAATATCGTCTAAGCCATTGAGTAGGCAGTATTTACGAAATCCATCGATTTCAAAGGAATAGCGGCGATTATCTGGCGCAATCACCTCTTGCGTTTCCAGATCAATGGTGAGCTGATAGCCGTTAAAAGCCAAGGTCTCATTAAAGAGGTGATCGACCTGCTGTTCCGTAAGCACAATCGGCAGTAGCCCGTTTTTGTAGCAATTATTGAAGAATATGTCGGCAAAACTAGGAGCAATCACTGCACGAAAGCCATATTGACCCAAAGCCCAGGGAGCATGCTCGCGCGAACTGCCACAACCGAAATTTTTGCGGGCCAGCAAGATACCGGCATTTTTATAGCGTGGCTGGTTCAAAATAAAGTCGGGATTTAATGGCCGCGCACTGCAATCTTGTCCGGGCTCACCGTGATCCAAGTAACGCCATTCATCAAACAGGTTTTGACCAAAGCCAGTTTTTTTAATCGACTTTAAAAACTGCTTTGGAATGATGGCATCGGTATCGACGTTCTCTCGGTCGAGTGGAGCAACCAAACCTTGATACTGCGTAAATTTTTCCATTACTTCTGTCTCTGCTTTTTTATTGTTATTGCTTATTTGACTGGCGTCACCACAACGTCTTTACCTTGCGTTTGTGATGCAGGAGGGGTCGCTGGAGCTGATGTGGATGATTTTGAATCCATCGATGTTCCTATCTTTTGCAGGTCCTTGCCAACCCCCTCCATGGTGTTGGCACAGGCACTAATAAAAATACCGGTAACTAACACGACAGACAACTTGGCAATCATGGAATAGCGCGGAGTTTGCATGGCTTGGACCTTTCGTTTGGTTAATTACGCAATTTTGCGTACATCAACAAAATGCCCTTCGATGGCAGCAGCAGCAGCCATAGCAGGACTCACTAAATGGGTTCTACCACCAGCGCCTTGACGACCCTCAAAATTACGGTTCGATGTCGACGCGCAGCGCTCGCCTGGCTCGAGGCGATCTGAATTCATGGCTAAGCACATGGAGCAACCGGGTTCACGCCATTCGAAGCCAGCAGCCTTGAAAACCCGATCGAGGCCTTCACGTTCAGCTTGCGCTTTTACTAATCCAGATCCCGGCACGACCATGGCCAACTTAATGCTCGGCGAGACTTTTTTACCGAGGCGATCGACCACCTTCGCGGCGGCGCGCAAATCCTCGATTCGGCTATTGGTACACGAACCGATAAATACCTTATCAATGGGAATGCTGGTGAGTAAGGTGTTGGGCGTTAAATTCATGTACTGCAAAGCACGCTCCATCGCACTACGCTTATTCGGATCCCGCTCTTTTTCTGGGTCAGGAACACGCTCACTAATTGGCAACACCATTTCTGGGGAAGTGCCCCAAGTGACTTGTGGCTGAATTTCTTCAGCGCGCAACTCCACCACCTGATCGAACTTCGCATCCGCATCGGAATGCAGTGTGCGCCAGTATTGCACCGCGTGCCGCAAGATCTCTCCGCTGGGTGCGTAAGGACGACCCTGAATGTATTCAATGGTGGTCTCATCTACTGCAACCAGGCCAGCACGTGCACCCGCTTCAATCGCCATATTGCAGATGGTCATGCGACCTTCCATCGATAAATTGCGAATGGCTTCACCCGCAAACTCGATGGTGTAACCAGTGCCGCCGGCTGTGCCTATTTTTCCGATGACCGCTAATACGATGTCTTTTGCCGTTGAGCCGGGCTGTAAACGCCCTTCGACTCGAACCAGCATATTCTTACTCTTTTTCATTAGCAAGGTTTGGGTTGCAAGCACATGCTCTACTTCAGATGTGCCAATACCAAACGCCAATGCGCCAAAGGCACCATGGGTACTGGTATGCGAATCACCGCACACAACCGTCATACCGGGCAATGTAGCACCCTGCTCCGGCCCGATGACGTGAACGATGCCCTGCCGTAAATCATTCATCTTGAACTGCGTAATGCCAAAGGAGGCGCAGTTCTGATCCAGAGTATCGACTTGAAGCTTGGAGATGGGGTCAGCAATCCCTTCGGATCGATCCGTTGTTGGCACGTTGTGGTCAGAGACGGCGAGGTTGGCAGAAATTCGCCATACGGGGCGCTTTGCCAAGCTTAAACCTTCAAAAGCCTGTGGACTGGTTACTTCATGCAACAAGTGCCGGTCAATATAGAGGGTGGCGGTGCCATCCTCTTCCGCACAAACCACATGCTCATCCCATAACTTATCGTATAGCGTGCGTGACATACATGTCCTTATAAACCTTACTTACGCCCTGACATCGGAGGAATCTTGCGCTCTGTTTCCCCAACATACAACTGCCGTGGACGACCGATCTTGTACTCAGAATCAGTAATCATTTCTTCCCACTGCGCTATCCAGCCCACCGTTCTCGCCAAAGCAAAAACGCAGGTGAACATATCGGTTGGAATACCAAGGGCACGCTGCACGATACCCGAATAGAAGTCGACGTTCGGGTACAGCTTGCGACTCACAAAGTACTCGTCTTCCAGTGCGATCTTTTCTAAAGTCATTGCTAATTTAAAGAGCGGATCGTTCTCGAGACCCAGCTCATTGAGAACTTCATAGCAAGTTTCACGCATTAACTTTGCGCGTGGATCAAAGTTTTTATAAACCCGATGTCCAAAGCCCATTAAACGGACATTGGAGTTCTTGTCTTTGACTTGGGCGATAAATTCGCCGACTTTTTCGACTCCACCATTGGCCTGAATCTCAGTCAGCATCTGCAAGCAGGCTTCATTCGCACCACCATGCGCCGGACCCCACAAGCAGGCAATACCAGCCGAGATGGCAGCAAATGGATTAGTACCCGAGGAGCCGCATAAACGGACCGTAGAAGTCGATGCATTTTGTTCGTGGTCGGCATGCAGAATAAAAATACGATCCAAGGCGCGAACCAATACTGGATTCACTTTGTACGGTTCGCATGGCGTAGCAAACATCATGCGCATGAAATTGGCGGTGTACGACAGTGAGTTGTCTGGATAAATAAACGGCTGACCAACCGAATACTTATAGGACATAGCCACCAAAGTTGGCATTTTTGCAACCAAACGCATTTGCGCGATTTCACGGGCCTTGGGCTCACTGTAATCAATCTCATCGTGATAGAACGCCGCCATGGCACCCACTAGACCAGTCAAGACCGCCATAGGGTGCGCATCACGCCTAAAGCCGCGCAGGAAAAACTGCATCTGCTCATGCACCATAGTGTGGTGCATGATGGTGTCTTGAAATTTCGCATTCTCTTGTTCGTTTGGCAAATGGCCATTGATCAAGAGATAGCACACTTCTAAAAAATCACAATTGGCTGCCAAATCTTGAATGGGGTAACCACGGTAGAGTAATTCGCCTTTGTCGCCATCAATAAAGGTGATCTTGGAATTACACGATGCCGTCGATAAAAAGCCGGGGTCGTAAGTAAACTTGCCAGTCTGACCATACAGTTTACGAATATCAATTACATCAGGTCCGACTGTGCCTTGGTAAATTGGCAACTCGATATCGGGGGTACCGTCAGAGAACGATAACTTTGCCTTGATGTTTGATTCAATCATGTCTGATCCCACTGTTCGTTAAAAAATAAGTCAATTACAAATTATTACACCCTTACTACTACCTCTCGCGCAAACAGCCTAGTAAAGCTAAAAAGGTTGGTTTACTGCATAGATCACCCAAAGCAACTACCGAATCAACTCGCCCAATCAAGAGGTCCATTAAATCGTTGTCACTCAAAGCCAGCAGCTGGGTCAAGACTGCGCCCTGCTCCTCCGTTAATGTATCCGCATAACGCCTGAAAAACCGCTCCAAAATCAGATCGTTTTCCAGTAAACCCCGGCGTGCATCGCTTTTTAAGCGATACAGAGCCGCCGCACTAATGGTCATACTGCCCTACGAACCATCAACTCTTTGATTTTGCCAATGGCTTTGGTTGGATTCAAGTGCTTAGGACAAACATCAACGCAATTCATAATCGTATGGCAGCGGAATAAACGATAGGGATCTTCTAAATTATCCAGGCGAGCTGCCGTATCTTCATCCCGACTATCGGCAATAAAGCGATAGGCCTGCAGTAAGCCCGCTGGCCCGACAAACTTATCCGGATTCCACCAAAACGAGGGGCAAGAGGTAGAGCAGGAAGCGCACAAGATGCACTCATACAAACCATCCAACTCTTCACGCTCTTCCGGACTTTGTAAACGCTCTTTTTCCGGCGGACGGGTGGAGTTCACTAAATAGGGCTTGATCGACAAGTACTGCTTAAAAAATAGTGTCATGTCGACAATCAAATCGCGCACAACGGGCAAGCCCGGTAGCGGACGTAATGTGATGACTTGAGGCAAGGTCTTCATATTGGTTAAGCAGGCTAAGCCATTTTTACCGTTGATGTTCATCGCATCGGAGCCACAAACACCCTCGCGGCAAGAGCGGCGGTAGGTAATACTCTCGTCCTGCTTTTTCAGCGAAATCAGCGCGTCCAGCAGCATGCGCTCATCCGTTAATTCCAACTCGTAGCGTTGCATGCGCGGAGCGGCATCCACCTCGGGATCGTAGCGATAAATTTCAAATATACGGGTATCACTCATGATTTATCTCGTTCTTTAATTAGAAGGTGCGCTCTTTAGGTGGAACCGATTCAGCGGTTAATGGCTTGAGTTGCACTGGCTTGTAATCGAGGCGATTGCCTTCGCTAAACCAAAGCGTGTGTTTCATCCAAGCCTTGTCGTCGCGGGTTGGAAAATCATCGTGCGAGTGCGCTCCGCGACTTTCTTTACGGGCCGCAGCTGAGATGATGGTGGCATTCGCAGTCTCGACGAGGTTTGAAATTTCTAAAGCCTCAATGCGTGCCGTATTAAAAATCTTCGACTTGTCTTTAACCCAAAGGTGCTTTGCACGCTCTGTTAGAGCGGCCATCTGACGAACACCCTCATCCATCAACTTCTGGTTACGGAACACGCCGGCATAGGTCTGCATTGTTTTGCGAATGTCATTCGCTACATCCTGAGCGTACTCGCCTGAAGTGGAATTATCCAGTGCCGCAATGCGCGCGAGTGTTTGCTCGCCGGCATTCGCAGGCAAGGGCTTGTGCTCCCGCTTTTTCAGATCCATATTGACGATGTGATTGCCGGCAGCGCGGCCAAACACCAACAAATCTAATAAAGAGTTGGTACCGAGGCGATTGGCACCGTGAACCGATACACAGGAGCATTCACCGATGGCGTAGAGGCCGTTGACGATGTGATTCGGGTTACCGTCTTTAGGAACTACGACCTGGCCATTGATGTTGGTTGGAATGCCTCCCATTTGGTAATGAATGGTTGGCACAACCGGAATCGGCTCTTTGGTGACATCAATGTTGGCAAAGTTCATGCCAATCTCGTACACCGATGGCAGACGCTTCATGATGGTCTCAGCGCCGATATGGGTTAAGTCGAGCACCACGTAATCGCCATTGGGACCACAGCCACGTCCCTCTTTGATCTCTTGATCCATGCAACGCGAAATGAAGTCACGCGGAGCCAAATCTTTTAGCGTAGGCGCATAACGTTCCATAAAACGCTCGCCGTCTTTGTTGCGCAAAATGGCGCCTTCACCGCGACAGCCTTCGGTTAGTAATACGCCCGCACCTGCAACGCCAGTGGGATGAAACTGCCAAAACTCCATGTCTTCGAGCGGAATATTGGCGCGCGCAGCCATACCCATACCGTCGCCGGTATTAATGTAGGCATTCGTCGAGGCAGACCAAATGCGACCAGCACCACCCGTTGCCATCAAGACAATCTTGGCC
>CAZUMD010000080.1:0-7347 GCA_964621735.1 uncultured Polynucleobacter sp.
TATCGAGCGGCAATAGTGTCATTGTCAATGCGGGCACCGCTACTACGATTGATTTCCTGGGCGCCAATGGTATTCACCAGGGCGGCTGGATTATTCCTGGCTTAGGCTTAATGCAATCGAGCTTGGAATTGAACACTGCAAGGCTTCCAGCCACCAGCGAGGCGGAACGGGTGGATGGCTTTGGGTTATCGACGGATGAAGCTATTTATAAAGGCTGCCTTACTGCCCAAGTGGGCGCAATTCATGAAGCATTGCACGTCGCTAAAGAAATGCACCAGCCGATTGATCGCATTTGGATTGATGGTGGGAACGCAAAAAATATTGCTGCCGAACTAAAGCAACATAGCTTCTCTAATTCCATTTCGATTGAGGCCATCAATGGCCTTGTGCTGCGCGGACTTTGGTCTTGGATACGCCAAGAATTACGCTAACTCACTCGCTGCGAATGCGCCCAAGTAGGCTGGTGGTAGAGCGCTCGTAAATAAACGGAATGGCCATCGCAGTTCCGCCCCAGCTTTTAACCAGCTGAGTTTCCTCTAGCGTGTCGATCGCGTAATCGCCGCCTTTGACATAAATATCAGGGCGCACGCGTTTCAGTAACTCAACAGGCGTTTTCTCTGAAAACAGTACCACCAAATCAACACTCGCCAATGCGGCCAACAGAGCCTGCCGATCTGCCTCAGCATTGATCGGCCTATCATCGCCCTTGCCTAACATCTTGACTGAAGCATCGGTATTCACACCCACCACCAGACTACCGCCCAACTTGCGTGCCTGATCTAAATAACTGGCATGGCCGCGATGCAAGATATCAAAGACACCATTTGTAAACACGATCGGGCGGGCAAGCTTAGCCAGTGCCTCCGGCAGTTCACCTGCATGGCATATTTTTGACTCAAAACTGGGTTTGCTTGGAATGGTCATAGCGCTCCATTATCAACTTAAATGGTTTCAATATTCTTTAATAAAGTGATGGCATGTTGCTGAATCTGTTTTTTCTCGGCATCGTCGATCCGCTTTAAGTTGGCGGTCATTAAGCGCGTACGTGGATTTTTTTCAAACTCAGACTGGTGATTCATTAAAAAATTCCAATACAAGGTAGTGAACGGGCATGCCTCATCACCCACACGCACATCCGGTTTATATGGGCAATGGCCACAGTAATTACTCATGCGCTTAATGTAAGCGCCACTGGAAATATACGGCTTACTGGTGAAGCGCCCGCCATTGGCAAATAGAGCCATACCAGCGACGTTGGGTAATTCAGCCCACTCTACCGCATCCACATAGACCGCCAAAAACCAACTGCTCACCGCCTGAGGGGAAAGACCAGCTAAGAGGGAAAAGTTTCCCGTTACCATCAGTCGCTGGATGTGATGGGCATAGCCGTACTCCAGTGTTTGTCCAAGCACATCGGCCATACACACCATTTTTGTTTTGCCGGTCCAGTACCATGCTGGCAACTCCCGTTTATAGCCAAAGTAATTGGCAGTTCCCATCTTGGGCATATCAAGCCAATAGACTCCGCGAATAAATTCACGCCAACCCAGAATTTGCCGAATTAAGCCTTCTGCTGCCGCAAGGCTTGCATCGCCTACACGCCATGCTCCCTCTACACGTTCAATAACCTCTCGCGGATTAATTAGCTTGAGATTGAGGCTGGACGATAAGACAGAATGCCAGCCAAACGGGGTATCGGTCCACATCGCATCTTCGTATTGACCAAAATGCACGAGCCGGGCATCAATGAAACGGTCTAATGCCATCAAGGCTTGCTGACGCGTAACGGGCCACAAAAAGTGCTGGAGGCTACCAGGGTGATCTTTAAATCGTTCCCCCACCAAAGCAAGTACCTCTTTTGTGACGGCATCGGGCTCAAAAAACTCGGGGGGATCAATTAAGCCCGGTCCCTTTTTGGGATAGCTGGATCGGTTTTCTGCATCGTAATTCCATTGACCGCCCTCCGGCTCGCCCGCCTTATCCAGGAGAACGCCGTGCTTTTTTCGCATCTGGCGGTAAAAGAACTCCATCCGCAATTCTTTCTTTACTCCCGCCCAGGCCTTGAATTCCTCTAAATCGCATAAGAAATGCGTATCGCTTGTAATGTGCAGCGGGACATCCATCGCGGTACATGCTGCTGTAATGTCGCCCCAAACGCGCCATTCGCCAGGTTCAACGCAATGGACTGAGGCAGGCTTGTAGTGCTCGATGGCTTCTTTTAAAGCATCCCCCAGCGTGCTGGCAGGTTTGTCCTCCATGGATTGATAGTGAACGCGCGCTCCCGACTCGCTTAAGGCAGCAGCAAAATGGCGCATTGCGGATAAAAACAGGGCAATTCGTGCCTTGTGGCTCCAGACCCAGGTGGCCTCGCCAGCAGACTCAATCATCAATACCGCATCCTGCTGCCAATCGGCGTTTTGCAGAACTGGACTATCCAGGTTTAGCTGATCACCCAAAACTAAGATGAGATTACGGGTCGTTTGACTGCCCTTTGCACTTTTGGCCGTTGGGGATTTTTTGCTCATAAAACATCTTAACTGGAATGACTTAGACTGGAGTCCTGTTCTTTTTTTGCTTGATGAATTTATGCGGCATTTATTCCTTGTAGCGGCCTGTTGGCTCGGACTTTCCTTCAGTAATGCGGTCATTGCTCAGACTGCGGCTCCCGCCTGTAGCCCCCTGCTTTCCCATACTTTTTTGCGCCTGCAAGATGAGGTTCCCCAAAATTTATGCCAGTACCAAGGGAAAGTGATTATGGTGGTCAATACTGCCAGTTACTGTGGCTTTACTGGACAATACGACGACCTTGAAAAAATTTATTCTAAGTACCAACAAAAAGGCTTTGTCGTTTTAGGATTTCCATCCAATGACTTTGGTCAGCAAGAGCCTGGCACGAATAAGCAAATTGCGGAATTTTGTAAAAATACGTACGACGTCAAATTTCCAATGTTTACGAAATCGAATGTCTCTGGCAAAAATCCGAATCCCTTATTCAAGACGCTGATTGAAAAAACGGGCACCACACCGAAGTGGAATTTTTACAAATACCTGATCGATCGCAATGGCAATGTAGTGGAGGCCTATGGCAGCCTCTCCAATCCCAGCGGCAGAGCCATAACATCCCAAGTTGAGAAGTTACTGCAAGGCAAGCAATAATGGCAAAAAAACGCATTGCCATTATTGGTGCCGGCATCTCGGGCTTAGGCTGTGCCTACCGCCTGCGTCAGCATCCCAATTTTGAGATCACGATTTACGAAGCAGGAAAACACATTGGCGGTCACAGTAATACCGTTGATATCACCATTGATACGCCAAGCGGGCCTGTTCAGCATGGCGTCGACACCGGGTTCTTGGTCTTTAATCGCCGTACCTATCCTCGCCTCGTTCGCCTATTTGAAGAATTAGCTGTACCCATTTTTCCTTCTGAGATGTCATTTTCTGTCAAGCTCGAATCGACTCCACCACTGGAGTGGGCTGGAAATGACCTCAATTCTTTTTTTGGTCAACGGCGCAATTTACTCCGCCCTTCTTTTTGGCAAATGGCGCGTGACATCATGCGCTTTAATGCACTTGCTACCACGCTGGCTTTAAGTCAGGAGTCAAGTGATACGCGCTTAACGAATGCATCAAGCCAAGAAGAAAGCATTGCAGACTTTCTGGATCGCCATGCCTTTGGTCAGCCTTTTCGGGATTGGTATTTTTTACCCATGATTGGCGCGATTTGGTCATGCTCTGTCGATCAAATGCTGGAGTTTCCGATTCAAACCATGGCACGCTTTTGCCATAACCATGGGCTCTTAAAAATACAAGATCGACCACAATGGCTTACGGTAGAGGGCGGCTCACGCGAATACGTGAAGCGCTTGGTGGGCGCCCTTGATGAGCATGGCGTTCATTGGGTGCGTGAAGCAGTGACGTCGATTCATGTCCCTACGAATAGCAAACAGCAGGCAATTGAGGTTATTAGCGCCAGTGGTACCGCCCAGTTTGATGAGATTGTGATGGCTTGCCATAGTGATCAAAGCCTTGATCTGCTGCACGGTATTGATTCAGCGAGTCAATCGATTCTGAGCGCAATTCCTTATCAGGCTAATCGGGCTATCTTGCATACCGATGCCTCTTTTTTGCCAGAGCGTAAACGCTGCTGGGCCGCCTGGAATTACACGGCGCAAGCGAAGAGTGATGACGTGGCTGAAGATACGGTTAGCGTCAGTTATCTGATCAACCTCCTTCAGCCCTTACCTGCAGCACTGAAAGACATTCCGATCATCGTCACACTCAATCCACTGCGTGAGCCTGACCCCAGCAAGGTATTTAAGGAGATTCGGTATGCGCACCCTGTATTTGATATGCGCGCGACTGATGCACAGGCAGGCTTGCCCCTAATCCAAGGTAAGTCATCGGTTTGGTATTGCGGCGCATGGACTGGGTACGGATTTCATGAGGATGGATTGCGCTCGGGTGAGGCGGTAGCTGAAGCAATTCTAGAGCGCAGCAAGCATCCCGTTAGCATTCCTACTTCTCCGGCAGAGGTCAATGTTGCCCATTGATTTAACGCCGAAACTCAATTTCGGCGTTGTTCAACACCGCCGCTTTCGTCCTGCAAAAAATGCATTCGCGTACTCGGTATTTACGATCAGCGTTCCCATGCGTGAGCGGCGGCGCAACCCAGCGTTACTTCGTCAGCATGGCCTGGGTGACAATCAATTTCGCTTCTTTTCCTTTTTTGACAAAGACCATGGTCGTGGCGATGCAGATAGTCTGGCTTGGGCCGAAGAACTCTTAGCCTCGCATGGCATTGCGCATCCCGATGGCGAAATCTGGTTACAAACCTTCCCCCGGGTTTTGGCCTACGTCTTTAATCCCGTGAGTTTTTGGATTTGCACTAAACCCAACGGGCAAGTGCGCGCCGTCATCGCCGAAGTCAACAATACGTTTGGGGAGCGTCACTGCTACCTCTTAAGTAAAGATTCTGATGAATCACTGCATTCGGGAGAAACCCTGACAACGAACAAGGTCTTTCATGTATCGCCCTTTTGCGATGTCAGCGGCGAATACCGCTTCCGCTTCCTCTTTGCCCAAGAAAGCCAATCCGGACGGAACACCGTCAACCGCATTGAGCTCCATGAGGATGGGCAGCCTTTAATTCACACCAGCATTAGCGGTGAAGCACATCCGCTGACGCGCACTTCCCTGTATTTTTCGATATTGCGATATCCTCTCATGAGCATTGGGGTAATTGGACGAATTCATTGGCAGGCACTGAAGCTTTGGGCCAAAGGCGTCCCGTTCCACTCCAAACCCAAACCGCCGGACTTTGAAGTTAGTAGATGAATCGACCTGGACAATCCCTTCTATCGCGATTAAGTTTTTCACGCTCTGCCGATCGACAGGCAGCCCGATCGACTCCGCTGGCAGCAAGAACCTTTCTGGCCTTGCTAAGTAACGTTAAATCAGGCCATTTAGCGCTCACCTTGCCAGACGGTAGAACGGAATACTTTGGCTCAAGCAGCGACGATTTGCATGCTGACTTACATATCCTCGATTGGGATGTTTTTAAAGACGTTCTAAAACATGGTGACATTGGTTTTGCTGAGAGCTACATCCGCGGCCAATGGAACACGTCCAATTTAAAAGCCATATTAGAGATAGCGATTCGAAATCGGACTCTCCTTGAAAAAGCAATCTATGGCAGTTGGTTTGGCTCCTTGTTCTACCGCCTCAAACATCGGATGCGCAACAATTCGAAATCGGGTAGCCGCAAAAATATTCATGCGCACTATGACTTAGGCAATCCCTTCTATTCTTTGTGGCTTGATCCCAGCATGACCTATTCCAGCGCATGGTTTGGTGGTGATCTTCAGCTCCCATTAGCCGAGGCACAATCCAAGAAGTACCAACGTATTTTGTCCGCCATCGATGCTACTCCAGAAAAACGAATACTTGAGATTGGCTGTGGCTGGGGCGGCTTTATTGAGGAAGCGGCGCTGGCCGGTTGTCACGTGACTGGCCTTACTTTATCCCGAGAACAACAGAAGTTTGCCGAAGCACGCCTTGCACACCAAGGCCTTGCTTCTGAGATTCGGCTTCAGGACTATCGCGATTGCAAAGATCAATTCGATGGCATTGCCTCGATCGAAATGTTTGAGGCGGTAGGTGAAAACCATTGGGAACAGTACTTCAAGACGATTGCAGCATCTCTTAAACCCGGCGGAAAAGCCTGCATTCAAACCATTGTGATTGCCGAAGAATTATTTGAGCGCTATCGCAGTAGCACGGACTTTATTCAGCAATACGTTTTCCCGGGTGGCATGTTGCCATCCAAGTCCGCCTTTAAAGAATATGCGGCCCGGGCCGGCTTGCGGGTTGATGACGAATTTGCATTTGGTAGCGATTACGCAAAGACACTTTGCATTTGGTATGAGTCTTTTAATCAACAGCTGGAGCAAGTTAATCAACTCGGCTTTGATGAGGCTTTCATTCGGCTCTGGAATTTTTACCTCATGTACTGCGCTGCCGGGTTTTCAGAACAGAACATCGATGTGGTGCAATTCACCCTGGTTCACGAACACATTAGCGGGGATAGCTTACGTCCATGAAACAGATTGGAATGCAGGAGTTCGCTGGAAAGCGCGTATGGGTGATTGGTGCTACTAGTGGTATTGGAGAGGCCTGCGCAATCGCGCTATTCGCAGCCGGCGCATCGGTTGCGCTCTCTGGACGTCGCCTGCAAAATCTTCAAACTGTCGCACAGCATGCTAAGCCGAATCAAAGTTTGATATTGCCCCTCGATGTGACGGAGCCCAAGGCAATTCAAGAAGCCTACCAAAAGCTCCTGCAGGAATGGGGGCAGCTTGATCTGTTGTTGTTTGTTTCTGGGATTTACATACCGCTGCGCGCCGATAACTTTGAAATGGAATCGGCCGAGAAAACCATCAACGCCAATGTATTGGGTCCGATGCGAGCCGTTGCTGCGGTCTTACCGAATATGCTAAAGCGGCACAGTGGTCATATTGCCATTGTAGGTAGCGTAGCGGGCTATAGCGGCCTGCCTAAGGCTTTGGCTTATGGTCCTAGTAAAGCGGCCATGATTAATTTTTGCGAAACCCTCTTTTATGATCTGCAGCCCCAAGGCATAGGGGTGCACATGATTTCTCCGGGCTTTGTAAAGACCGAGGCAACTGCGCAAAATGACTTTGAAATGCCTGCCTTAATTAGTTCTGAAGAGGCAGCCAAACACATTTTGGATGGCATACGGGATGGTGAGTTTGATATCCATTTTCCGAAACGGTTTTCAGGCTTCTTAAAATTTTTACGCTTACTGCCCTATCCCATTTACTTCTGGAT
>CAZUMD010000081.1:0-7119 GCA_964621735.1 uncultured Polynucleobacter sp.
CTTCATCAGGCCAATATTGCCCTCTTGAATCAAATCCAGGAACTGCAAGCCGCGATTGGTGTACTTTTTAGCAATCGAAATCACCAAACGCAAGTTAGCAACGGTCATTTCCCGTTTGGCTTCGCGTGCACGCTTCTCACCGGCAATCATTTGCTTATTCACTTCTTTTAATTCAGGCAAAGGCAAAACAACCTTCGTTTGAATATCAATCAGCTTTTGTTGCAGCTCTTGAATGGCAGGAACGTTACGCTCCAGGAGCGCATTGTAGGACTTATTGTCTTTCAGTAAATTGGTGGTCCACTTCAAATTCATGGACATCTTAGGGAAGTCTTTTAATACTTCGCCACGCGATACGCCAATTTTGTCCACCAATAAGCTAACAATGCCACGCTCGAGTTTCCACACTTGATCCACTTGGGAGCGCATGGTGTCGCACAGCTTTTCAACACTCTTGGCCGTCAAACGGAAACCAAGCATTTCGTTCCGAATGGCTTCCTGTGCTTTGATATAGGCAGGGCAGTTATATCCATCCCGGTTATACGCACGGAGCATCTTGTCCGCCTGCGTGCGGATGATGGCAAACTTTTCTAAAGAAATCTGCTTGAGTTCTTCCAGTTGCTTGGCACTGGCTGTACTTGAGCCACCACCGCCACCACCAGTATCTTCTTCGCCTCCCTCTTCATCGCCTTCTATAGCTTCGAGGTCTTCTTCTGGCTCATCGGGTCCCAGCTGAATGTCTTCGGCATTGGGATCGACTAAACCATCGACAAACTGATCAATCTCCATTTCGCCTGAAACAATCTTGTCGGCATTGCCAACGATTTCAGCAATCGTGACTGGGCATGCGGAAAGGGCCATCACCATGTCTTTGAGGCCTGCCTCAATTTTCTTGGCAATCACAATCTCGCCCTCACGGGTGAGCAGATCGACTGTTCCCATCTCGCGCATGTACATGCGCACAGGGTCAGTCGTTCGTCCAAACTCCGAGTCAACGGTAGATAAAGCAGCCTCAGCCTCTTCTTCTGCCTCCTCATCGGACGCACCTGAAATCCCGTTTTCATTCAAGAGAAGGGTTTCTGCATCAGGAGCTTGCTCGTATACGGTAATACCAATGTCATTGAGCAAACCGATTAAGGTTTCGAGTGCGTCGGCATCCGACAGCTCATCGGACATCACGTCATTCATTTCACCGTGGGTTAGGTAGCCCTTGGACTTACCCATCTTAATCAGGGTTTTCAGGCGGGCGCGACGCAACTCTTGCTGCTCTTCCGAGCCTAACTGCTGTGCTGCAAATTCTTTTAAGAGGGCCTTCTCTTTAGCCTTGCGATCTCTCGCTTTTTGGCGATCGGTACGATTGTCTTCACCGGATTCCGCAGCAGGGACTTCGGCTTTGGCTTTACGTCCTTTGGTTTTTTTACCCTCTACCGCCAGATCTGCATCCTGCAAAGCATCGGCGGACGCTGCTGCTTTGGACTTGCCCTTGCCTTTTGGTAATTCAGGCTCAACTGCTTTGCCTTTTTTAGCTGGGACGTCTTTGTTTGTTTTTGCAGCGACTGCTGTTTTTTTACTTGCCTTCACCTCTGGCTTTGCTTTTGTAGCTGCCTTGGCTGGCACCTTTACCGCAGGCTTGCCCGCCTTTGCTACTGGTTTCGCTGACTTAGCTGGCTTAGCCGGTTTTTTAACTGCTTTTGCTGGAACTTTTGCTGCTGGCTTTGCTACCTTCTTTGCAACTGGCTTTGTAGACTTGGCGACTGGCTTAGCCAATTTAGCAATGGGCTTTTTAACTGCCTTCGCAGGCGCAACTTTTTTGGGCGCTGCTTTTGCTGCTGGCTTTGGCTTCACCGCTACTGCCTTTTTGGCAGGCGCTTTGGCTTTGCTTGTCGGAGCGGCTTTCTTTACTGGCGCCTTCGCAGCCACTTTACCTTTTGCTGGGGCGGCCGTTTTCTTGGCAAGGGGTTTGGACTTGCTTGCTGCTGAAGTATTTTTCACGGGTTTCGCGCTTTTCTTGATCTTGCTGCTTGGCATAGGTTTACGCTCACTTACTTAAATAATGGTTGGTTTCAATGGGTCAGACCAATTGCCTGGGCCACTAAGGTCATTAAATTCAAATTAATGACGCAAGTGACTGAATTAAATCGTATTTTTTCTCTGAACAGAGGATTATAGTCGATTCGGTATTTTCTGACGCTGGAATAAGCAATAAATCGGGCTTAATCCGGTAATTTTTACGGGCCTAAGGAGCTTAAGGGGCTTTTCTTAGGAAAACTTCAGTCGTTCGCCGAGCTCGCGATACCGCGCCCGATCCGCATCGGAGGCCTCGCCGCTGGAGATGCGCTGGGTAATGGCGGTCATTTCATTTTTAAGCTGCAGCAAATTGAGCTTTTTTAGGGCGCCATCGAGGTCGGCGGCGGCCCCTAGCGCATCCAAATCAGATTCCATCACCCGTTTACGCAGTACCTCATACATCGATGCCAGCTCACTTCGGGAGAGTTGCTCCTGAAACAATGCAAAGGCACCGGCGCCTGGGGTTGATTCTGCGTTGGATGTATTGGATGTGTTGGGCAAATAATCCAATTGATCGCATTGCTTGAGTAAATCCGTCATGAGCATCAATGCGTTGGCTGTGCGCTGCTCCGCTGCCGCCAAAACTAATTGACGTTGATCGCTATTTAAGCCCTTACCTAAATGCGGAAACTGAATCAGCACGCGCAAAATTTGCTCCGCTAAATCCATCGGCGCATTGGGTGGTGGAATCACCGGCCCCGCTGGCTTTTTACTATAGCCCTTGCCGGGTTGCCACGTACTGGTTTGGCTTCGTCCTATCGCACCGGCTGGCGCTGCCGATGTGCCCTGCACTTGCGTATTGCTGCGCGGCGCTGGTGCAATCGTCAGCCCACAAAATGCCTCTAACTCAGCCGCGGTAGATGATGTTCGAATTGCCACTTCGCGCAGCATTTGCGAGCGCAAGGCAATCGGTGCCATCGATAAAAACAGAGGCTTGGCAGCATGGTGGGTTTGCGCCCGCCCTTCTGGCGTCGTTAAGTCATGGCCTTCGCTCACTATTCTAAAAAAGAAGTTGGAAAACGACGTAGCTTCTTTAATGGCTTTTTCAAATGCTGGCGCGCCGTAGGTTCGAACGTAACTATCGGGATCATGTTCTGTTGGTAAAAATAAGAAGCGGATTTCTTTATCGTCTGACATCAAAGGCAAACAGGCTTCCAGCGCGCGCTGCGCTGCACGTTGGCCTGCGGCATCCCCATCGAACGAAAACACAATGCGATCGGTTTGACGCAATAACATGCGCACGTGATTCGCAGTACATGCGGTACCTAAGGTCGCTACGGCATTCGGAAAGCCCAATTGCGCCAAGGCCACTACGTCCATATAGCCTTCGCAAACTAAGACGTACTCTTGTGCGCGAATGGCTTGGCGCGCTTCAAACAAACCATACAAGGTATTGCCTTTAGAAAAGAGCGGGGTTTCAGGTGAGTTCAAATACTTTGGCTCGCCTTGATCTAAGATTCGTCCACCAAAACCAATCACCTGGCCTTTATGATTCCGAATTGGGAACATCACGCGATCGCGAAAGCGGTCATAGCGCCGCGCTGTTGGGTTGGACTCACTGGTTTCACTTTGAATTAATAAACCACCCTCAAGTAGCGGCTTGGCAGTAGCGTCGTCAGCATAACTACCAAATACTGCCTCTAAGCCTTGCCAGCCATCGGGCGCATACCCCAGTGAATAGCGCTTCGCAACTTCACCGGTCAGGCCGCGGCTTTTTAAATACTCAATTGCGCGCGGCGCGGCCTTTAACTGGGTCTTGTACCAATCGGCCGCTAACCCCATCACTTCACTTAAGGCGAGGGCCTGCTGTTGCCTTGCCACATCATTGGCAGTGCGCTCCTCACGCGGCACAGTAAGTCCGGCAGAGCGGGCGAGCTCTTCAATCGTTTCAACGTAACCGAGTCCCGAGTACTCCATTAAAAAGCCGATGGCAGAACCGTGCGCGCCACAGCCAAAGCAGTGATAGAACTGCTTGGTTGCCGACACGGAAAACGACGGGGATTTTTCTTGATGAAATGGGCACAGGCCTTGGTAATTGGCGCCTGCCTTTTTTAACTTAACGTGCTGCCCAACGACGTCGACGATATCGACCCGATTGAGTAAATCTGCAATAAACGATTGAGGGATCATGCCCATGGTGCGCTTTGCTTTGGGCTTACTGAGCGAGTGCCGCTTTCACGAGGCCAGATACCGCGCCCATATCGGCTTTGCCTGCTAGTTGAGGCTTGAGCGCGCCAATCACCTTACCCATGTCCTGCGGTCCGCTTGCGCCCAGTTGTTTGATGGTTGCAGTCACAATGGCAGCGACCTCGGCATCGGATAACTGTGCTGGCAAGTAGGCTTGCATAATCGCCATCTCTGCTGCTTCGATTGCCACTAAATCAGCGCGGCCTGCTTTTTCAAACTGGCTGATGGAGTCTTTGCGCTGCTTGATTAATTTTTCAACAATGGCGATTACTCCAGCGTCGTCCACCACCACGCGCTCATCAACCTCACGCTGTTTGATCGCCGCCAGCAAAAGGCGAATGGCACCTAAACGCTGGGCCTCTTTAGCGCGCATGGCGTTTTTCATATCCTCGGTGATTTGGTCTTTCAGGCTCATTGCATTTCCTTGCATGGTTTGAATGTCTTGGGATCTATTAGTACCACAACAAAAAAACAAAAACCCGCTGCGTTTTACCGTCAGCGGGCTTATTGGCCACTCGATGAATTGAGTGCCTGTATTAGGGCTGCCCTATTAGTAGAGCTTTTTAGGCAACATCTGGCTGCGAATACGCTTGTAATGGCGTTTTGCGGCAGCGGCTTTTTTGCGCTTGCGCTCTGCAGTTGGCTTTTCGTAAAACTCGCGGGCACGCAAGTCAGTCAAAAGACCGTTTTTTTCAATGGTGCGCTTGAAACGGCGTAATGCCACTTCAAAAGGCTCGTTTTCGCGAAGGCGGACTGTAGTCATGCTGGTTTAACTCGTATATGCTCGAATAATCGAAATTAACTGAATCACGGATTCTAGCACGGCTTAGCTAAAAATGATCGTTTTGGGCATAGAAACTTCCTGTGACGAGACCGGAATCGCGGTTTATGACACTAAAAACTGGGAAGCTGGCCAACCGGCCCGCCTAGGCATACTAGGCCAGGCCCTTTACTCTCAGGTGGCCATGCACCGTGAATACGGGGGCGTAGTCCCCGAATTGGCCTCCAGAGACCATATTCGCCGGGTTTTACCCCTGCTGGAGCAGGCTTTAGGACAGGCCAGCCTGCCGCTTGAGTCAATTGACGCGGTTGCCTATACCCAAGGCCCGGGGCTGGCTGGGGCCCTTTTGGTCGGCACGGCCTTTGGTCGTTCTTTGGCCCTGGCTTTAGATAAACCATCGATTGGGGTGCACCACCTTGAGGGCCACCTGCTCTCCCCTTTACTCGGCGAATCTGCCCCCCAATTTCCATTTATTGCTCTCTTGGTATCGGGTGGCCATACCCAACTGATGGGAGTAGAAGGGGTGGGTCAATATGAGCTCCTTGGGGAAACGGTCGATGATGCCGCCGGTGAGGCATTCGATAAAACAGCCAAGTTATTGGGACTGGATTACCCCGGCGGCGCTGCGGTATCGCTATTAGCAGAAAACGGTAAACCAGGTCGCTTTGATTTGCCGCGGCCCATGCTGCATTCGGGTGATTTGGATTTTTCATTCTCAGGCCTCAAGACAGCTGTTCTCAATCAAGTCAATCGCTTTCGTCCTGAAAGCCCAAACGACCAAGTGCAATTTGAGGCTGACCTTGCTTATGCATTTGTTGAGTCTCTAGTAGACGTATTAGTGCAGAAGTCAGCCAAAGCCATCCAGCAAACAGGCTATCGTGACTTGGTCTTGGCAGGTGGCGTAGGTGCCAACAAACAACTGCGAGCGGCCCTCAATGCGCGCGCCCTACGCGATCAGTTTCAGGTGCATTACCCGCCGCTGCAGCTCTGCACCGACAACGGCGTCATGATTGCATTTGCAGGCGCTTTGCGTTTACTCGCAGGGCATCAAGACAGCGATACTGCCGCTTTTGATGTCAAGCCCCGCTGGGATTTAACTGCTGCTTAACTCTGGAAAGCGAGTGGTAATTGACGTCTTAATGCCATCCGTATCCAGACCGCAACGTGACATTAATAAGTTGTAATCACCATGCTCAATGAATTCATCCTTCAGGCCCAATTGCAATACTGGCTTATTGATATTCCATTGGATCAGCGCCTCTAAGCAAGCGCTGCCAGCGCCCCCCATGATTGCGCCGTCCTCGATCGTGACGAGGTAGTCGTGGTTAGCAGCAACTGCTTTCAGTAAATCCACATCCAAGGGTTTTACAAAACGCATATTCACTACGGTCGCATTAAGTAGCTCACCCACATCGAGCGCAGGGTACAGCAAGGTTCCAAACGCCAAAATCACAATCCGTTTACCAGAAGCTGCAGTCGACTCACGCCGTACCTCACCCTTGCCTAAAGGCAAAGTTCGTAACTCCGCCGATGGTTTAGCGCCAACCCCGGATCCCCGCGGATAACGCACGGCGCTCGGGTGCGGCTGACGATAGGCCGTGGTGAGTAAATCGCGGCACTCGGATTCGTCGGCCGGAGTCATCACCAGCATATTGGGTATACAACGCAAGAAAGGAATGTCATATGCGCCAGCGTGGGTTGCGCCATCGGCACCCACCAGGCCAGCGCGATCGAGCGCAAACACTACCGGCAAGTCCTGAATCGCCACATCATGGATGAGCTGGTCGTAGGCGCGCTGTAAAAAGGTGGAATAAATCGCCACTACCGGCTTCATGCCTTCACAGGCCATACCCGCAGCAAAGGTGACGGCGTGCTGTTCTGCAATGCCAACGTCGTAGTAGCGATCGGGGAAGCGCTTTTCAAACTCAACCAGGCCCGATCCCTCGCGCATGGCCGGCGTAATACCAACCAGTAGCGGGTCGGCATGCGCCATATCACAGAGCCACTCCCCAAACACTTGGGTAAAGGTTTGCTTGGTATTGCTTGTTTTTTGAATGCCCTCGGAGGGATTAAATTTACCGGGGCCG
>CAZUMD010000082.1:0-7106 GCA_964621735.1 uncultured Polynucleobacter sp.
AGTTAAAGTCGGTTCCTAGAATCGAATCACCCAAGTAACCTGCGGCGCGAGCCTCTTCCAATGCCTCTTCAAAGCGGGTATAGACTTCCCAGATTTCACCATGGATATAGTTATAGCCAACGCTAATGCCCATGGTATAGGCGCCGATGATCATGCCTTCGATCAATGCATGTGGGTTGTAGCGCATGATGTCACGGTCTTTGAATGTGCCGGGCTCGCCCTCATCGCTATTGCAAACCAAATACTTCTGGCCTGGGAACTGACGGGGCATAAAGCTCCACTTCAGTCCTGTCGGAAAGCCTGCGCCCCCGCGTCCACGCAATGACGATGCTTTTAATTCTGCAATCAATGCGTCGGGCGTGACTTTATCCTTCAAGATGCGGCGTAATTGCTGGTAACCGCCGCGGCTTTCATAGTCTTTAAGGCCCCAGTTATTTCCATTGAGGCCCGCCAAAATTAATGGCTTGATGTGACGGCTATGGAGACTTGTCATGCTGGCTGTCCTTTTGCCGAAGCGCGCAACTCATCCAGGAGTGCGTCAATTTTTTCATTACTCATAAAACTGCACATGGTTTTATTGTTCACCAGCATCACTGGGGAGTCGCCACAGGCACCCATGCACTCACCCTCTTTTAAAGTAAAGGTGCCGCAGGGTGTCGTTTCATTAAAACCAATCCCCAATTGCTGCTTTAAATAATTGGCAGCGCGCTCACCATTGCTTAACTGGCATGGCAAATTGGTGCACACCACAATTTTGTGGCGCCCAATTGGCTTGGTGTCATACATATTGTAAAAAGTGGCGACTTCATCGACTGCAATGGTGGTCATACCCAATAGGGACGCAACCTCAGAAATAATCTCAGGCGATACCCAGCCCACTTCAGTTTGCGCCGCAATCAGGCAGGCCATCACAGCAGATTGCTTTTGGTCAGCAGGATACTTAGCAATATTGCGCTCCATATCGGCGCGGGTCTTGGCAGATAGTTGCATGGTTGGAGTGTGTGTCATGAATGAGTCCTGGGTACCTAAGCGATTAGCGATCGATCTCGCCGAACACAATGTCTTGTGTACCAATAATCGTTACCGCATCGGCAATCATGTGACCGCGAGCCATTTCATCGAGGGATGCCAGATGCACAAAACCAGGGGCGCGGATTTTTAAGCGGTATGGTTTATTCGCGCCATCGGATACGGCGTAGATGCCAAACTCACCCTTGGGGTGCTCAACGGCAGCGTAAGCCTCTCCAGCCGGAACATGAATGCCTTCGGTAAAGAGTTTGAAGTGGTGAATCAACTCTTCCATATTGGTTTTCATATCGACGCGTGCCGGTGGCGATACTTTGTGGTTATCACTCATCACCGGACCCGGATTGGCGCGTAGCCACGCAATACACTGCTGCACAATGCGATTGGATTGGCGCATCTCTTCCATGCGGATTAAGTAGCGGTCATAGGAATCGCCATTGACGCCCACTGGAATATCAAACTGCAAGCGATCGTAGACTTCATACGGTTGTTTCTTCCGTAAATCCCACTCCACGCCAGAACCGCGGAGCATGGGACCCGTAAAGCCCAGTTGCAAAGCACGCTCAGGCGTTACAACCCCAATACCCACGAGGCGCTGCTTCCAAATGCGGTTATCGGTTAACAAATTACAGTACTCATCGACGTTTCCGGGGAAACGCTGGGTAAACGCCTCAATGAAATCCAGCAAGGAACCGCTGCGATCTTCGTTTAAGCGCTTGAGTGCACTGCTGCTGCGGGTCTTTGACTCAGCAAACTGCGGCATGCGCTCAGGCAGATCACGATAGACGCCGCCTGGACGATAGTAGGCTGCATGCATGCGTGCACCGGAGACCGCTTCGTACATGTCAAAAATATCTTCGCGATCGCGGAAAGCGTACAAGAAGACCGCCATAGCGCCGACGTCCAAACCATGGCAACCAATCCACAATAAGTGGTTAAGCAAGCGGGTTAACTCGTCGTACATCACGCGGATGTATTGCGCGCGCAGCGGCACTTCGACATTGAGTAATTTTTCAATGGCCATCACATAGGCGTGCTCGTTCACCATCATCGAGACGTAATCGAGGCGATCCATGTAAGGCACGCTCTGAATCCAGGTGCGGGTCTCGGCGAGTTTTTCAGTTGCGCGGTGCAATAAACCAATGTGCGGATCAGCACGCTGAATGACTTCGCCGTCGAGCTCCAGCACTAAGCGCAATACGCCGTGCGCAGCCGGATGCTGTGGTCCAAAGTTCAGAGTGTAATTTTTAATTTCGGCCATGATTAAACGGGGCCTCCGTATTGCTCTTCCCGCACCACACGCGGGGTAACCTCACGGGTTTCAATGGTGACTGGCTGGTAGACAACCCGCTGTAACTCGGGGTCGTAGCGCATTTCCACATTGCCCGAAATCGGAAAGTCTTTACGGAAGGGGTGGCCAATAAATCCATAGTCGGTCAAGATGCGGCGCAGATCGGCATGCCCATCAAACAAAATACCAAAGAGGTCAAATGCTTCGCGCTCAAACCAGTTTGCCGAAGCCCAGACAGATGTCAGGGAAGACACGAGAGGATAGCTATCGTCTGGCGCAAAGACCCGTAGGCGTAAACGCAGATTGTGCTTGACTGACAACAAATGGGTCACCACCGCAAAACGGGGACCGCTATAGCTACCATCTTGGTAGTCTTGGTAATCAATGCCGCATAAATCAATCAGCTGCTCAAAGCCAAGTGCTGGGTCATCGCGCAAAATCAACGCAGACTCTAAATACGTATCCGCGCGCAATACCACCGTTAACTCGTTCAAGGCTAATGTGATCGACTGCACGCGTGCGCCCAGGGCGCGCTCAACGTGGGACTGCAGTTGAATCAGGCGCTCAGACATTCCTATGCCTTCCGCGCAATGGTGCTGGTGCGGCCAATTTTGGCTTGCAATTGAATAATGCCGTAGATCAGGGCTTCAGCAGTCGGTGGGCAGCCTGGCACATAAATGTCAACGGGTACGATGCGGTCACAGCCGCGCACGACAGAATAGGAGTAATGGTAGTAGCCACCGCCATTAGCACACGAGCCCATCGAAATCACCCAGCGGGGCTCTGGCATTTGATCGTAAACCTTACGCAAGGCTGGGGCCATCTTGTTGCAGAGGGTTCCCGCCACAATCATGAGATCGGACTGCCGTGGCGAAGGACGGAAAACCACACCAAAGCGATCCAAGTCATAGCGGGCCGCTCCCGCATGCATCATCTCTACTGCACAGCAGGCTAGGCCAAAGGTCATCGGCCATAGGGATCCCGTACGGGTCCAGTTAATCAACTGATCCGCTGAGGTGGTAATAAATCCTTCTTTGAGTACGCCTTCCAGTGCCATAACGATCACTCCCAGTCGAGAGCGCCCTTTTTCCAGATGTAGACGAATCCCACGATGAATACAAAGAGGAATACCACCATGGATGCGTAGCCCTCCCAACCGATGTCGCGCAGAGCAACACCCCAGGGGAATAAAAAGGCTGTTTCCAGGTCAAACAAAATAAAGAGGATGGCGACCAAGTAATAGCGCACATCGAATTTCATGCGGGCATCTTCAAATGCTTCAAAGCCGCACTCGTAGGAAGAGAGTTTTTCTGCATCCGGACGGGATGGTGCTAAGACCTTACCCAAAAACATCGGCACGATACCGACGGCAATGCCGACCAGAATAAAAAGCAAGATGGGGAAGTAATTAGCGAGGTCCAAAGCAATCCTGATGTGAAGGCAGTTTTACGTCCTAAATTAACTCTAAAAATATCCCAATAAACACGTTTGATTATGGACTAAAAGCCAAATTTAAATATTGACTTAGAGCAAATCAGTTACCACTTGGTGCCGACGGCGAGACTCGAACTCGCACAGCCTAAGCCACTACCCCCTCAAGATAGCGTGTCTACCAATTTCACCACGTCGGCATTCGTAAAACCCATCAATTCTACTGCATGAGGACTACCGGTACTGCGCTTAATTCCTACAAAAAATGATGTCATTTCGCTCTGTTTTTGTAGTGATATTTTCTATTTTGGTACTGCGGGTTTGGATGGGTCTTGAACTGGGGCTGCAGGCGGATTTGCTCCAGTCGCTGCAGGCGCCGTAGTGCCAGATAAAACGCCCGCATCGGCCGGCTTTTTGTTGCCGATCCACGTAATCGCAATCGTCGCCGAGAAAAATACAAAGGCCAGTACCGCAGTAGCATGGGATAGGAAATTAGCCGAGCCACTAGCACCAAAGACACTTCCAGAAGCGCCTGAGCCGAAAGCAGCGCCCATATCGGCACCCTTACCTTGCTGCAATAGAACCAATAAGATGATTGCCAGGGCAGAACCCACTTGCACCACCATCAACGCTGTTTTTAACCATTCCATGGTTTATCTCCAATAAAAAATTTAAGCTCGGCAAATGGCCAAGAATTCCTGCGGATCTAAGGAGGCGCCGCCAATTAATCCGCCATCAATGTCGGGCATGCCAAATAGCTCGACCGCATTGTCAAACTTCACACTGCCGCCATACAAAATACCGATATGCGAGGCAACGTCTTCATTGAACTCAGCCAATTGCAAGCGAATCTCGCGGTGCATGTCTTGTGCAACTTGAGCGCTTGCTACCTTGCCGGTTCCAATCGCCCAAACGGGTTCGTAGGCGAGCAAGGAATCGACTAAACGGTCTTGCAAAATCGTAATTTGCCGCGCAACCTGAGCTCTGACTACCTCAACTGCCCTGCCTGAGTTCCGTTCATCCGCAGTCTCGCCAACACAGATCACCGGCGTTAAGCCTTGATCTAATGCTTGCAGCGCTTTTTCAGCGATCAATCGATCGGATTCATTAAAGCGGTCACGGCGCTCCGAATGCCCCACTAAAACGTATTTGCAGCCAAATTCATGGAGCATCGCCGCACTCACCTCACCTGTAAAGGCGCCACCCATTTCAGCAGAGACATCTTGCGCGCCCAGTGCAAGCATCGCGGAAGAGCATGCTGCAATTTGCTGGCTGCACTCGGATAAATAGGGGTAAGGCGGGCACAAACCAAAACGGCGACCTGCCGGCATACCTTTTTCCATTTCAGCGCAGACGGTTTCAATCCACTGACGGCAGTCGGCTTTACTGCCGTTCATTTTCCAGTTGCCAATCACTGTTATCGGACGCATGCTTTAGCTCAGCCTATGTCAAACCGTTAATACAATCTTGCCAACATGCTCGCTCGATTCCATCAAGCGCTGCGCTTCGGAGGCCTGATCGAGGCTAAACGTTTTATAAATCACGGGCTTTAAGGCGCCTTGATTCATGATTGGCCATACTTGCTCAAAGAGCTGTTTTGTAATTGCACGTTTAAAGGCAACTGGCCTTGGACGCAGTGTGGAGCCGGTGATGGTTAAACGCCGGCGTAAGATTTGCCCGGTGTTCACTTCGGATTTAGAGCCGCCCATGATGGCGATGATCACAATGCGGCCGTCATCGGCCAAGCAGTCAATTTCGCGCTGCAAATACGTGCCAGTCACCATATCCAGAATAACGTTCACGCCCTTGCCGTCGGTGGCTTTCTTAACTTCTTCCACAAAGTCTTGGGTTTTGTAATTGATGGCTAGATCTGCGCCCAGCTGAATACACGCTGCGCATTTTTCATCGCTGCCTGCGGTAACAAAAACACGGTGACCGAAAGCTTTCGCAATCAGAATCGCAGTCACACCAATGCCGCTTGACCCGCCCTGAACCAGCAATGTTTCGCCTGGGGCAAGCTCACCGCGCATGAAGACGTTGCTCCAAACGGTAAAGAAAGTTTCGGGCAAGGCAGCCGCTTCCAGGTCAGTAAAACCGGTGGGGTAAGGCAGGCATTGCGCAATCGGGGCAAGGCAGAGTTCGGCATAGCCACCACCCTGCACCAGGGCACAGACTTTATCGCCCACCTTGAGTCCAAACTGATTGTCTGCATGGGCTAGATCGCCGCCAATGATTTCGCCGGCCACTTCAAGTCCAGGAATATCCGATGCGCCAGCAGGAACCGGGTAATGCCCTTTGCGTTGCAATACATCGGGGCGATTAATTCCGGCTGCCAGAACTTTAATCAAAATTTCACCTGATCCTGCGCTGGGTAGAGCAGGATCTGGGCGAGTCGTGGGAATCAATACCTCAGGGGCACCAAATTCACGGATTTCAACAACGCGCATCGCACGGTTCCTATTTAAAAAGCACCAATAACTGCTTAGGCCTGTTCTTCAGTGGATGGCTGTGCTGCGCTAGCCAAAGGAGCAATCGTGCCGCCCTCTTCTGCCATCGCCGCTTTGAGTGAGAGACGTAAACGACCGCGCTCATCGGCAGCCAATAACTTCACGCGCACCACTTGGCCTTCTTGGAGGAAGTCTTTCACTTCTTTGACACGCTCATTGGAGATCTCAGAAATGTGCAATAAACCGTCTTTGCCAGGAAGAATATTCACCAAGGCACCAAACTCAAGTAACTTAACTACGGGGCCTTCGTAAATCTTGCCGACTTCGGCTTCCGCAGTAATGCCTTCGATGCGGGCTTTGGCTTCTGCCATGCCTTCTGCGCTTGTAGAAGCGATTGTGACGGTGCCGTCATCTTTGATATCGATGCTGCAACCGGTTTCTTTAGTCAAGGCCTGGATCGTTGCGCCGCCCTTGCCAATCACTTCACGAATCTTATCAGGGTGAATCTTGAACGACACCATGCGCGGTGCATGCTCCGACAATTCAGTGCGGATCGTGCCCATAGCCGATTGCATTTCACTCAGAATGTGCAGGCGACCTTCTTTAGCTTGTGCCAATGCCACTTGCATGATTTCTTTAGTGATGCCTTGTACCTTAATATCCATCTGCAGCGCAGTAATACCATTGGCTGTTCCGGCCACCTTAAAGTCCATATCACCAAGGTGATCTTCATCGCCCAAGATGTCGGTCAATACTGCAAAGCGATTGCCATCCAAAATCAGGCCCATCGCTACGCCGGCAACGTGTGCTTTTACAGGTACGCCCGCATCCATCAAAGCTAAGCAGCCGCCGCAAACGGAAGCCATCGATGACGAGCCATTGGACTCAGTAATTTCAGAAACAACCCGAAT
>CAZUMD010000083.1:0-4495 GCA_964621735.1 uncultured Polynucleobacter sp.
GGCAGAATTGATGTGTATACCTTGGGTGGCAATTGGACAGTGGCTCGCCAGAATCAAGATGCCTGGCTTGGGCAATCTTCTGGGCAGAAGACCTTGAGCGTTGATGCGAGTCAGGTAGATTACCTCGACGGTGCTGGCGTTGCATTTTTAATTGACTTGCATGCAAACCAAGAAAAGAAGGGCGCGGCATTTACCTTGCTGGGTTTAGACAAACGCTATTTGCCTTTGCTGCAGCAATTTGATCCGATTGGCAAACTGTTTCCACCGGCAGCGCCTCTTTTGAGAGAAGGTTTTGTCACGTCGGTGGGCCGCACGAGTAGCGTGTTTTTTCAAGACGTGGCCTCGATCATTGCCTTTGCTGGTCACGTTACGGCTGATTTAGTCTGGGCCTTAATGCACCCACGTCAAGTGCGCTGGGGTGATTTTGTTAATGCCGCTTACCAGGCAGGGGTTTCCGCCTTACCGATCGTCGGCTTAGTGGCTTTTTTGATTGGTGTGATCTTATCGTTTCAGTCAGCCGTTGGCATGCAAAAGTTTGGCGCCATTACATTTGTGGGTCCAATTGTTGCTTTGGGCATCTTTCGGGAACTGGGCCCGCTGATTACCGCCATTTTGTTGGCAGGGCGTTCCTCTGCAGCATTTGCAGCAGAAATTGGCACTATGACGGTTAATAGTGAAGTCGATGCCTTGGTGACTGGAGGTCTAAGTCCAGTGCGTTTTTTAGTAGTACCACGGGTATTAGCCGGTATTTTGGTGGCCCCCATCTTGACCTTGTATGCCGATATCGTCAGCGTCTTTGCCTCCTCACTCACCATGATGGCCTACGGCGTAACGCTCGTTAGTTTTTACGATGGCGTATTGAACACAGTTGACCTAGAGGACATACTGTCTGGCTTAACGAAGTCGGTCCTGTTTGGCATTGTGGTTGCCGCTGTCGGCTGCATGCGCGGCATGCAAACCGGCACAGGTGCAGCTGCAGTCGGTATTTCAGCAACGCGCGCCGTTGTCAGCAGCATCGTCATGATTGTCTTGGTGGACGGTGTATTTGCCTATATCTCTTATAAGACGGACTTCTGATGCTAGCCATTGACGTACGCAATCTTTCGGTTGGCTATGGGCAGAACGTTCTGTTGCAAAACCTGAATTTCTCGGTAAACGAAGGTGAGATCTTTGTGATTCTGGGCGGCTCGGGTTGTGGCAAGTCCAGCCTATTGAAGAACCTATTTGGCTTATACGAACCCCTTGCGGGCAGCGTGCTGATTGAAGGTCAGGACATTACCGATGCCCATGGTGAAGATCGTCAAAAAATCATGACGCACTTTGGGGTGATGTACCA
Organism: uncultured Polynucleobacter sp.; assembly: GCA_964621735.1. Classification (GTDB taxonomy): domain Bacteria; phylum Pseudomonadota; class Gammaproteobacteria; order Burkholderiales; family Burkholderiaceae; genus Polynucleobacter. The sequence continues at coordinate 1,337 of CAZUMD010000083.1, forward strand.
GCAGGGCGCCTTATTTGGTTCGATGAATTTACTGGAAAACGTGACGCTGTTTATGGAGGAGTACACCACCCTAGACCGTGAGCAAATGAATTTACTGGCCCGTTGCAAACTCGATCTGGTTGGACTCTTGCCCTATGAGCAATATATGCCGAGTGAAATCAGTGGCGGTATGCAAAAGCGCGCTGCGATTGCGCGGGCGATGGCACTGGACCCTAAGATTCTATTTTTGGACGAGCCATCGGCAGGCCTTGATCCAATTACCTCGGCCGACCTCGATCGCACCATATTGGATCTTTCACAAAACTTGGGTATTACCTTTGTTATCGTGTCACATGAGCTAGCCAGCATCTATTCAGTCGCACACCGGGTCATTATGTTAGATAAAGCAGCCAAGGGCATCATCGCCGAAGGGGATCCAAAGGTATTACGGGACACGAGTGCTGATCCCCGTGTTCATCAATTCTTTAATCGCATCATGAGCAAGGAAGCAACATGAGCAACTCCAACCCCAATTACTTCCGCCTTGGCTTATTTGTATTGGCTGCTATAGGCACATTGATCGCCCTCATACTGGTTTTCGGATCGGGGCAGATCTTTCAGAAAACCTTTGAAGTCGAAACCTACATTAAGCAATCGGTTACTGGCTTAGATAAAGGTGCATCGGTGCGCTTTAGGGGCGTCAAAATAGGGCAGATCATTTCCGTAGGATTAACCGGCGAGATCTACGAAAGTAATGTCCCACTGACGGAACGAAAAGAATATGTGATTGTGCGTATGCTGATTAATGGGGATCCAAAAAAACTGTTAGGTGATGTGAATAATCTCGTCGCAGCTAATCTGCGAGCCCGAGTAAAAACAATGGGTATTACCGGCGTGAACTACATTGAGTTTGATTTTAATAGCGATGATCATGACTATGCTGATTTGGCCTTTAGCTGGAAGCCAGAATACCCCGTCATTCCATCCATACCGAGCCCGGCAGATGAGATCTTCTCAGGCTTACAAAAGGTCATCAGTAATTTAAGTGCGCTAAATTTAACCGATACGCAAAAACGATTCGATCAGCTGGTGAATAACCTCAATACGATTTTGGCTGGCAGTGGCAAAGGCAATCAAGGAATAGCCCAGTCTGTTCAGGAGTTAAACACCTTGCTAGCCAAAATGAATGGCGTGACGAGTAATGCCGAGCTGGAGTTGCTTACGCAAGAGCTGGTTGCTAGTGCAGTAGTGCTGAGGCAAATGCTCAGTAGCGTTCAGGGCGATACCGCAATTACCATGGAAAATATCAAGCAGGCCAGCGAGCAGCTCAATGATTTAACCCGCATTGCTAGCCAATCACCGTCTACTTTGATTTGGGGTGAGCCGCCGGCTCGCATTCAATTGCCAGTTAGCGCTGGCGCGACCGGAGCACAAAAATGAGCCTACACACCACCCATCCCTTGCACAGCAACTTCACTTTGTTGCTGAAGCGCATTGCTGGTTTCGCTTTACTTGCGGCCATAGCCTTTACCTTGTTGGCCTGTGCGCCGACGCGCCCCGCAATTGAGCCTGCGAATTGGTTAGTAGCGCCCGAACGCACTGGGCCACCGCGCAAAATGCAATCGCCGCTGTGGTTAAAGATGGGCTCCTTTTCAGTGGCAACACCGTTTGATGGCAAGTCCTTGGTTTACCGTGTGAGCGATCAGCGTTACGAGAAGGACTTTTATAACGCCTACATTGCATCGCCAAGTAATATGTTCTCGAATGCCAGTCGGCAGTGGCTCGATCAATCGGGCATCTTTCGCATTACGGTGCCGCAGGGCACGAGCTTTTTCCCGTTTTACACATTACAGGCAACCATTGATGAGATCTACGGAGATTACCGCGCAAAACCAGAGGCAGTAGTGTCGGTGCAATTCTTTTTGACGGTCACCAACCCCAATATTCCCACTCCATTGATTACGGCCAAGCGCTATACGCAGCGTGTGGCATTGGCTAATAACCTGCCGCAAACCTTGGTATTGGGACAGCAGCAAGCCCTAGCCGAGATCTTGCAGCAGTTGGAAGCTGATCTCTTTGCGGCATCGGCCAATTTACCCAAACCAATCATGCGTCAATAAAGTACTTCAATAGCCTCAGGAGTGTGAATCGCACTTTTGGGCTACAGTGCTAGGTATCAATTGACATTGCATTTAAGGAAGAACCATGGACTTAGGCATTAAAGGTAAGACGGCGCTGGTTTTAGCATCGAGCCGCGGATTAGGACAGGCGATGGCGGTGGCATTGGCCCGTGAAGGCGTGAACGTGGCGGTGACGGGCCGTAATCCAGAAGGGCTTGCGCAAACCGTGGCCATGATCGAAGCTGCCGGTGGCAAGGCAATGGCCCTCAATTGGGATCTATCCGATTTATCGGTCATCGATGCGCACGTTTCCAAGGTGGAAGCTGCTTTTGGGCCGGTTGATATTTTGATCAACAATACTGGCGGTCCAGCGCCAACCCCAGCAGCCGGTCAAGACCCGCAGCTGTGGGCAAAGAGCTTTAATGACATGGTGCTTTCACTCATTGCCATCACCGATCGCGTATTGCCTAGCATGCGCCAGCGCGGCTGGGGCCGCATTATGACAAGCACCACATCGGGCGCGATTGCTCCGATTAAAAACTTAGCAATCTCCAATACCTTACGCGCATCCTTACTAGCCTGGTCTAAGACCTTGGCTGCTGAAGTGGCGGGCGAGGGCATTACGGTCAATGTCATCATGCCAGGCCGCGTTGCAACGGATCGCTTACGCCAATTGGATGAAGCACGAGCCAAGCGGGAGAATGTCGCATACGAGGCAGTGGTTGCGGCCAGCATCAAATTGATACCAGCAGGACGCTATGGCGACCCCAAGGAGTACGGCGACACTGCCGCATTTCTAGCGAGCGCCAATGCCTCGTACATTACTGGTTCTGTGATCCGCGTGGATGGCGGACAGATTCAGGGGATTTGAGTTAGTTGTGATTCAGCAGGCATGGCGGTGGTTTAGGCGCGACCTCCAATCGCCCGAATTACTCTGGCTAGGGATTGCACTCAGCCTATCGGTTGCAGCCCTTTCCAGCGTCGGCTTTTTAGCCGACCGGATGCATCGGGCCTTTGAGTTTGATGCACGCCAACTGCTAGCAGCCGATTTATTGATTGC
>CAZUMD010000083.1:4595-7083 GCA_964621735.1 uncultured Polynucleobacter sp.
TTGCAAGCCAAGATTGGCGATACCCTTGCATTAGGGCAGGCGCGCTTACGCATTGATGCTGTCCTGCTACGCGAACTCGATCGCGGCGCCGCGTTTATGAACTTTGCTCCGCGGGTCATGATCTCGCTAGACGACTTGCCCAAGACGGATTTGCTTGGCTTGGGGAGTCGCGTGACCTACCGTTTGTTAATTGCCGGATCCAATGCCGCGGTTGCGGATTATCAAAACTGGGTCGTGAATGCGATCGAGTCAGATCAATTGCGCGGTATGCGCATTGAAACTCTAGAGACGGGTCAGCCGGTGATGCGCAAAACGCTTGATCGGGCTGAGCGTTTTTTATCCTTGATTGCACTGTTAACAGCGATGGTCTCTGCGGTTGCGATTGCCTTGGCGGCGCGCCGTTACGTGGTGCGGCAGGCCAATGTCTGCGCGGTGATGAAGTGCCTTGGTGCTACGCAAGGAACGATCCTGCGCCAGCAACTGAAAACACTAGCTTTCTTGGGTTTATTGGCCGCTGCATTCGGCATTGCAGTGGGTTGGCTGATTCAGTATGGACTGATGTGGTTCTTGGGTAATTTATTGTTGGCCGATTTGCCGCCACCATCGCTGTGGCCGGTTCTATGGAGCGCGCTGCTCTCCTGGTTTTTGTTATTGGGTTTTGCAGGACCCCCTTTACTGACCTTGGTACAGATTTCACCGGTGCGCTTGGTACGCCGTGAATTAAGCGGAGTTCCGGTTGCAGCGCGCTGGGTTGCTTTATTGGGGCTTCTGAGTTTTGCTGTCTTGCTGCTGTGGGCGGCGCGCGATTGGAAACTCGCCAGTTGGGTTGGTTTGAGTTTTGGCGGTGCGGTTGCCGTGTTTGCCTTGCTGTCTTGGATTGCGCTGAAGCTATTGGCGCGCTCTTCTGTAAGCGGGATGCTCAGCCGACTTGGATTTGCAGGACGCTTTGCTTTGCGCTCGCAAGCACGGAGCCCCGCTTTTGCCGTGATGCAAATCACGGCCTTAGCCATTGCCTTGATGGCTCTGCTCATCATCTTGCTCTTGCGACAGGATTTACTCAAAACCTGGCAAGGCAATGTGCCGGTTGATGCACCGAACCGCTTTGTGATTAATATCCAGAACGATCAACGCGATGCCTTAACGCAGGACCTTGCATCGGCTGGACTCGGTAAGCCGGATTTGTATCCGATGGTGCGCGGGCGATTAATTGAGATCAATAATCGGCCGGTGATGCCAAACGATTACAGTAAAGACAATGCGCGCCGTTTAGTGGATCGCGAATTTAATCTGTCCTACACCATGGATTTGCCGGGTGGCAATCAAGTCATTGCAGGCAATTGGTTTAAGCAAGACGAGCCACAAATTTCGATTGAGGTTGGTATTGCCAAAACCCTCGGCTTGAAATTAGGAGACCGATTAACATTTGAGATTGCTGGCGAAACTGTGAGCGCCTCGATCACATCGCTCCGCGCCTTAGAGTGGGGCTCGATGCGGGTGAACTTCTTTGTGATCATGCCGCCAGTGCTCTTGCAGGATTTGCCGCAATCCTGGATTACCGCGTATTACCAGCCACCTTCCATCGACGTACAAGACTTCCGCTTAACCCAGCGCTACCCCAATATTACGGTGGTGGATGTGGCCAATTCCTTGCAACAAATCCAAGATGTCTTGAATCGCTTAGGCGCGGCCTTGGGTCTCTTGTTTACATTTACGATTGCGGCAGCCATCTTGGTGTTATTTGCGGCGATTTCAGCAACGCAAGACGAGCGCTTTCGGGATGCCGCGCTCCTTAAAGCAGTCGGTGCATCAAGTCCGACTTTAGCTGCGATTGCCAGTATTGAGTTAGCGATTGTGGGTGGACTAGCAGGTCTTCTGGGCGGCTTTGCTGCGGCGATGGCCGCATGGGCATTGGGGCATTTCGTGCTTGAAATTGAATTCAATTCCTTTGCGTCGTCAATCGCGATGGGGGTTGCATTTGGACTGGTTGCTTGCGCAATTGCCGGTTACCAATTTCAACGCAAGATCCAGCGGGCAACAGCAGTTGATTGTTTGCGCGAAGCATAAGCCTAGCTCTAAAGCAGCGCGCGGAGCAGCGTTACTTGCGCTTTTCCAGTTTAGGCAGCTGAATTAATTTGGTTTTGCCCAGCCGATCGGGAATCGTTTGACGATTGCGTGGATCCAGATAGATGGTCAGCGGCCAGAGAAAGAGGGAGACCGCAAACAGCAAACCAATGATTCCCCACTTTTGCAGGTCAGCACTGGCTTGAATCAGGATGCAAGGCACCAGCCAGAGTGAACCGTAGACGTAGCGCCACAATGCTTGTCTACGCGTCAGGCGCGCACCCGAAATGGAAACCAGTTTGACCCGCCAGGTTTGCATTGCTAAAGTTTGGCCGGTACGGGTCCAATACCAAACAAAGTAAAAAGCCAGTACGCCATACAAATAGAAAAAAGTTAACCAGCTGGGAAGCGATACTCCAAAAACAAT
>CAZUMD010000084.1:0-7078 GCA_964621735.1 uncultured Polynucleobacter sp.
ATGCGGCAGCTGGATCCGGTGTTGGCCCGGAGTCCTTGCAGTACATCTTGGGTATTACCAAAGCGTATTGCACGCGCGTGGGTGCAGGACCTTTCCCAAGCGAGCTCTATGACCACGATAATCCCGCCAAGCAAGATCCGGTCGGTATTCGTTTGGCAGAAGTCGGTAAAGAATTTGGTTCGGTAACAGGCCGTCCTCGTCGTACCGGTTGGCTCGATGCTGCTGCCTTAAAGCGCTCGATTCAGATTAATGGCCTCAGCGGTCTTTGCATTACAAAGCTGGATGTGCTCGATGGTTTTGAAACCATTCGTTTGTGCGTGGGCTACCACTTGGATGGCCAGCGCTTGGATGTGCTACCCCGCGGCGCGGAAGCGGTAGCGCGTTGCGAGCCGATTTATGAGGACTTCCCAGGCTGGAAAGGCACGACCTACGGTATTCGCGAGTGGGATAAGTTGCCGCCAGAAGCGCAGACGTTCTTGCGCCGGATCGAAGCCGTTGCGGGCAAACCGATTGCAATGGTTTCTACAGGGCCGGAGCGCGATGAAACCATACTCTTGCAGCACCCGTTTGAGGCTTAGGGCAACTGCAATTGATTGTTACCCTAGAAGACGGAGCAATGCCAAGCATGCACAACTCCGTTTTGAATGATGGTGCCCAGAAGAGGACTCGAACCTCCACAACCTTTCGATCGCCAGCACCTGAAGCTGGTGCGTCTACCAATTTCGCCATCTGGGCATTGGGCTCTATTATAGGGCTAGCGGACATTTTCGCCGCTATCCAAGGGAATTCTCACCAAATGAATGTAAGCCATGCGTAAATCTGTGCCCCTAGTACCGCGTGAGTCCGATCGCCTCGGTACGATTCAGGGCCATCGCGATGGCTTTGGCTTTGTGGTTCCGGATGATGCGGGCGAGGACATCTTTCTCTCCGAACGGGAAATGTCGCGCGTGATGCATGGCGACCGAGTCAAGGTGCGGGTGATGGGAACCGATCGGCGTGGACGCCCCGAAGGTCAAATCGTCGAGGTGATCACCCACGTCAATCGCCTTGTGATTGGACGTTTATTAAATGAGAACGGCGTTCTCATTGTGGCTCCAGAAGACAAGCGTATCGGTCACGATATTTTGATACCGCCCAAGGGACAGCTCAACGCTAAATTGGGCCAAGTGGTGAGCGTGGAAATTATTGATTACCCCGACAGTTACCGTCAGGCGGTAGGCCGAGTAGTTGAGGTCCTCGGTGAAATCGATGACCCCGGTATGGAAATCGAGATTGCTGTTCGTAAATACGGCGTACCCCATGAATTTTCTGCAGCCACCATGAAAGAATCCGCTGCACTGCCAGATGGAGTGGTTCAGGCCGATTTGGAAGGGCGGGTTGATTTACGGGATGTGCCCCTCGTCACGATTGATGGTGCCGATGCCCGCGACTTTGACGATGCCGTCTATTGCGAGCCCACAGTGTTTGGCAAGGTCAAGGCATGGCGCCTGATTGTGGCAATTGCCGATGTGTCGCATTACGTCAAGCCTGGCAATCCCTTGGACGAAGAAGGATTGCTGCGGGCTACTTCAGTGTACTTTCCGCGCCGCGTGATTCCGATGCTGCCAGAAAAGATTTCCAATGGGCTGTGCTCCTTAAATCCGGGGGTAGATCGCCTCTGCATGGTGTGCGACTCGGTGATTGATGTGCATGGTGAGATTTTGGCTTACCAGTTTTATCCTGCGGTCATGCACTCAGCCCAGCGCTTTACCTACGATGCAGTATGGGAAGTTATTAGCAATTCCAATGGCCCGGATGCCGCCCGGTTTGCGCAGTTCCGTCCATTGCTGAGTAATTTGTATGGCTTATTCAAAATCTTATTGTCTGCACGCGAGAAGCGTGGCGCACTGGATTTTGAAACCACCGAGACTCAAATTATTTCCAATGAGCTCGGCAAGATTTTGCGGATTGAGCCGCGCACGCGTAATGATGCCCATCGCTTAATTGAAGAGTGCATGTTGACTGCCAACGTCTGCGCTGCTGATTTTTTACAAAAAAATAAGCACTTGGGTTTGTACCGGGTCCACGCCGAGCCATCCGAAGAAAAAATCATGACCCTGCGGCAGGTCCTGCGCACGGCATCCTTAAGCCTAAGCGGTGGTGAAAAGCCACAGCCCAAGGATTTTGCCCGCCTGATTAAAGAAATTAAACCCCGGCCCGATGCAACCATGTTGCAAACCGTGGTACTGCGCTCCATGCAGCAAGCGGTCTATCAGCCCGAAAATGTTGGGCATTTTGGTTTATCTTTTCCAGCCTATGCGCATTTCACCAGCCCGATTCGGCGTTACCCTGATTTATTAGTGCACCGTGCGATTAAAGCCATCCTACAAAAGCAGCCGTATTACCCCAGTCTGCCTGAGCGCGTACCACTGAACCTCACCTTGCCACGCAAAGGGCAGGCGCGCACCAATGCATCGGAAGCGAAAAAATCACAGAGCGCCAGTAAAGCAGCCGGTCCACAAAAGGGCAAAGGCGCTGCGGCAAGCGGCGCACTCGCGATATGGGGTCAAGTGGGCGTGCACTGCTCATCCAATGAGCGACGGGCTGACGAGGCATCGCGCGATGTCGAGGCCTGGCTCAAGTGCTATTACATGCGCGACCACCTCGGCCAAGAATACGCCGGCACGATTACGGGAGTAGCGAACTTTGGCCTTTTCATCCAACTAGAAAACCTCTTTGTTGAGGGCATGGTGCACGTCACTGAACTCGGCGGCGACTACTACCAATACGACGAAGCCCGTCAAGAGTTGCGCGGCGAGCGCACCGGTATGCGCCACCGTTTGGGTGACCGCCTGCACGTCCTCGTTAGCCGGGTGGATTTGGATGCACGCAAGATTGAGTTCTCCTTAGTCAAGTCCGTCATTAGTGAGCGCGATGGCGTGCGTAGCCGCACCCTCGTGCTAGCGAGCGATACCGGCAAGCCCAATAAAAAAGCAGCTTCGAAAAAGTCACGGCCCTCGAGTAAAGCGCCGAAGAAAAGTTCTGGCGTTAATGTGAATGCGGCCAAGGCAGCTGGCAAGCAAGGTGCTAAGCAATCCAAATCAGCTAAGGCGTCGCGTGGTAAGTCGGCCGCCATTCGTTCTCCAGGAAAGCCTTCTGGTAGCAAGCCGCCCACCCGCAAAGGAAAGCGTTAATGAAGCAAATTATGCTCGGCTTTCATGCGATTCAGGCGCGCTTGCGTCTTGATCCTGATAGCCTCAAGGCAGTCTACTTTGATCCAGCGCGGCGCGATCGCCGCATGGGTGATTTTTTAAAGCAAGCCGAATCGATTTTGGGCGATCGACTGCATTATGCTGATTCGGAGCGCTTGCATAAATTAGCCGGCCATGACCGTCACCAGGGCGTCGTTGCCTTGGCTGAAAAAATGACGGTGGCGCGCACCTTGGCCGAGCTGGTTGATGGCATTGAAGGCAAACCTCTTTTATTGGTGCTGGATGGTGTGACTGACCCGCATAATCTCGGCGCCTGTTTGCGTGTGGCCGATGGTGCTGGGGTGCATGGGGTAGTGGTTCCAAAAGACCGCTCAGCTCACATCAATGCCACAGTCAGTAAAGTTTCCAGCGGCGCTTCCGAAGTAATGCCTTTAATCACCGTAACGAATCTCGCGCGCAGCATGCGTGAGATGCAAGAGTTGGGTATCTGGCTCATCGGCACCGACGACGAAGCAGAGAAGTCAATTTATGACCTGGATTTAACCGGACCGATTGCTTTAGTAATGGGCGCAGAAGGCGAGGGGATGCGGCGCTTAACGCGTGAGCATTGCGATCAGCTGGTGCGAATCCCGATGCGCGGCGTAGTAGAAAGCCTGAACGTCTCGGTAGCCAGTGGCGTTTGCTTGTATGAGGCATTGCGTCAGCGCAGCCTCAAATAAAGTAAAAGCTTGCTCGGGCCTTAATTATTTAGTAGGGCTTCTAATTTAACAATATCGCTGCAGAAAGCCCGGATACCCTCGGCGAGTTTTTCCGTTGCCATGGCGTCATCATTGAGCTGCAAGCGAAAGGCTGACTGAGTAACATTCAGCTCTTTCATCTCTTTGCCTTGAGTAGCCTTGGGATCGAGCTTTCGAACGACCGCTTCAGAACTGTTTTTCAGTTCAGCGAGTAATTCTGGGCTAATGGTCAGTAAATCACAGCCGGCCAATTGCATGATCTGATTGGTGTTCCGAAAGCTAGCCCCCATGATCTCAGTAGCGATACCAAAGTGCTTGTAGTAGCCGTAAATTCCTTTGACGGATTGCACCCCTGGATCGTGCTGCCCACCATGCTGGGCATCATTCCAATTGTTACCCAGCTTGGCTTTGTTCCAATCGGTGATCCGTCCCACAAAAGGGGAGATGAGTTGCGCTTTGGCTTTGCCACAGGCCGCAGCCTGTACTAAAGAAAATAGCAGGGTCATATTGCAATGAATGCCTTCGGCCTCGAGTACCTTTGCAGCCTCGATTCCTTCCCAGGTGCTGGCTAACTTAATTAACACGCGATTTCGATCAACGCCATGGGCTGCGTACAGTGCAATTAATTCCCTGGCTTTGGTGATGGTTGCTGCAGTATCGAATGACAAGCGCGCATCGACCTCGGTCGAGACCCTGCCGGGTACGATCTTGAGGATTTCTAAGCCAAAGGCAATCAAGATGCGATCCATCAGCATCGCCACACTGGCCTGAGGGTTGGCGGCCCGCACCGTTTGCACGAGCTGTTGGTAGCTGGGCTGCTGTACCGCTTTTAAAATTAGGGATGGGTTGGTAGTGGCATCCTGCGGCGCAAACTGCTTCATCCGCTCAAAATCGCCGGTATCGGCTACTACGGTCGTAAGGGCTTTTAACTGGTCTAAAGCCGTGTTTGCGGTCGTCATGGGTGTGCCTGTTTCTAATCCAAAATGGGACACCGTTATAGTGTCATACAGTGAGTAGCATAAATGACTTCTGAGATAGGCTTCTTATGGATCAAGATCAACTAAAGCGCCTGGTGGCGGAAGCGGCGCGCGATGCGGTATTAGCGTTGGCCCCCGGCCAAGTTCTGGGCATTGGTACAGGCTCTACTGCCAACTGGTTTATCGACGTGCTAGCCCCGCATAAAGCCCATTTTTCTGGGGTGGTATCGAGTTCCGTTGTCAGCACACAGCGATTGCTAAAGCATGGTTTTTATGTGATTGATGCCAATCAGGTTGAGACTTTGCCTGCTTATGTCGACGGTGCCGATGAGATTAACCCCAGCGGTCATATGATCAAGGGCGGCGGCGGGGCGCTCACGCGCGAGAAGATTGTGGCGTCCCTAGCGAAACAGTTCATTTGCATTTGCGATGATTCAAAGCAAGTGGCTAGCTTAGGCAACTTCCCATTACCACTGGAGGTGATTCCATTGGCAGAAGCGTCGGTATCGAGAGCGATGCAAGCCCTGGGGGGCAGCCCTCGCTTGCGTCTGATGGCAGGTACTTCGGATCCCTTTGTGACCGACAATGGCGGCTGGATCATTGATGTGGCTGGCCTTACCATTAGCGATCCAATCGCATTGGAGTCGGAGATCAACCAAATTCCAGGTGTAATAACCGTCGGCTTATTTGCGCGCCAAAAAGCGAATGTCCTTTTCGTAGGCGGTGCAAATGGAGTCAAGCGCATCGATTTTTCTTGAGCATTTAGATAATCAACTAGTCAGTCAATAAAAAAGGACCGCTGAGCGGTCCTTTTTGCAATCGAAGCGGTCTTATTTAGGCGGCTTAGGCGCTGGGCGGTACGTAGCCCGTAGCAGCATCGGCCCCACCTTCGTAGAAGTATTTTTCCACTTGCTTTAAGAGGTATTGACGGGCACGAGGGTCCGCCATGTTGAGGCGGTTCTCATTGATCAACATGGTTTGGTGCTTTAACCAGCCAGCCCACGCCTCTTTAGAGACTTCCTGCCAGAGTTTTTTCCCCAGATCGCCTGGAAGGGGTGCAAAGTCCATCCCTTCGGCTTCTTTATTGAGCTTGATACATTGAACCATCCGTGCCATTGCGTAAACCTTTCTAAATGCAATCAGTGAATACTAAAAAGTCGAACTTGCATTATGTCAAGTTTTTGGTCAAGACCATCGACTTACGATCCCAGTTGTAAATTTGTTTGCGCTCTTCAGGCAAATCGTCCACGCTGGAGCGCATGAAGCCGCGCTTCAAAAACCAATGCTCGGTGCGGGTCGTTAGGACAAATAGTTTTGTAATGCCCTCTTTTTTGGCTCTGGCCTCAACCCGCTTGAGCAAACGCTCGCCATCGCCGGAGCCTTGCACGTCTGGATCAACCACCAAGCAGGCGAGCTCGCCGATGCCGTTGGGGAAGGGGAATAGAGCAGCGCAACCGAATAAGACCCGGTCGTGCTCAATTACCGAGAAGCGATCGATATCGCGCTCAATCACATCTTGACCGCGGGCAGCGAGTATTCCTTCTTCTTCGAGAGGCATGGTTAATTGCAAAATGCCGCCCACATCATCCTGGTTTGCTTCGCGTAGATTTTCAATACCGGAGGAGGCGAGCATCATGCCAACGCCATCGTGGGTAAAGAGTTCTTCAAGTAAGGCCCCATCCCGGTTGCAGGGTAAGAAGTGAACACGGCCTACGCCAGCCTTAATTGCTCTTCCCGATAAGGTGAGTAAGGTTTTCATGCCCGCGGGGATTCCTGGATGACTGGTAACGTACTCTTGCATTTGCGCTAAGGACAGTTCCGTGATTAAGTCACCGGCTTCATCGCGGAGACCAGAGTAGGGCGTTAAGAAGACAATCTTGTCTGCCTTGAGAGCAGTAGCAGTGGAAACGGCAACGTCCTCAAAAGACAGGTTGAATGCTTGCCCCGTTGGTGAAAAGCCCAATGGCGAGAGCAAGACGATCTTATTGCTATCGAGTGAGAGCTTAATCGAGACCGAGTCCACTTTGCGCACAAGACCAGTATGAATAAAGTCCACCCCATCAACTACGCCAAACGGCATGGCAGTAATGAAGTTGCCCGAGATCACGGAAATACGAGAGCCCGCCATCGGGGTATTGGGAAGACCGCGACTAAACGCAGCCTCGATATCCAG
>CAZUMD010000085.1:0-7057 GCA_964621735.1 uncultured Polynucleobacter sp.
AGGTCAATATGACAATGGACCAGCCCCAATTGTGTACATATTCATAAATACGCTCCAGCGTCCAAAAGATGGGCTTTGCAAGAATCGTTAAATAGCCATAGTCCTTAAGCAGCTCCAATCCTGGTGCTATTGCTTCTAGCGTACTTTCTTGTTGCGGGCCCACAAATAAACGCGCGGTTTCAATGGTTGTTTTGCCAGCCGCAATATCTTCGAGCGGGGTTTGTATACCAACGCGATACACATTGGTATCGATTTTTCCAGCATAAATATCGCGATTTAATTTATCACTGGGAATCCATGCGCTCGCATAGTAATGCTGCACCATTGCCACCCATGCAGGGTCACCAGCAGGAACTTGCTTTGGTATGGCGATTTTGTTTTTCTCAATATCGGTAAATTCGAGCTTATTAAACTTTTCTTTATTGGTGTAGACCGCGGGGCCTGTAAATGTGCTGTAAAACTCGCTCTCGTCGAGCTTACTGCCATCGCGCACTAATTCGGTATATAGAACGAGGGGTCCCACTGCCGCATTATTTTTAGTTACGCGGTGCATCACATCAATGACGTAGCTCCCGGAATTCAAGATAAACGTTTTTTCAAGGATTACGCCGTTGCGCTCACTGGCAACAACTAAAAAAGGGCGGCCTGATCCATCTTTGCCGCTGGTTTGCAATTTGAATTCACTCGTGTGGTTCGGTAGGTCTGTGTTGCCTGCGGCAATCAGTCCCGAGCGCGCAAAATACTGGTGGCCTGGCGTGACTTGCATCAGTCGCATTGGCTTCTTATCAACGTCCAGCTCTTTTAATAGGGTTGCGCTCACGACGTTTGCGCCGTCTGCACTAACCTCAATTACCAGTACGTCGTTTTGTAAAGTGAAGCGCTCTTTGTTTGCCAGCTGCGCCATGCTCGCTGGAATTGCTTTGGGTGCAAGCACTGGTGCAGTGTTGGTGCTGGTGGCCGTCGATACTGGGACGTCACTTTTCTTTTCATCTCCACTCACTGGCGCAGCTTCTTGCTTGCTCATGCTTTGTGGTCCGAACAGCGGGGTTTTGCCTTCGTATGCCAACCAGTTGTTGTAAAGGAGCAGTCCTGCTATTGAGAAAACGGCCCAGAGGATGGTTCTTTTCGTATCCATGTATTTATTCTTTAATCTTGCGTGGGTTAATTGCTGGGTCATAGCCACCATGACTCCAAGGGTTGCATCGCAATAGCCGCCAGACGATCAGTCCGGCACTTTTGGCGCTGCCGTGGGCTTTAAAACAATCGCATGCGTATTGAGAACAGCTCGGCTCGAACTTGCATTGAGAGCCAAAAAATGGGCTCAATGCGATTTGGTAAATTCGGATCATTGCTATTGCTGCGCGGTTAATGATCTGCACTTAAATTAGCTCCGCTAATTGCTGTTTAAGTATGCCAAATTCCATGGAGCGCAATCGTCCCCGCGTTGTTTGGCCAATCGGCTTTTTAAGTCGAATGACAATATCGTGAGTCTCTAATATTGCACTGTGTGGTTGGCGCGTGCTTTCTCGTATAAACCGCTTAAGCTTATTTCGATCAACCGCTCTTTTAGCTAGTTTTTTAGCAACAGCAATTCCTAGGGCCCCATCCATGCCTTGACTGCGAGACCCTAAATACAAACCCCAGTGTTTTGATGTTTTGGGATTTGTTTTAAGTAATTCGGATATGCGTGCGCTATTCAAGCGATTGCGCTTACACTGCCAGGCGTTTGCGGCCCTTGGCGCGACGTGCGTTTAAAACGGTACGTCCGCCACGTGTTTTCATGCGGACACGGAATCCGTGGGTGCGTTTACGGCGGGTTACGGATGGTTGATATGTTCTTTTCATGATTGACCTCGGGAAAGCCAAGTATTTTCCTTTGTGGCGCCTAAAAGGTCAACCTAAGTTGTGCTCTTATTGGGCTTTTCCCTTATTTTATTTTTCGTTTTTTTCTCTTTTGTCTGATTTATAAGGTTTTTTATTATTTGGCCACAACTTATCCACAGGTTTTCCACCCACTTATGGCTTGTGGATAACTTTAGAAAATCGCTACAATCAATCCTCCGAAAATGAGTAATTTAGAAAATAACGCCACCCTCTCTTCCTTAAGCCCACTGGGCTTTTGGGATCACGCAACCGCCACCTTGCTGCGCGAGCTTTCCCCACAACAATTTAAGACTTGGATTCAACCCCTTAAATTAAATGGTTTGGATGAGAGTGAGTGTTTGCTTACAATATCCGCTCCAAACCGATTTAAGCTGGATTGGACGAAAAAAACGTTTTCTGATCGATTTCAGGAACTTGCCCAAAACTACTTTGGCAGGCCCTTCACTTTACTGTTTGTGTTGGATGATGGCGGCTCCGCATCAACCCCGAGTACGTTGGGTGCGCGCCCCACAAACGGGCCCCAAGAGACAAACATGGCGGCTTCCGATTATCTGCAAGCCGCGCCGGAAGCTGAGCTAAGTGAGTCGTCTGCCTTTGAATTAGAAGATCACTCCAAACTCAACCCCATGTTGACCTTTGAAACCTTCGTTACAGGTAAGGCAAATCAATTGGCCCGCGCCGCCTCCATTCAGGTGGCGCACAACCCGGGTACGTCCTACAACCCCATGTTCTTGTATGGGGGAGTTGGCCTGGGCAAAACCCACCTAATTCATGCAATTGGCAACCATCTTTTAAAAGAAAAGCCAAATGCCCGCATTCGGTACATCCATGCAGAGCAATATGTGTCGGACGTCGTAAGGGCATATCAACAGAAGGCTTTTGATCGTTTTAAGCGGTATTACCACTCCCTTGACCTTTTGCTGATTGATGACATTCAGTTTTTTAGCGGCAAATCGCGCACCCAAGAAGAGTTCTTTTATGCCTTTGAAGCGCTATTGGGTAATCGTGCACAGGTCATTATTACCAGCGACACCTATCCTAAAGAGATGGCCGGAATCGATGATCGCCTCATCTCTCGTTTTGATTCTGGTCTCACGGTGGCAATCGAGCCGCCTGAATTGGAAATGCGCGTAGCCATTTTGATGAAAAAGGCAGCAGCTGAGGGCATACCAATGTCGGAAGATGTTGCTTTTTTTGTGGCCAAGCACCTTCGATCAAATGTGCGCGAGCTTGAGGGCGCGCTGCGGAAGATTTTGGCCTTTGTTCGCTTTCATGGGCGGGACGTAACAATTGATGTTGCCCGCGCCGCCCTGAAAGACCTACTGTCCATCCAAAACCGTCAAATTTCGGTTGAAAATATCCAAAAATCCGTAGCCGATTTTTACAACATAAAAGTGGCGGATATGTACTCTAAGCGCCGGCCTGCCAACATTGCCAGGCCCCGCCAAATCGCCATGTTTATGGCGAAAGAATTGACCCAAAAAAGCCTTCCAGAGATTGGTGAGTTGTTTGGTGGGCGGGATCACACCACCGTCTTACACGCCGTCCGTAAAATTGCAGAAGAGCGCGCTCACGATAGCCAACTAAACCATGAAATTCATGTGATTGAGCAGACCCTGAAGGCCTAGCTGGGTTGTGGATAAGTGTGTGGATGAGTCTGTGCGTAACTAGGTGAATTTCATGTGCATAAATTGGGGAAAACGGCGCCGATATGCAAAAATAGAGGTAGTTGAAAAAGTTATCCCAAATCTATCCTTCATTTATACCGAAGTTGTGCACAGGTTTTTTTAGTTATAAGTAGTTGTTGTGTAAGTCTTTAGTGGGTTATCCACTGTTTTTTCGAGGCTTATTACTATTACTAGTTAGATATATACAAGGATTTAAAAGCAATGCAACTTATAAATACATCGCGCGATAGTTTATTAAAACCACTTCAAATCGTAAGCGGCATTGTTGAGCGTCGACACACACTTCCCATACTGGCCAATCTGTTATTTAAAAAAACAGGTGAACGTGTTTCTTTCGTGTCCACCGACATTGAAATTCAGATAGCGACCAGCGCCAATTTTGGTGTCGGTGATGCCGACATGACAACCACGGTAGCGGCGCGTAAATTATTGGATATTCTGCGGGCACTACCCGAGGGCCCGGTATCGTTAAATTTAAAAGATTCAAAATTGGTGGTGCAAAGCGGTAAGAGCCGCTTCACCCTTCAAACCTTGTCCGCTGCAGAGTTTCCGGTAATGCAATCGGTCGGCGAGATGACGGCAAGCTGGAAAATGCCACAAAAGGCGTTTAAGCAGTTGATTAGCCAAGTGCACTTCGCCATGGCGCAACAAGACATCCGTTACTATCTCAACGGCATGTTATTGGTCATCGATGGCAAAGAGGTTGTTGCGGTTGCTACTGACGGTCACCGTTTAGCATACAGTCGCGTCGAGCTGGCACAGCCGGTAGTTGGGAGCGGCGGCCATCAAGAAATTATTATTCCTCGCAAGACCATTTTAGAGTGCCAGCATTTATTGGACGACACCGATGCTGAGCTTGAGGTCAGCCTCACCGCAAATCAAATTAAATTTAATTTTGGTGATGTTGAGTTGATTTCAAAATTGGTTGAAGGTAAGTTCCCTGACTTCCAGCGCGTGATTCCAAAGGGCCATAAAAACTCGTTAGTTGTTGCGCGTGAAACCCTTCAAGCAGCCTTACAAAGGGCCGCTATTCTGACAACGGATAAATTCAAAGGCGTTCGTTTCTCCTTATCACCTAATCGCATTACGATTCAATCAACCAATGCCGAACAAGAAGAGGCTCAGGAGGATATAGAAACGGAGTACGCGGGTGATTCAGTTGAAATCGGTTTTAACGTGAGTTATCTGCTTGATGTGCTCGCAAATGTGAAGGTAGAACAAATCCAGATTAGTTTGGGCGACGCCAACAGTAGCGCTGTAATTACATTACCTGCCTCCGAGGACTTTAAGTACGTTGTAATGCCAATGCGCATTTAAATTAGAAAAATATGACTGAAGATATAAAGGCAGTAGAGCAGTACGGCGCATCATCCATTCAAATTCTGGAGGGTTTAGAGGCGGTCCGCAAGCGCCCTGGAATGTACATTGGTGACACATCCGACGGAACCGGCCTGCATCACCTGGTATTTGAAGTGCTTGATAACTCGATTGATGAAGCGCTTGCTGGGTATTGCACCGAAATTACGGTAGTTATTCAAACCGACAATTCCATTTCTATTGTTGATAACGGTCGCGGCGTTCCGACTGGTGTGAAGTTCGACGACAAGCATGATCCAAAGCGCAGCGCGGCTGAAATCGTCATGACGGAGTTGCACGCGGGCGGTAAGTTTGACCAAAACAGTTATAAAGTATCCGGCGGCTTACATGGCGTTGGTGTCAGTTGCGTTAACGCGCTTTCAAAGTGGTTGAAGCTAACGATACGCCGTGATGGAAAAGTCCACTACATGGAGTTTGCGCGGGGCGTTATTCAAAATCGCAACCTAGAGCAGGCGCAAGGCGTAGCCATTTCTCCTATATCCATTACCGGCAATACCGAAAAAACGGGTACTGAGGTTCATTTCTTGGCAGACGAAGGGATTTTTGGCAAGGTGGAGTTTCATTACGAAATTCTGGTTAAGCGCATTCGCGAACTGTCGTTTTTAAATAATGGCGTTCACATTCGTTTAATTGATCAACGCTCTGGTCAAGAAGAGGATTTTGCCTACTCTGGCGGTGTGAAAGGGTTTGTTGAATACATCAACCAAACCAAGAATGTTTTACACCCTAATATTTTCTATGCAGAAGGCAATCGCCCATCCGATCTTGGTGGACAAATTACCGCCGAAGTGTCCATGCAATGGAATGACAGCTTCAGTGAACAGGTACTGTGTTTTACGAACAATATCCCACAGCGCGATGGCGGCACCCATTTAACCGGCCTGCGCGCTGCCATGACACGCGTGATCAACAAATACATTGATGAGCATGAGGTTGCCAAAAAAGCCAAAGTTGAGATATCGGGCGACGATATGCGTGAAGGCCTAACCTGTGTTTTATCGGTTAAGGTTCCAGAGCCTAAATTTTCCAGCCAAACGAAAGATAAGTTGGTTTCTAGCGAGGTGCGTGGCCCAGTAGAAGAAATTGTCGCTGAAGCGTTAAGTGCATATCTTCAAGAGCGCCCACAGGACGCTAAAATTTTATGCGGCAAGATAGTTGATGCAGCGCGCGCCCGCGAGGCCGCTCGCAAGGCCCGCGATATGACGCGTCGCAAAGGGGTTCTTGATGGCCTTGGTTTGCCGGGTAAGCTAGCCGATTGCCAAGAAAAAAATCCTGAAAAATCTGAACTGTTCATCGTCGAGGGTGACTCTGCGGGCGGATCTGCAAAGCAGGGGCGCGATCGGCGGTTTCAGGCAATCCTCCCCCTAAAAGGGAAGATTCTGAACGTTGAAAAAGCGCGCTTTGACAAAATGCTCGCCAGCCAAGAGGTGGTGACTTTAATCACCGTGCTGGGCACTGGTATTGGTATTGAAGAGTACAAGGCGGATAAGTTGCGCTATCACCGCATCATCATCATGACCGATGCGGACGTTGACGGCAGCCATATTCGCACCTTGTTGTTAACCTTCTTTTACCGTCAGATGCCAGAGTTGATTGAGCGCGGCCACATTTATATTGCTCAACCCCCGCTGTATAAGGTGAAGTTTGGTAAGAACGAACAATACATCAAAGATGATTCTGAATTAAATCAATTGCTATTAAAAATAGCCCTGGAGTCTGCCTCGATTCAAACCCCGGGCGGTGAATTAATACAAGGCTCGGAATTGGATGAGTTGGCCAGGAACTACCAAGTCATACAGGCGGTTGTGGATCGTCTGTCGCGCACCATGGATGAGGATGCCTTGCGCGCTATTGCTGCTGGCATTCCACTGAATCTCGACACCGAGTCTGCCGCCCAAGAGTCCGCCGAGCGTTTGCGTGTGGCGCTTAAAGAAAGTTTAGATTCCCTTGCGCTTGCGCCCGAGGTGATTGTTCAAAAGGAAGATCGGACCGAGCGTTTCCGCCTTCTCTTGTCGCGCCGTATTCATGGAAACTTGAAGCTGTCTGCCATTAGTTCAGACTTCATTCATGGCGATGATTATCAAAGCTTGACTGCAGCCGCCCGCGCC
>CAZUMD010000086.1:0-6902 GCA_964621735.1 uncultured Polynucleobacter sp.
TACTATGAACTTCATTGACATTCTTATTAGTCGCGAACTAAGTCTGGCGTTTCCTTGGATTGCGTTGGCGCAATTTGTCTTAGTGACCTTATTTGGATTCCGATTAATTTGGTACAGAAGACCCGTCAGCGTATCGTTTGCGTGGTTTTTGGTCGTGATGATTTTACCGGTCTTCGGAATTCTGATCTATGCCATGTTTGGCGAGCGCCCAGTGGGTCGTAGCCTCACCAAAAAAATCGTGCGGATGGAGCGGGAGCATGCAAAATTACGCGAATCCATGTGTCAGCACTATGCAGCTGATCGTCTATTGCTTCCAATCGAAGCCAATGCACTGAGCCTACTCGCAGAGGCTAAAAATGGCTCTCCTGTCACTGCTGGGAATCGGATTGAGCTGTTTACGGAGTCATTGACGATTTTGCAAACCTTTGTGCGTGAAATCGATCAAGCCAAAGTTAGTTTGCACATGGAGTTTTACATTTGGGCTTTGGGCGGTGATGCCGACGCAGTGGGTGAGGCCTTGATACGCGCTGCAAAGCGCGGCGTGGCGTGCCGTGTTTTGCTGGATTCCTTAGGTAGTAAAGCCTGGTTCAAATCCACCTGGCCCGATCGATTTAAAGAGGCTGGTATTGCGGTTACTGAGGCTTTGCCCATACAGCTGGGGCGCTTTCAGTTTCGCCGGGCGGACTTGCGTCTGCACCGTAAGATTTTTGTGATTGATGGCAATATTGTATGGACCGGCAGCATGAATTTGGTGGATCCCCGCACCTTTAAGCAAGACTCAGGAGTAGGTGAGTGGGTCGATGCGATGGTGCGAATTGAAGGGCCAGTCACCGCCCAATTTGCATTGACTTTTTTGTTTGATTGGAGCGTGGGTGATCCTACTATCACCAGCTTTAAAGACCATCACCTCAACCCTGTAGTAGACGAGGGCAACATCTTGGCGCAGGAGCTGCCATCCGGCCCTGTATATCGCGATGATATTTTGTATCAGGTATTGCTGTCAGCTATTATGGATGCGCGCGAGGAGTTGGTTATTACCACCCCATACTTTGGGCCTGATGACGGCTTGTTGCAGGCCTTGATGTCGGCCTCACACCGTGGTGTCAAGGTGACATTAATCGTACCTAAACGCAATGACTCAACCTTAGTTGCTTGGAGTAGTCGCAGTTTTTACGATGACCTACTGCAAGCGGGTGTTCGCATTGCAGAATTTCATGGCGGTTTATTGCATACCAAAAGTTTATTAATTGATCAGCGTATTGCAATATTTGGTTCGGTTAACTTTGATCAGCGCAGCCTGCGGCTTAATTTTGAAATAAGCCTCATCGTCTATGACACCATTTTTTGTGGGAATTTAGAAAAGTTAATTCACGGCTATCTGAACAATGCCGATGTAGTGAATGCGGCGCAGTGGGCTAAACGCCCGCGTTGGCGAGTCCTGCTTGAAAATCTAGCCCACCTGACTTCGCCTTTGCTTTAAATCGCCTTACTGGCTTTCATGGCGCTGATTTGGTCTGGATTTAAGCCAATCTCAGTCAGAATGGCGTCCGTATGCTCACCAACAGAAGGTATTGCATCCATCCGGTAGTCAAATTGGTCGTTTGCGCCAGGCGGCAGTAAGGCCGGAATTGGGCCTGCAGGCGAGTTCACCGATACCCAGCGCTCACGTGCTGCCAATTGCGGGTGATGCCACACCCCATGCATATCGTTTAAGCGCGCATTGGCAATCTGCGCCTGATCGAGCTTGGCGATCACTTGGTCGCAGGTCAGTTTGCTAAAACAGGCATCAATCAGTTTTGCCAAGGCATCGCGGTTCTCATGACGTTTGCTGTTTTTATCAAAACGAACATCGCTTGCTAATGTGGGATTATCTAAAACCACTTCGCAAAAAGCGAGCCACTCCCGTTCATTTTGCAAGCCCAGCATAACCGTAGCACCATCACCGGCCTTAAAAGGCCCATAGGGGTAAATGGTGGCATGGGCTGCGCCGTTTCGCTGGGGTGGGCTAGCGCCCTGATAGGCGTAGTACATTGGGTAACTCATCCACTCGCCCAGGGATTCCAGCATGGATACATCAATACTGCTTCCGAGGCCTGTCTTTTGACGCTGCAATAGCGCTGCCAAGATATTGCTATAGGCATACATACCCGCAGCGATATCCGCAATCGAGTTGCCTGCTTTACTGGGGGCATCGGGCGTACCAGTAACCGATAAGAAACCTGCCTCACTCTGAATCAGTAAGTCGTATGCTTTTTTGTCGCGATAGGGGCCATCGTTGCCGTAGCCAGAAATGTCGCACAAAATGAGGCCTGGGTTATCGCGCTGCAACTCGCTTGCGGTGAGCCCCATGCGCGCAGCTGCGCCAGGAGCCAAGTTTTGTACTAAGACATCGGCCGTTTTAAGCAAGATCTTAAGGGCGCTGAGTGCCTCAGCCTGTTTTAAATCGAGCGTAAGACTTTCTTTGGAGCGGTTCACCCAAACAAAGTGCGAGGCCAGACCAGAAACGCGTTCGTCATAGGCTCTGGCGAAGTCGCCCGCACCAGGACGCTCGACTTTAATCACGCGTGCCCCTAAGTCCGCCAGTTGGCGGGTACAAAAAGGGGCAGCAATCGCATGCTCTAGCGAGACTACAGTGATGCCATCGAGTGGCCGTATGGCAGGCTTGCTATTCATATTAAAAAGACCGGGGAAGGCCGAGCACGTGTTCGGCGATATAGGAATAAATCAAGTTCGTCGAGATCGGAGCCACCTGATAGAGGCGGGTTTCACGAAACTTACGCTCCACATCGTATTCACAGGCAAAGCCAAAACCACCGTGGGTTTGTAAGCAGACGTTGGCCGCTTCCCAGGAGGCTTTGGCTGCGAGGTATTTGGACATATTGGACTCTGGACCACATGGCTGGTGGCGATCAAATAAATCACAGGCCTTAAAGCGCATTAAGTTGGCTGCTTCTGTTTCCATATAGCAGTCCGCAATCGGAAACTGTATGCCTTGATTCTTGCCAATCGGCTGATCAAATACCACTCGCTCATTGGCGTAACGCCGCGCGCGATCGATGAACCAGTAGGCATCGCCAATGCACTCTGCTGCAATCAGCACCCGCTCTGCATTGAGGCCATCCAGTATGTATTTAAAACCACGGCCTTCTTCGCCAATCAAATTTTCGGCTGGGATTTCTAAATTATCAAAGAAGACTTCATTCGTCTCGTGATTGACCATGTTTTCAATCGGGCGTACTTCCATGCCCTTACCAATCGCATCAGCCAGGTTAACGATAAAAATCGACATACCTTCTGACTTACGCTTTACTTCGCTCAGCGGAGTAGTGCGCGCCAGTAGGATCATTAAGTCAGAGTGCTGTATCCGCGAGATCCAGACTTTCTGGCCGTTGATCACATAGCGATCCCCTTTTTTAACAGCAGTCGTTTTGAGTTTAGTGGTATCGGTTCCAGTGGTGGGTTCTGTAACGGCCATGCTCTGCAAGCGCAGTTCGCCGCTGGCAATTTTGGGTAGGTAGAGCTTCTTCTGGGCATCAGAACCATGGCGTAGCAAAGTACCCATGTTGTACATTTGACCGTGGCAGGCGCCCGAGTTGCCGCCTGAAAAGTTAATCTCTTCCATGATGACCGACGCCTCGGCCAGTCCTAGCCCAGAGCCGCCATATTCTTCTGGGATCAATGCGGCGAGCCATCCGGCTTTGGTAACGGCATCGACAAATGCCTCGGGGTAGCCGCGCGCATGATCGACTTTTTGCCAATAGCTGGAATCAAACTGACCGCAGAGGTCGCGCAGCGCATCGCGAATCTCTTGGTATTGATCGGGGGCTGGAATGGGGTGATTCATTGAGATCTTTCGGAACAGGAATTGGTGCGCGTGCAGGGCACAATAGACCCCTAGTTTAAGCAAAAATACAAAATCTTGGAAAATTCAGCTTCAATATCGAATGACTTCCGAATGCAGCGCCTGAAAATGGACTTATGCTGTTGTATTGGGAATGAGATAAAGAGAAGGATATAGCGGATTGGAGCACTACCTCATTGCATTTTTAGATTGGTTTGGGATGCCATCCGTTGGCCTCCCGGCGGTGTTTCTAGTCGCGCTGATTTCTGCGACCTTGCTGCCGATGGGCTCGGAACCAGTGTTATTCGCCTATGTCAGCGTCAACCCAAGCATGCTATGGCCTGCCATTGTGATTGCAACGGTTGGCAATACCATGGGCGGGATGGTGAACTGGTCTTTAGGTCTGGGTGCGCGCAACGCCTTCGAGGCCTATAAGGGGGTTACAGCAGGGCGTATGCAGCGCTGGCTTGTGAGCTTTGGGCCTAAGATGCTATTGCTGTCCTGGCTGCCAGGGATTGGCGACCCATTGTGCGCTTTGGCAGGGTGGTTGCGCATGCCATGGAAGGCCTGTTTGATCTACATGGCGATTGGCAAGTTTTTACGCTACGTTACCTTTACGCTGATCTTGGTCAGCATACCCAGTGAATTTTGGCATGCCATTGGCCGTTTTATTGGGATCGGTACTTAGGGCTGATCGGCTATCATTTAATTTAATTTAATTAGGAATGCATGCAATGTCTAGCTTACGCGGAAAAACAGCCCTAGTCACTGGATCAACTAGTGGTATTGGTCTTGCTATGGCCGTTGCTTTAGCCAAGCAAGGCGCCAACATCATGATGAATGGCTTTGGAGAGAAAGATGCAGCCATTGCGAGTGTGAAAGCGTGCGGCGTTGAGGTCGATTATCATGGCGCTGATATGAGTAAGCCTGCTGAAATTGAGGCAATGATTACAGCAACGGAAAAGCGCTTTGGCGCTCTGGATATTCTGGTCAACAATGCTGGCATTCAGCATGTTGCAAACCTGGAAGACTTTCCGCAGGAGCGTTGGGATGCGGTAATTGCCATTAACCTCAGCTCGGCATTTCATACGACCCGATTTGCTTTGCCTGGCATGAAGCAGCGTAATTGGGGTCGCATCATTAATATTGCATCCGTTCATGGCCTCGTTGCATCAATGCAAAAAGCAGCCTACGTCGCTGCGAAACATGGAATTATTGGTTTGACTAAAGTAGTGGCATTAGAGACGGCCAGAACCGGCGTGACCTGTAATGCAATCTGCCCAGGCTGGGTCTTAACGCCTTTGGTGCAAAAGCAAGTGGATGCACGTGCTGAGCGGGAAGGGATTTCGAATGATGCTGCTAAATTAGCACTGGTATCGGAGAAGCAACCCTCGGGCGAATTCGTGGCTCCCGAGCAGCTTGCTGCTCTCGCTGTATTTTTGTGCGGTGATGCCGCATCCGAAGTGCGCGGTGCCGCTTGGAATATGGATGGCGGCTGGACAGCCCAATAAGGCATCCAGCTCCACCCAAAAACCTTACTACGCTACGCAGCTATTCGCATCCTCTTTCACTTTTAAGCGATAGGCATGCAGCAAGGGTTCGGTATAGCCGTTTGGCTGCTCAAGGCCTTTAAAGATCAGATCACTTGCAGCTTGGTATGCAAGTGACTCTTTATAGTTCGGCATCATTGGCTTATACAAAGGATCGCCGGCATTTTGACCGTCCACAATCGAAGCCATGCGTTGCAAAGATTCCTCTACTTCCTTTTTGCTGACGTACTTGTGCAATAACCAGTTGGCGATATGCTGACTCGAAATCCGCAAGGTTGCGCGATCTTCCATTAAACCGACGTTATAAATATCAGGCACCTTAGAGCAACCAACACCTTGATCAATCCAGCGAACGACATAACCCAAAATACCTTGGCAATTATTATGGAGAGCCTCGCGAATCTCCTCTTTAGTCCAATCCGGATAAAGCGCAATGGGTACCGTTAATAGATCATCGGTTAAGGCCTCATACTCAGCTGCAATATCGTGTTTCTCGAGATCCTCTTGGATCTTTGCCACATCGATCTGGTGATAGTGCATTGCATGCAAGGTGGCAGCAGTAGGCGATGGTACCCAAGCGGTATTTGCACCAGCCTGAGGGTGGGCCGCTTTTTGCTCAACCATGTCCTTCATGAGATCTGGCGCAGGCCACATACCTTTACCAATTTGTGCGCGACCCCGTAGGCCACAATCTAAGCCAGCCAACACATTACGACGTTCATAAGCCCCAAACCATTTACCAATCTTCATCCTACCTTTACGAACCATTGCGCCGCCATACATGCCGGTATGCATTTCATCGCCAGTACGGTCCAAGAATCCGGTATTAATAAAAGCAACGCGAGCACCCGCTGCAGCAATGGCAGCTTTTAGGTTAACGCTCATACGGCGCTCTTCATCCATGATGCCTAATTTGACGGTGTTCTCGGGTAAACCCAGTAACTTCTCCACCCGACCAAAGAGCTCGCTAGCAAAGGCGACTTCTTCTGCGCTGTGCATTTTTGGCTTCACAATATAGACAGAGCCTTTACGCGTATTACCAATCGCCTGAGTCGCTGGGCGATTGATGTCATACAACGCAATTAACACAGTCACGACTGCATCTAAGATGCCTTCGTAAATCTCTGTTCCATCGCCAGTAATAATGGCCGGGTTGGTCATTAAGTGACCCACGTTACGGAGAAACAAGAGCGAGCGACCATGCAAAGTAACAACACCATCTTTTGCATTGACAGCGCCAATACCTGCGGTGTACTTACGATCTGGATTGAGTGCGCGAGTAAACGTCTTACCGCCTTTGCTGACTTCTTCAACTAAAGTGCCTTTGAGAATGCCGAGCCAATTCTCATACGCCAGTACTTTGTCATCGCCATCCACAACGGCTACCGAGTCCTCGAGGTCGAGAATGGTTGAGAGTGCAGCCTCCAGCACCACATCATTTACTCCTGCTGGATCAGCTGCGCCAATGGTTTTCGTCTTATCAATTTGGATATCAATATGAATGCCATGAT
>CAZUMD010000087.1:0-6883 GCA_964621735.1 uncultured Polynucleobacter sp.
TTGGGACCAAATTGCAGGCGGTTGACAAAAATACTGGCAACAACAGGATCGCCATGTTGGCGCGCTAGGCGCATTAAGGATAAGTGGCCTTCGTGCAGATTGCCCATGGTGGGTACAAACGAGGTGCGATTTTGACCCCGCAAGTGATCACGTAACTCATTGATGTCACTAATTATTTTCATGCACTGGGGGTATAAGCTAAACGCACATAAATCGGCGCATAGGGCTCTGCTTGGGTAATCTCGACTAAGGCCTCTCGCGACAGTTCGAGCATGGCAATGAAATTCACAATCACCACGGGTACGCCATTGCCGGAGGCAATCGCGTCTTCAAATAATTCACTGAACTCGACAAAGCGCGTGCTTTGCAGGCGACGCAAAATGCGCGTCATAAAATCACGCACCGATAGGGTTTCACGGGTGATGGTGTGGTGCTGATTTAACTTTGCGCGGTGCAGCACATCACGCCAGGCCATTTGCAAGTCTTCTAAGTTGACCTCAGGCCAGGTGACTGCTACGGTTGTATCAACGTAGCCATGGGCGATTTGGAAGTCACGCCCTTGCTGGGGAATCTGGTCTAACTCTTGCGCTGCTAATTTCATGCGCTCGTATTCAAGCAGTCGACGCACCAACTCGGCACGTGGGTCTTCAACCTCTTCTTCGCTGTCTGCTTTTTTCATCGGCAGAAGCATGCGCGATTTAATTTCAATCAACATCGCCGCCATCAGCAGATACTCTGCAGCCAGTTCTAAATTGGTATGGCGGATTTGATCAACGTAGGTCAAATACTGGGATGTAACTTGTGCCATCGGAATATCCAGCACATTGAAGTTCTGTTTACGAATCAGGTAGAGCAGTAAATCGAGCGGACCTTCGAAGGCTTCTAGAAAAACCTCGAGCGCATCCGGCGGAATGTACAGGTCGGTTGGGAGCTTAAAAAGGGGCTCACCATAGAGTTTGGCAAAAGCCTCCGACATACCATCGGTAACGGAGGGCGTGCTATCCAGCAGGCTCTCAACAGGCTGAACCAGCGGGTCATTCATTGGAATAAACGTAGCCCCGTTGTTTGACTTTGGCCGCATTTAAGCGGCGCTGCTCATCAATGCTAATGGGCTCTTTGTCCCAAAGGAGGGCGCGCCCAGCTTGTTGGTCTTGCTCCAAGGTGGGTTTAGCCGCTTTGAGTTTTTCAAGAAATACGGTGACGTCAGACTGGTATTTACGCATATCAATACTTAATTCTCAATAAATTCAATAACTTATAAAATCCCATGGAACTGGGCAACCCTCATTATTAACGATTTTGCATGGCCTAAGTCAGATTTGTGTCGGCATCCCGTTTTTAGCTATTGGCTGCTAATAGGAGGTCAATTTGAGCCGGCTCAACGCGGCTCATGAGATGGGTATAGGGTGCAATCGGCTGTTGACTAGAGAGGGGCGTATTGATGTCGCTCCAAGCCATCGGCGCTATACATAAAAAGCGCTCAACACCGGCAGCAA
Source organism: uncultured Polynucleobacter sp. (assembly GCA_964621735.1). Taxonomy (GTDB): domain Bacteria; phylum Pseudomonadota; class Gammaproteobacteria; order Burkholderiales; family Burkholderiaceae; genus Polynucleobacter. The sequence continues at coordinate 1,497 of CAZUMD010000087.1, forward strand.
CCTGCGGCAACACAGGTTTGAGGTACAAGCTTAAGCACCGGAATGCTTCCAATGTCACGCTGCATATCGCCTGAAGATCGGCTGTACGCTCAGGATCTTTAGCGATGTCCCATGGTTTATTTTCATCGACAAAGGCATTGACTTGATCTGCCAATTCCATAATGGTGCGAACGGCTTTTGCAAACTCGCGGCCTTCATACAATTCCGCTATTTTGGTATTGGCTGCGCGAATCGAAATTAGTAAGGGATGTTGCATGGCTTCGTCCGCAACCACACCGCCAAAACGCTTCACCAAAAAGCCGGCACTGCGACTCGCAATATTGATGTACTTGCCAATCAAGTCGCTGTTGACACGCGCAACGAAGTCGCTCAGATTGAGGTCAAGGTCCTCCATGCTGTCGTTGAGCTTAGTCGCAAAATAGTAGCGGAACCACTCAGGATTAAAGCCTGACTCAATCACGCTGTTGGCTGAGATCAGGGTGCCGCGTGACTTACTCATCTTTTCGCCATCGACCGTGAGAAAGCCATGTGCAAAAACATTGGTGGGGGTACGGTAGCCAGCAAAATGCAAGGTAGCAGGCCAAAACAAGGTGTGGAAATACAAAATATCTTTGCCGATGAAGTGGTATTGCTCGGTGCTGCTGTCTGGCTTTACCCACTCATCAAAATCCAGACCTTGATCTGCGCAGTATTTTAAGAAACTGGCGTAGTAGCCAATCGGCGCATCGAGCCAAACATAAAAATACTTACCGGGGGCATCAGGGATCTCAAAGCCAAAGTAGGGGGCATCGCGCGAAATATCCCAGTCGCCCAATTTACTCTCGCCGGGTTGCCCAACCCACTCTTTCATTTTGTTGCGCGCTTCGGGTTGCAGCGGCGTACGAACCTGAGTCCAGTCGCGTAAAAAGGTTTCGCAGCGGGGATCCGATAACTTGAAGAAATAGTGATCCGAAACTTTACGAGTCGGTGTCGCGCCACTGACGACCGAGAAGGGATCAATTAAATCGGTTGGTGCGTAGGTGGCGCCGCATTTTTCACAGGAGTCACCATACTGATCGGGCGCTTTGCATTTAGGGCACTTGCCTTTAATAAAGCGATCCGGGAGGAACATTTCTTTTACGGGATCATAAGCCTGCTCGATAGCGCGTTTTTCAATCAGACCAGCATCGCGCAGCTTGCAGTAAATGTCCCCCGCCAGCTTTTCATTTTCAGGGCTATCGGTGGTGTAGTAGTGATCAAAGGAAATTAGAAAGGCATCAAAGTCGCGCTTATGTTCTTGCCAGACCTTGGCGATTAGCTCTTTGGGGGTTAGCCCCTCTTTCTCTGCGCGCAGCATGATGGGGGTGCCATGAGTATCGTCTGCCCCCATGTAATGCACTTCGTGACCCTGCATCCGTTGATAGCGAACCCAAATATCGGTTTGAATGTATTCCACCAAATGGCCAATGTGAATCTGCCCATTGGCATAGGGCAGGGCAGAGGTAACTAAAAGGCGGCGTGGTGAGCTACTCATGCAGTTGGCGGGGTTCGGTTTTGGTAAAAAGGCAAAATTGGGCTTCTCAGTTGAATTATGCTGGTAGAGCATGGATTTTAGACTGCGGTTAAAGTAAGGCTCGCATTTAAAATAGTCAGAATGAATCAAGGAACGTGTGTATGGCAGTAAATCCCCGAATTGCGATGTCCAATGCTTCTGTACCCCTTATCCATGAGGTCCAGATCATTGATGAGGCCGGACGTCATAAAACCGTCCATGTACCGGGTGAGCGCTCGCTGACGATTTATTTGGATAAGCGTGAGCTTGTCACGCTCATGACCCTCGGTAGCGCCCCAGAGGCTCTGGTACTGGGCTATTTGCGCAATCAGCGCTTGGTCGAATCCCCAGACGACATTGAGAGCATTCAGGTCGACTGGGAAACCGATTCAGCGGCAGTCAAAACCCGGCGCAGCACCGTCGACATCGATCAAATGACCAGCAAGCGCATTGTGACCACCGGCTGCGGCCAAGGCACCATGTTTGGCGGCTTAATCGAGGAAATGGAACAGATTCGTTTGGCGGAAGGCCCCGCCCTAAACCAGGCGGCGATTGTGGACCTCATCGATCAAATTCGCCAACACGACACCATTTACAAAAAATCAGGCTCGGTACATGCTTGCGCCGTCTTTGAGCGCCAAGGTGAGGATCGGGTTGAATTGCTCCACTTTATTGAAGACGTGGGTCGCCACAATGCCGTGGACTCGATTTCTGGACTGATGTGGCTGGCCGATAAGGCGGGGCGCGATTTGGTGTTTTTTACGACCGGGCGCTTAACCTCGGAGATGGTGATTAAGGGCGCGCAGATGGGCATCCCCTTTTTGCTAACGCGTTCCGGTGTAACCCAGATGGGCTTGGAGCTGGCCCGAAAGACCCGCCTGACGCTTCTGTCGCGTTGCTCGGGAACCCATTTTGAGATTTACAACGCCCCTGAGCGGGTTGTTTTTAGTCCGCCTAAGCAGTAAATAGATGGTCTTCGGGGCCGTGTTGGTTTTACAATTCCGCCATGACAATTAAATCCGACCACTGGATCCGCCGTATGGCTCAAGAGGGCATGATCAGCCCGTTTGAGCCCGGCCAAATCCGCCAAGACGCCACTGGACAAAAAATCGTGAGCTACGGTACCTCGAGCTACGGTTACGACATTCGCTGTGCGAACGAATTCAAGATCTTCACCAACATCAACAGCACGATTGTGGACCCGAAGCATTTCGATGAAAAATCCTTTGTGGATTTTCAGGGGGATGTGTGCATTATTCCGCCTAACTCGTTTGCTCTGGCACGTACGGTCGAATACTTCAAAATCCCACGCAGTGTGCTGACGATTTGCGTTGGTAAGAGCACGTATGCGCGCTGCGGCATTATTGTCAACGTCACGCCATTTGAGCCTGAGTGGGAAGGCTATGTCACCCTCGAGTTTTCAAACACCACTCCGTTGCCAGCCAAGATTTATGCAGGCGAAGGCTGTGCTCAAGTCCTCTTTTTTGAAAGCGATGAAGTTTGCGGCACCTCGTATAAGGACCGCGGCGGCAAGTACCAAGGGCAGCAGGGCGTTACGCTACCCAAGGCCTAATTGCATTAGGCAATTTTCTAAAGGCACACATGAAATTTCGTTTCCCAATCATCATTATTGATGAGGACTTTCGCTCTGAAAATATTTCGGGCTCAGGTATCCGCGACCTCGCTTTAGCGATCGAAGGCGAAGGCATTGAAGTGATTGGCCTAACCAGCTATGGAGACTTAACCTCATTTGCACAGCAAGCCTCACGCGCCTCCTGTTTTGTTTTATCGATTGACGATGAGGAGTTCATCAGCGATACCGAAGACAACGATTTACCCGCCTTGAATAACCTGCGCGCGTTTGTTGCCGAAGTGCGTAAGCGCAATGAAGACATTCCGATTTTCTTGTATGGTGAGACTCGTACTTCGCGCCATATGCCCAATGACATCCTGCGTGAGTTGCACGGCTTCATTCATATGAATGAAGACACGCCGGAGTTTGTAGCACGCCACATCATCCGTGAAGCGAAGGTCTACCTCGATTCATTGGCACCCCCCTTCTTCCGTGCCCTGACGCATTACGCTTCTGAAGGTTCGTATTCCTGGCATTGCCCTGGCCACTCAGGCGGCGTTGCTTTCCTCAAAAGCCCAGTGGGTCGCATGTTCCATCAATTCTTTGGTGAGAATATGCTGCGCGCCGACGTATGCAATGCCGTTGAAGAACTAGGTCAGTTACTGGACCATACCGGCCCAGTGCTGGCGAGTGAACGCAATGCCGCGCGGATTTTCAATGCCGATCACTTGTTTTTCGTCACCAATGGCACGTCCACGTCCAATAAGATTGTTTGGCACTCGACGGTTGCTCCGGGTGATATTGTGATCGTTGATCGCAATTGCCATAAATCGGTGATTCATTCCATCACGATGATGGGGGCGATTCCAATTTTCCTGATGCCAACGCGTAACCACCTCGGCATTATTGGCCCTATCCCCAAAGAGGAGTTCGAGTGGGCCAACATCAAAAAGAAAATCGACGCAAACCCCTTTATTCAAGATAAAAATGCCATCCCTCGCGTGATGACCCTCACGCAAAGTACCTACGACGGCATTATTTATAACGTCGAGATGATTAAAGAGATGCTCGACGGCAAGGTGGATTCCTTGCATTTCGATGAGGCATGGTTGCCGCATGCGGCCTTCCACCCCTTCTATAAAGACATGCATGCGATTGGCGCTGACCGCAAGCGCACTAAGAAAAGCTTGATGTTCGCTACCCAATCCACCCACAAACTGTTGGCTGGCTTATCGCAAGCATCGCAAGTCTTGGTGCAAGATGCGGATGAGCATAAATTGGATCGCGATTGCTTTAATGAAGCGTATTTGATGCACACCTCCACCAGCCCGCAGTACGCCATCATCGCATCGTGCGATGTATCGGCGGCGATGATGGAAGCCCCAGGCGGAACTACCTTAGTGGAAGAGTCGATTGCCGAGGCGATGGATTTCCGCAGAGCCATGCGTGAAGTTGATGAGCAATTTGGTGCCGACTGGTGGTTTAAGGTATGGGGCCCCGATCATTTGGCTGAAGACGGTATTGGTGAGCGCAGTGACTGGGTTTTAAAGCCCAATGCCAGCTGGCATGACTTTGGTAAGTTGGCTGACGACTTCAATATGCTCGATCCCATTAAGGCGACTATTGTTACCCCTGGCCTTGATATTGAAGGCAACTTTGGCGCAACCGGTATACCCGCTAGCATCGTCACCAAGTACTTAGCCGAGCACGGCATTATTGTTGAAAAATGCGGACTGTATTCTTTCTTCATTATGTTCACCATTGGCATTACCAAGGGCCGCTGGAACACCTTAGTAACAGAGCTGCAGCAATTTAAAGACCACTTTGATAAAAATGCGCCGCTCTGGAAAGTGTTACCGGAGTTTGTGGCCAAGCACCCAAGATACGAGCGCGTTGGCCTCAATGACATTTGCCAGCAAATCCATGCCTTCTACAAAGGTCGCGATGTTGCGCGCATGACAACCGAGATGTATACCTCCGATATGGTTCCGGCGATGATGCCTTCGGATGCATGGGCGCAAATGGCGCACAAAAAAGTCGATCGTGTACCCTTGGATCAGCTCGAAGGGCGCGTTACTGCGATGTTGGTTACCCCATATCCACCTGGAATTCCCTTACTCATTCCAGGCGAGCGCTTTAATAAACGCATCATCGACTATCTGTACTTTGCACGCGACTTCAATGCGCAATTCCCAGGCTTTGAGACCGATATCCACGGTTTAGTGAAAACTGAGGTAGATGGTCGCAGCGAATACTACGTCGATTGCGTGCGCCCATAGCTTG
>CAZUMD010000088.1:0-6865 GCA_964621735.1 uncultured Polynucleobacter sp.
CATAGGAAATTATTTTTTGTCTCCAAATCAAACCATACCTTATTCAGCTATCCTGAACAAGTTGTTTCGTATAAGTAAAAACACTAATCATTTTTTACTCTAAAATCAATTTGTTCCATTAAAATGAACAAATTATATTGTTTTGTGAGATTAATCCCATGTTAGACCAGGAAATCATCGAAATACTGGATTTACCCAAAAAAGATGCTTCTAGCGAAAATTCATCCATGCTCAAAGGGGTTGTCATTCTCGAGGCACTGGCAGCGCTCAGGCAGCCTGCTTCGCTAGCACAATTGATGCAAATCACCGGGATGCCAAAAGCCTCATTGCATCGCACGCTGGCTATTTTTGAAGAAGCCGGCCTCGTCGTTCGCGAACCGGGTGGAAAAGCATATACCCCTGGTGAGCGCCTCTCGAAGTTAGCACTGGAGACTTTATGCCACGATAGCGTCTCTAGCGTCCGTCACTCGATATTGCGTAAATTAGTTGCCGATCTAAAGGAGACCTGTAATCTAGCGGTACTTCGGCAAGGCGAACTCTTTTACCTCGACCGAGTTGAGGCAAACTGGGCTCTTCGATTGCATCTGCCGCCCGGTACGGTATTGCCGCCCCATTGCAGCGCGAGCGGAAAGCTATTACTTGCCTATAAGCCAATGGAAGAAAGAACGCGCTTATTAGACAATCTTCCGCTTGAGCAATTTACCCACCGCACTATTACGGATCGCGATCTTCTTGAGTCTGAATTGGATCGCATTCTTAGTACGGAATATGCGGTCGATAATGAAGAATACGTCTTAGGCGTTTCTTGTGTTGCTGTGCCAGTGAAGGATAAACATGGCGATGCTGTGGCAGCCATCGCCATTCATGCCGCTACTGCGCGCCTACCCCTAAACCAAGCAATGGAATACATTCCGCAACTGCGTGAAGCGGCTACCCGCATTTCCAATACGCTTGGCGGATGATTGAATCCCAGTCATGCTCGAAAAATACCCACACCTCAACTTACTCATTAAGGAATCACAGGGCCAAAAAAGGCTAGGGGTAGTTTTTCCATTAAACGAGCCGTCACTGGAAACAGTGGCGCAACTGCAAAAGTACGCACTATGTACTCCCGTCTTAATAGGGCCAAAACTCGAAATTGAGGCGCTTGCAGAGCGTGTGTCACTTGCGCTTGATGGCATCGAGATTGTGGACACCCCCAATGACCCAATCGCAGCTGCGAAAACAGCCGTTACTCTGGCGAAGTCAGGTAATGTGTCTGCGCTGATGAAAGGCTCTCTCCATACGGAGGATTTAATGGGGCCTGTGGTTGGCAAGGATGGCCTAAGAACAAACCGCAGAACTAGCCATATTTTTTTATTCGAACTGCCCAGCTACCACAAACTCCTGGGCATCAGCGATTGCGTAGTCAATATCGCTCCGTCTATTGAGCATAAAAAAGATATTTTGCTCAATAGCCTTGAGGCACTTTTCAAGCTCGGGATAACAAAACCAAAAGTAGCCATCATTGCCGCAACCGAAGTTATTAATCCAGCCATGCAGGCAACCCTAGATGCAAAAGCATTGGTTGATCTTCAGCAGGGCAATGCATTTTTTCCAGGCGCCCTCATCGAAGGCCCCTTTGGCTTTGATAATGCTATCTCAGCGAGTTCTGCGGCAACCAAAGGAATTCAGTCTGTGGTTTCGGGCGATCCCGACCTGCTTCTGGTACCTGATTTAGGGGCTGGAAATATTCTGTATAAATCGCTTGTTTATATGGCGGGAGCGGAGTGTGCTGGCGTCATCCTTGGCACCGCAGTACCCATTATTTTGACATCCAGGTCAGACTCTGTTTTTTCTCGCGTTGCCTCCACCGCATTGGCAATGCGCCTAGCTTAAAACTAAATTTACTTTCAGAGACAAGAGAATATGTTTAAGATTTTTTCAAAAGACCCCCTCCACGATCCAATTCACAGTCAAGCACCAGCGACAGAGATAAAGACAACAACCTGTTATATGTGCGCCTGTCGATGCGGCATCCGAGCCCACCTGCGCGATGGTGAGCTGGTCTACATTGATGGCAATCCGGATCACCCACTAAATCAAGGTGTGATTTGTGCCAAAGGCTCTGCCGGCATCATGAAGCAAAAATCACCTGCCCGCATTACTAAGCCATTACTGCGCCGAAAAGGGAGTGATCGTGGCGCCGGTGAATTTGATGAAATTAGCTGGGATCAGGCATTTGAACTACTCACCCAGCGCCTGAAAAAAATTCGAGAAACCGATCCAAAGAAATTCGCCCTATTTACCGGCCGCGATCAGATGCAAGCATTAACGGGGCTTTTTGCTCGTCAATTTGGTACGCCGAATTATGCCGCGCACGGTGGATTTTGTTCGGTCAATATGGCTGCCGGAATGATTTATACCATTGGCGGCAGCTTTTGGGAGTTTGGTGGGCCCGATCTTGAGCATGCGAAGTTATTCGTCATGATCGGTACTGCAGAAGACCATCACAGTAACCCAATGAAAATAGCGCTTTCTAAATTCAAGCGCTCTGGTGGTCGCTTTATTTCGATTAACCCGGTTCGCACTGGTTATTCCGCTATTGCAGATGAGTGGATTCCGATTAAGCCCGGCACTGACGGCGCTCTATTTATGGCGCTGATGCATGAACTGATTCGCAAAGAACAGTATGACGCTGATTTTCTCAAGCGCTACAGTAATTCTGGTCAGCTGGTTTGCCTGGATGCAGGCCCCGAAGAAGGCCTCTTCTTATTCGACCCAGACTCGGATCCTATTAACGCTGATTTGCCGCATAACAAATACGTTTGGGATGCAAACACCCAAAGCGCTAAGCCATGCTTTGAAAAGGGCGTTTCACCAACGTTGTGCGGTGAATTCATCATGGGTCCAGGCCCGCACCAAGGTAAAAAAGTGGCGCCTGCCTTTGAATTGTTGCGGCGACAGGTTGAGAAAACCACTCCCGAATGGGCGTCTTCGATTACCGGTATTCCAACTGCCCGAATTGAAAAGCTTGCGGAAGAAATTGCGCATAGTGCATTCAAACAAGCATTTGAGCTCCCGGTTACATGGACCGATGCATGGGGTGAAGAGCATCAATCAGTAACTGCTAGACCGGTCGCATTTCATGCCATGCGGGGATTGGCTGCCCACTCGAATGGCTTTCAAACCACGCGCGGGTTGGCAGTATTAATGTCCTTAATCGGCACCATTGATAGACCAGGTGGTTTTAGACATAAGGCGCCTTATCCACGTCAAACTCCGCCGAATGTGAAGCCCCCTTCCTCTGAAGATGACATTAAACCTAATACACCCCTAGGCAAAGCGCCTTTAGGATGGCCAACGCAACCCGAAGACCTTGCTTTAGATAAAAATGGAAATGCTCTTCGCATTGATAAAGCGTATACCTGGGAGCACCCACTGGCAGCCCATGGATTGATGCATAACGTCATTACCAATGCCGTGAAAGGAGATCCCTACTCGATTGATACATTGATGATCTTCATGGCCAATATGTCATGGAATTCCACAATGAACACGATGGAAGTACGTGAATTACTCAATAGTAAAAACGCAGATGGGGAATTTAAGATTCCATTTCTAGTGGTTTGCGATGCCTTTCAATCCGAGATGGTTGACTTTGCTGATCTTGTCTTGCCGGATACCACGTATTTAGAACGCCATGATGTGATGAGCATGCTTGATCGACCTATCTCGGAATACGATGGCCCAGTGGATTCGGTACGTATTCCAGTGCTACCACCCACCGGTGAATGCAAGCCATTCCAAGAGGTATTAATCGAACTCGCATCGCGCCTAAAATTCCCCGCTTTTACAAGCGAAGATGGCAGCAGGAAATTCGTCGACTATCCGGACTTCATTACGCGATTTGAGACAGCGCCTAATTCTGGTATTGGCTTTTTAGCGGGTTGGCGCGGAAAAGACGGTGAAAAAAGCCTCCGTGGAGAACCAAATAAAGACCAATGGCAGCGTTATGCTGAAAACAATTGCGTGTTTCAACACCATATGCCAGTAGAGCATCAATACATGCGCAATTGGAACCGGGGCTACTTGGACTTCAGTAAAGCAAACGCGCTGCGCCAAAAAAATGACCCCATCATGATTGCAATCTACTCGGATATTTTGCAAAAATTTAGGCTAGCTGCAAAAGGCCAGCGCAAAGGGGCAACACCGCCTGAGCATTTAAAGTCACGCATTCTGAAATACTTTGATCCATTGCCATTTTGGTATCCGCCACTCGAAGATGAAGTGACCGACTTAAATGAATTTAGTCTGAATGCAATTACCCAAAGACCGATGGCCATGTACCACTCATGGGACTCGCAAAACGCTTGGCTTAGACAGATTCACAGCCACAACTACCTTTACGTCAATACCAAAACCGCGCTAGAACATGGCATTAATGATGGTGCCTGGATGTGGATTGAATCCCAATGGGGCAAAGTGAAATGCATGGCACGCCACTCGGAGGCAGTCGATCCAGGTACAGTCTGGACGTGGAATGCAATTGGTAAGGCAGAATCAGCATGGAGCCTCGATCCCGCATCGGATGAGTCCAAAAAAGGCTTCTTATTAAACCACCTGATTACAGAGGAGCTATCCCTGGGTGGATTTTCAGTAAGCAACTCCGATCCAATTACAGGGCAAGCTGGCTGGTATGACGTACGCGTCAAACTCGCCGCAGCTGGAGAAAATGAACCCGAGGAAACATGGCCACAAGTGAAGGCACATCGAGTACCCGGCATGATGAAAAATAAATCGTAATCAACCCATTTATTAACTATGAATCAAACCATGAATCCCAAAAATGAAGCCACGAATCACAAGAAGCAACTCGCGCTTGTCATCGATCTCAATGTCTGTGTTGGTTGCCATGCCTGTGTCACCTCTTGCAAAGAATGGAATACCTCGGGCTCTGCTGGGCCGCTAACCGACCTAAATGCGTATTCAGCAAATCCGAGTGGTACTTTCTTTAATCGGGTACAAACCTACGAGGCCGGAATTTTTCCAAACACGCAAACCGTTCATTTTCCAAAATCCTGCCTGCACTGTGAAGAGCCGCCTTGTGTTCCAGTATGCCCAACCGGGGCAAGCTATAAGCGCGAAGAAGATGGCATTGTTTTGGTGGATTACGACAAATGCATCGGTTGCAGTTACTGCTCATGGGCCTGTCCATACGGTGCTAGGGAGCTGGATCAAGAGCGCCAAGTAATGACCAAATGCACCCTGTGCGTAGATCGAATCTATAGCGAAACATTACCTGAATCCGAGCGTAAGCCTGCTTGCGTATTAGCATGCCCAACGAGCGCACGAATTTTTGGAGACGTTCATGATCCAAAGTCCGATGCCAGCATCGCAATTCAAGAGCGCTCCGGCTATGCACTGATGCCCGAATGGGAAACTCAGCCCGCAAACCATTATTTACCGCGCTCGATTATGGAAACCATTGAAGCCGCAAGGAAAGACAGTTAATGCGCCCACAATTTTCAATCATCTTTTTTACAACCTTAGCTGGCATGGCGCAGGGCTTACTGTTTTCCTTGGCAATCCTTGATTTCCCAGTGCAAATCTTTACGCAATCCTTTTTATCTACCTTTGCATTTCCAGCTGCACTGGTATTGCTTGGACTGGGGCTCATTGCTTCGTTCTTCCATCTTGGCAGGCCTGAACGGGCTTGGCGCGCTGCAATGATGTGGCGTACCTCCTGGCTTTCGCGAGAAGTGATTGTGCTTCCGATGCTGATTGCAGTAACGGTACTGGGCTTACTGTACTCACTAACGAATGAAATTCCATCTTGGCTATGGATTGCAATTGTGATTGCCACTATATTACTTTGGATTTGTACCGCAAAGATCTATCAATGCATACGCTTTATTCAGGAATGGTCGCATCCCTCAACCCTGATGAACTTCACACTACTAGGAATAACATCGGGCTGGATGCTATTGGGCGTGCTTGTCGGGCTTTCAGATGGCGCTAAGGAATTCCCTCTCAACAGCGTTATATCAGGCATCTCTTTTATTCTGTTGTTTATAGCCTTTAATTTAAAGCTCTGGATTTGGCGCCGTAACCGCGGCTTGCGTCCAAAATCAAATCTGGCATCCGCTACCGGAATTAAAGGTACAAACATTCGCCAGACCTCAATGGGCCTGATGGGCGGGAGCTTTAACACCCGAGAATTTTTTCATCACCAAACTGATCGTGCCATTAGTAATATCCGCAAGATAGTGCTCCTATGCGCTTATATATTCCCCATGATATTAGTGGCCTATTCCATTTCTACCCCATCAAACGTTATTTTTATTCTGGCCTTAGCTATTCACTTTATTGGCCTGCTTGCCGAACGGTGGATGTTTTTTGCAGAAGCAAATCACCCTCAGAATTTATATTACCAACGGGTTTCTTGATCTTGTATTTGGTTAAGCGCTATGGATGACTACATTAATCAACTCATTCATGGAAGAGTTCATGTATCGCCCAAACGCTTAATTCAGCCAGGACCTTCGCTTGAACAGAAACGCCAGATATTGGATGCAGCTAAAGCAGCGCCAGACCATGGCAGACATACGCCATGGCACTTTTATGAAGTGAGCGAATCCAGCCGAATATTACTAGGGGATGTGTTTCGAGATTGCCTACTAGACCGAGACCCTCAGGCAACTCCGATTCAACTGAATGAGGCACGAGAAAAAGCCTTTCGAGGCCCCCTCCTTTTATTGGCCGTAGCCAATTTAGAGGATACCGAGGATGGCATTACGCCGTACGAAAAAATGATATCGCTCGGGTGTGCAGTTCAAAATATCTTGCTTATGGCGCACGCCCTTGGTTTTGGGGCTGGATTATC
>CAZUMD010000089.1:0-6731 GCA_964621735.1 uncultured Polynucleobacter sp.
AATGAATGGCTTCGTCTTTGGCGCCATAAGGCATATCACCTACTTCCAGACGGCGTAGCCACTTCACCCAACTCACGCCTTGAACACCCGGGACGACCAAGCGCAGTGGAAAGCCATTTTCGGGGCGCAGCATCTCGCCATTCATGCCCCAAGCCACAATGGCATCCTTGAGCGCGCTATCCAGGTTGATGGTGCGGGTCATACCAGAACCGTCACCGCCCTCTGCCAATACGAACTTACCTTTTTTCAGGTCGGCACCGCATTCATCGAGCAATACCGAAAGCGGTACGCCCGTGAATTCGCAGCACGACAACATGCCGTGGGTGTATTGCACGGTTGGCACCGCCACATTACCCCACTCCAGACCAGTATTGGCGCCACACTCAATAAAATGAATGCGCGATACCGATGGCATGCGCATTAAATCGCTCATCGTAAAAACGCGCTCGCTTTTCACGAGGCCGTTGACCATTAAGCGGTGCTTATTGGGATCTAAGTTATACCAACCTTGATGGTGACGCTCAAAATGCAGTCCGTTCGGAGTAATCATGCCAAAGAGGCCCTGCAATGGCGTAAATGAAACCGATGCTGCTGAAACTCGGGTTAAACCGGGCGATTCACGGCGGATTAAATTGGATTCATAAACCGAAGGCAGACCATAGGGCATGGTCGCGACGTTTTTACCCAAGGTGGTTTGCCATTCTTGCTTTTCTAAAATCGCGGGATCGCCTGCAGCCGAGGCCAATGCAGCAGGTGCTGCAGCGAGGCCAGCGGCACCACCAATCGCAGACAAAAAGCCTTTGCGTAAAAAACCGCGGCGGTTTTCATCGAGGCCATTTTTATTGACGTCGGCAATAAAGTCTTTCGAAATAAAATGCTCCGGCGCTTTGCGTAGCCGCGTCTGCCCATTTGGCTTTTCAATGTATGGAATGTCTTCCGAATGCAGTTCCAGTTGATTCTTGTTCATTGGATTAATAGCTCATTCAATAATTCATTAATAAAACTACGTTTTCATCTCTTCTACAACTCGAGCGCATACGCTCTGGCAAATACCCAATGTGGCCTCATCGCCAATCGAGTAATAGACCGTGACACCTTCTTTGCGACGCTTTAGTATTCCTTCGCGGTGCAATGCCGTTAAGTGCCTTGACACATTCGCCTGGCTCGAACCAGCCTGCTCGGTTATTGCATTAACGGATTGCTCGCCACCGCACAGGATGAAGAGGATCTTGAGGCGGGATGGCTCTGCTAGTAAGCTAAAAAATTGAGACACCTGAGCGAAAACCTGCTCCATTTGCGCTGGGCTAAGGTCTTTGGTTTCCAGAGGAACAAGTTTGTTCATTTGTCTATTTTTGATTACATAAAAGGTGTAAATATGCATCCTAACGCATTAATGCATATTTAACGCCTTAGGCAGGTCTATGGCTATAGTGAATTACCCTAGGTCATATAGCCAGAAATACTGCACTTAGGCCCTAAAATTGGGGCGTGTTGGATACCGAAGCCATTTTTCTCTCATTTAAGTTAGCCCTATACACATTGGCGATCATGCTGCCCTTGGGTATTTGGCTGGCCCATCGCCTGGTTCGAATGGGATCTGCAAAGCCCTGGCTTGAGGCCCTTCTCGCTTTGCCGCTGGTCTTGCCGCCCACGGTTCTGGGTTATTACCTACTGGTGGGTTTGGGGGATGTCAGCCTATTTGGCCACCCTTTGGTCTTCTCCTTTGAAGGCATCCTTATTGCCTCCCTGATTGTTAACTTACCGTTTGCGGTGCAGCCAATTCAGCGCGCCTTGGAGTCCATCAACCCTGAAATTCGGGAGGCGGCCCAGGTTAGCGGGCTATCGCAGTGGCAAATTTTTCGCCTGATCGAACTGCCTTTAGCCTGGCGTGGGGTGACTAGCGCTGCCGTCATGACTTTTGCCCATACCTTGGGGGAGTTTGGCGTCATATTAATGGTGGGCGGCGCCATACCCGGTGAAACCAAAACCGTCTCGATTGCGATTTATGACAAGGTTCAGGGTTTTGATATTGCTGGCGCAGGACTGCTCTCGCTCTTACTATTGGCAACTTCTCTGATTGCAATTGCAATCTCCTATGGCGTTTTAGGCAGGCGCAAATCATGTTAAAGCTGCGCATACACCAAACCACTCCCATGCCACTGCAACTCAATATCGAGTGCGCAAACGGTGAATTGCATGCGCTGGTCGGGCCATCGGGCAGCGGCAAAACATCGGCGCTGCGCACCATCGCTGGTTTACGTAATCCGGCCCATGGCCAAATCGAATGCAATGGTGAAATTTGGTTTAGCGCAGAAGAAGGAAACAAGGCTCAGTCACTTGCCCTATCGCCAGCCCAGCGCTCGTGCGGACTCCTGTTTCAGCAATACGCCCTCTTTCCCCATTTGTCCGCCATTGATAATGTAAAAATTCCGTTGCAAAATACAGGGCATACGGCAGCGGAAAAACAAGCCATTGCACACGATTGGCTGGAGCGCATGGGCATTGGTGAACTGGCACAGCGCATGCCCAATCAACTCTCCGGCGGGCAGCAGCAACGCGTCGCACTGGCAAGAGCATTAGCACGCCAACCCAAAGTTTTACTGTTGGATGAACCTTTTTCTGCGATTGATACACCAACCCGGCAAGGCCTTTACAAAACCTTGGCGCAATTGCGACGCGATTTACAAATTCCAATTATTTTAGTCACGCACGATTTACGTGAGGCAGGCTTATTGGCTGATCGCATTACCGTCATTGATCGCGGCATTGGGCTACAAACAGCCAGTCCGCAGAACTTATTCCAAAAACCGCGCAATTCCAGAGTCGCTGAACTGGTCGGTATCAGCAATCTATTCCAAGGGCGATTTAATCAAGGCAAGCTGCATTGGCAGGGCACGGATATTGCACTCGATGTTGTCGATAAAAATAAGATTCCGGCGGAAAGCGTGGTTGCCTGGGTTATTCCGCAAAGCGGCATCAGCGTCAGCAGAACAAAAACGGCGCTCAGTCAGGTTGCCCTTGTCACTGAAATTAGCGCCATTGGGCAGATTGCCGTCATTCAGTTCTCCATTCCCGGAGGCGATCAAACGGTCATTTGGGAAGCTTCTAGCGCCGAGGTACGGCGACTCGAGCTCGGAATCGGGATCCAGGTTGAGCTTCTACTCGATGGCAAGCAAATCCACATCATGCCGCTGCGACCCATCAATGATCCGCGGCGCTTTACAACGATTGCACCCAGCTAAAGTAGCTATAAAAGGACTTCAATTGGATGTAAGCTGTTTTATGGTTTGCTATTGGTGTTGATACCCAAGAGTGGGTAGGCTGGACAAAAACGAAACGCGCCAGTCAATACGGGGACAATGCCAATCCACCCCCACATACCAATCGTGCCAGTAGCAGCAAGTCCAATTAAAACCAAACCAGCGATGATTCGGATAGCGCGATCTGTATTGCCTACGTTGCATTTCATGATGAACTCCTCTTTGTAATGAATCGGATTTATTTACGGCAATAGTGCTTGTAAAGCAATGTCATCACCTCAACTGCAATGGCACTGGATAAGGAGTAATAAATTAACTTGCCATCACGACGGGTCTCAACCAACTCTTCGTTGCGCAATACCGTCAATTGCTGCGACAGCGTCGGCTGATGGATATCTAATATGTCTTCAAGCTCGCCAACGCACTTCTCGCCTTGACTGATTTCACAAAGCAATAGCATGCGGTCAGGGTTCGACAATACCTTCATTAAACGGCAGGCCTCATCCGCCGAAGTGCGCATGCGTTCTAAATCAATGGTTGCTGGCATGATTGCCCTTCTCGTCCTAATGCGTTTACAGCGCGTTTAATGGAATCTTCAAATACGCAGTGCCGTTACCCTCTGGTTTGGGCATGTGACCTGCACGAATATTGACCTGAATCGACGGCAAAATAAGAACGGGCATTTCGAGTCCAGCATCCCGTTTATTGCGCATGGCGACAAACTGCTCTTCCGTAACGCCATCATGCACATGAATGTTGCTCTTTTTTTGATCTGCCACAGTCGATTGGTATTCAGGAGCTCTGCCATTCGGAGGGTAATCGTGGCACATGTACAGCTTAGTGCTGGGCGGGTACTTCAAAATAGATTGAATCGAGCGATACAAATTGCTGGCACTGCCGCCAGGGAAATCGCAGCGCGCCGTACCGACATCGGGCATAAATAAGGTGTCTCCAACAAAGATGCTGTCACCGATCTCGTATGCCATGCACGCAGGAGTATGTCCAGGAACAAACAAGGCCTTAAACGATAAATTACCAAACGCTATGGACTCACCCTCTTTGATCAGCACATCAAACTGCGAACCATCTACTGCAATATCATCTAAATTGAAGACGCCCTTAAATACACTCTGTACGGTAGTAATGTGATCACCAATCGCAATCTTCCCACCCAGTTTTTCCTGAATGTAGGGTGCTGCGGTCAAATGGTCAGCATGGGCATGGGTTTCTAAAATCCAGTCGAGCTGCAAGCGGTTTTCTTTAATAAAGGCAATCACTTCATCGGCCGACTCTGTCTTTGTACGACCCGACTTTGGGTCGTAATTCAGCACGGAATCAATCACGATGCATGCAGACCCCTTAGACTCGTACACCACGTAGGTATAGGTCCACGTTTGCGGATCAAAGAATGCTTTTACGGTAGCTTGGGTTGGTGTGTTCATATCCCCACTATAACATTATATTTAAATATATAATATAAATATTAATTTATTACTTGAGGGTGGATACTGGACGGCATGGATAGTATTAGCTTAATCAGCATAGGGCTAGGTGCCTTTGTCGGAGTGATGATGGCCTTGACCGGGGCCGGCGGCGGCATTCTGTCGGTTCCACTGCTGGTGTTTGGCCTCAAGCTCAGTGTTGCCAGTGCGGGCCCTATTGGTTTATTAGCGATCGCCGTGGCAGGGTCTCTGGGGGCTATCAATGGCCTGCGCACTAAACAATTGCGCTATCGCGCTGTCCTTGTCATGGCAGTGCTTGGCATCGTATTGGCACCCATCGGCGTATACCTCGCTCAGCGCATTCCTAATCAGCCACTCATGATTGCATTTGCCATCATTCTCATTGTTGTTTCAATTCGGATGCTGATTCAAGCCCAGCAAGAAATCACAGGCAAAACTCCAAAAGAACTGCCCGCCCCACCCTGCAAACTAGACCAATCAATTGGTCGCTTAATGTGGTCAGTACCTTGTGCGCGTGCGCTGATGGGCTCTGGCGCAGTAGCCGGTTTTTTATCTGGACTGCTCGGCGTTGGCGGCGGTTTCATCATTGTTCCAGCACTCAGAAAACTAACTGACTTACCCATGCAATCGATTGTTGCAACGTCGCTAGGCGTATTGGCTTTGATTTCGATTACGGGCGTCACGAGTGCCGCGCTAGCAGGCCACCTGAATTGGTCAATCGGTATTCCGTTTGCGGGTGGGGCCATTATTGGAATGCTAGTAGGTAGCATCATTGCAAAAAAAATCAGTGGCCCACGTATACAACAAGCATTCGCCATCTTTACTTTTCTAATATCAATCAGTTTGTTCTATAAAGCCATTTAGGATAGGAGCAATCAATGCAAATAAGCTGCCCCCATTGCCACAAGCAAAATCGCTTTCCAAGCGATCGCATTGCGCAGGATCCCCTTTGCGGCTCCTGTAAAAAAAGCCTTCTGTCGTTGCCAATTGAATTAAATCAAGGTAATTTTCCCGAAGTAACGGGACAAACCCATCTGCCCGTTTTGCTTGATTTTTGGGCGCCTTGGTGTGGTCCGTGTACTCAGTTTGCCCCTACCTTTGCGTCCGCTGCCCAGCGTTTTGTAAACCAGCTGGTTTTTGCGAAAGTGAATACCGAAGCAGAACAAGCGCTCGGATCGCAATTTCAGATTCGCTCAATACCAACCTTAGCCGTCTTTAAAGGGGGAAAAGAACTAGACCGATTGTCGGGCGCCCTCAGGCCGCCGGAGCTCGAGCAGTACGTTAATACCATTCTGCGCAAATGGAGCGTTTAGATTCTTAAAGTGGCTTACGCGCAACCAGGCCGAGCAAGGCCGACATCCCCGTATGCTTTGGCCCCTCGGATAACTCTTTTTCATACAGGCACAGATCAATCGGCTCTAGATCGTCAATCAGGGTACGGATCATATCCTCTGTATACAGGTGTTCTAGTATCGAAGGACCGCCTGTTTTAAATTCCAATTGCTTTGGCGTGTAACCCTGAATGATGAGCAGTCCTCCGGGCCTTAAGGCCGATACCATTTGCGCAAATAAATGGGGGCGCATCACTGGGTCGGCAAACTGGATAAAAATTCCAACCACCGCATCGTATTGATTTGGCTGCCAATCCCATGCTTCGGTGGACGCTAGGCTAAATTGGACGTGAACCGCCTCTTCTTTTGCTAGCGCAACAGCTTTTTTAAGAGCCACTTCCGATAAATCAAATGCGTCAACCTGCATTCCTTGCTTTGCCAGCCACACTGAGTTTCTACCTTCGCCATCCGCTACGCATAAGACGGTATCGCCTTTATTTAAATAGCGCTTGGCTTGCTGCTGTAGGTACTCATTAGGAGATCTGCCAAAAATATAATCGGGCGTATCAAAGCGCTTATTCCAAAAATCAGCGCTATCAGAGAATGCTGTTGCCATGGTTATTGTTCTGTGCCGATTGAAATAGAAAAGCTTGCCTAGGCAAGCTTCACAGAAAAAG
>CAZUMD010000090.1:0-6640 GCA_964621735.1 uncultured Polynucleobacter sp.
AAATATTGGGCGACTTAGCAATTAAAGGTGTAATCGAACCCTCTTGCATTACCGGGATAAACGATTTGCCGAGCATCATAAATGCAATAAAGCTCGTCACCAATAAGATAATGGCGCGCTTCACCACCAACTTCGGGTTGTCCAAGCACCAATGTAGCCACTTGGTATAGGGTGTTCTGAGGCTTCTGACAATGCGGGTATCGTCTTCCCCGCCCCCTTTCAAGATATAGGAGCACAAAACAGGTGAAAGCGTAAAAGACAGAATCAAGGATATCGTTAAGGCAATTGCAATCGTGATTGCCATCGGCGCAAACATCTTGCCCTCCATTCCCTCTAGTGAGAGCAATGGCATGAATACCAAAATAATGATGCCAACACCGAATAGCACGGGCTTACCGACTTCAGTCGCTGCCTCTAAGATGATGCGGTTTTTGGATTCGCCTGATTTGAGGCGAGCGCCTAATTTGGCAAAGGTATTTTCAACCACCACCACCGAGCCATCGACCATGATGCCGACCGCAA
Source organism: uncultured Polynucleobacter sp. (assembly GCA_964621735.1). Classification (GTDB taxonomy): domain Bacteria; phylum Pseudomonadota; class Gammaproteobacteria; order Burkholderiales; family Burkholderiaceae; genus Polynucleobacter. The sequence continues at coordinate 523 of CAZUMD010000090.1, forward strand.
TCGCAAGGCCTCCAAGCGACATCAGGTTCGCTGATATGCCATAGCGATTCATTACTAAGAAAGTCAGCAGTGGCGTCAGAATCAAAGTCGCCACCACAATGATCGAAGAGCGTACATCACCTAAAAACAAGAAGAGCAAGACGATGACTAGGATGATGCCTTCGATCAATACTTTGGCTACGTTGAACATCGCCGCATCAATCAGATCAGTACGATCATAAAATGGAATGATCTGCAAACCATCGGGTAATAACTTTCCATCATTGATTTCACGGACCTTGGTCTTTATGCGGCTAACCACCTCGCGCGCATTGCCCCCGCGAATCATTTGAATAATTCCGGCAACACTTTCCGTCGTTCCATTCAGGATGGCAGCTCCTTGCCGTACCTCGCTCCCAATCGTGACATCGGCAACGTTACGAACATAGACTGGCGTGCCTTTAACTTCCTTCAAAATAATCTTGCCAATGTCTTCGGGCTTGGCGATTAAACCCACCCCCCGTATGAGGTAGCGCTCGGAATAGGTGGGTAACTGTCCGCCGCCAGAATTGGCATTGTTGCGTGCCAAGGCTTCGTAAACATCCTGCAAGCTAATTTGGTAATGGCGCAGGCGCTCAGGATTAACCAGCACTTGGTATTCCTTAGCGTACCCCCCTTGGGTATTAATTTCTGCAACGCCTGGAACGGAACGCAGCATTGGCCGCACGATCCAGTCCTGAATGGTTCTGCGCTCAGCTAACTCATCGACTCCAACCTCCGCGTTGCCATCCGTTGGATGATTGATGGTGTATTGATACACCTCACCTAACCCGGTTGAGAGCGGCGCCAAAACTGGGACGACACCAATTGGCATGCGTGAAGCAGCCTCGATTAGGCGTTCTAAAACCAATTGCCTTGCAAAGTACACATCGGTTTTTTCAGTAAAGACCAGGGTCACAATCGAGATGCCATTGCGATTCAAGGAACGCATCTCCACTAGGCCCGGTAAACCCGTCATGCTGAGCTCAATTGGAATCGTAACAAAGCGCTCAACCTCTTCCGGTGAGCGGCCTGGAGCTTCGCTGGCAATCTGTACCTGCACGTTCGTCACGTCCGGGAAGGCGTCGACAGATAAACGCTTAGTCGCAATCAAGCCGGCAATCAGTAACACCACCGCAATAACTAAGACGAGGAGGCGTTGCTGTAGTGCGAGGCGGACTACTTTTTCAATCATGGCGTGGCTTTATCTCACTAAAAAATAAATCGACATTGAAATTAACCGCCTGAGAGCTGTTTTTTGCGTTCGGTATTGAGGTGATAAGCGCCTTTAATCACGATCTCAGTGCCAGCCTTTAAACCGGAGATCACTGGCCTAAACCCCTTGCCCTCTGGTCCGAGCTTGACCATCACCATGCGATAACGCTCATCATCCTCACGAACATAGACATAGTCGTAATTGTCTTCGCGAACAATCGCCTCGAGCGGCACGAGTAATCGCTCGCGAGGCTGACTATCAATCAACATCGTCGCCAACATGCCGGGCTTGACTTGGCCGCTTTGATTAGGGACATCCATGCGCACCAATACGGTTCGGGTGATTGGATTGACAATCGAATCCACATGCGAGACCACTCCCTCAATGACCTGATTACGTAAGGCGGGAATAATGACCGATGATTTTTCCCCTTTGACTATTAAGTAAGCAGCACTTTCAGGCACTTCGGCAATGGCCCACAGGCCAACTAGGTCAGCGATCGTGAACAGTGCATCGGCCGGCTGAACGACCTGCCCCTTGGTAATTTTGCGTTCGACGATTTCGCCGTCAATCGTTGCACGGACATTATTGATGGATTTAATTACGCTAGTTTTTGCGAGCTGATCAATACTCGCTTGGTCCATGCCCTGTACGCGTAACTGATCATTTGCTGCTCCAAATTGAGCCTTGGCACTGGTCGCTTCGGCTTCGCGGCGCTGCAACTCGGCAAGCGCAATAACGTCTTCTTTATACAAAATACGTGCACGATTGGCCGCCTGCTCAGCAAGCTGACTACCGCTTCTTGCCTGCAAATACGAGAGTTGAGATTGCGTTAATTCAGTCGATGTAATTTTGGCAAGTAAATCACCCTGCTTCACCATTTGACCTGGAAAACCGAGTATTTCTGAAACGCGGCCGGTTACGTTGGCACCAATGCGCGCTAGGAAGGATTCATTAAAGTCAATCCGTCCAGAAACGCGTACCTCTTCAGTAAATTGACCAAGCTCTAGCTTGCCATCTTGAATCATCTTACGAAGGTCATCGTTGACGTAGACAATATTTGGATCTTGGACATATTTGACTGTTGGTTTGGGATCAAACACATCAAAGTAGTGCAAGGTTGATAGCACAACAACCAGCCAAGGCAATACAAATAGGCCTTTTTTAAACCAAGTCGGGGCTTGTAAATAGGTATCTGTGAATGCGGGCACGCGCACGGCAAGCCAGTTAAATACTTGGCTATAGAGCTGCTTTTGCGTCGCCATTGTGCTGTCATACGCTTCTTCAACATATTGCAATAGGCGATTTTTTAAGACGATCAACTGATCTCTAATTTGCTTGAGAAGAATCAGTAACTGGGGATTCATTTTTTATCACCTTCGAGTTTGGCAACCCATTCTGGGCTGGCACGTAAACGCTGAATCTCCGTCGTGATCGATGCCAGATCAAAACGGGCTTTAATTAAGTCATTGCGGGCCGCACGAAAGGTCCGCTGCGCATCGAGGTACTCGAGCATGCCGCGCTCACCAAAACGGTAGGAGATTTCAGCAATGCGCCGTGCGCTTGCCGCAAGCTGAACTACTTCTTGATCCAAAATTTGCACTTGATAGCTGGCAATCAGATAAAGCTTGTATGCGGATTGCATCTGCTGCTCTAAACTTTGGGTCTGCGCATTAAACTCATTTCTGGCTTTGGAGGCATTGGCCTCAGCCTCCGCAATTTGCCCGCCCCTAAAGTCCCAAATCGGGATGGTTACCACCAAGCCATACAAACGATCAGTAAAGTTCGGGTCATTGTATTGCTGCGCTTTCACAGACAAGTTAGGCAAGCGGGAGTTTTTTTCAAAACTCAATCTGGATTCGGTCGCCTCCATCTGGGCTTTTGCCTTTTGCAATTCAGGACTTTGATTGCGCACTTCATTAAGAAGGGTCTCAAGGGGTGGCAACTCATTTGCTTTTTGGCTAGACCCTGCCACTGAAAAATCCGCTGCGAGCTGATGCCCCACGGTTTGACGTAGTAGTCCTCGTGCTTGCTCGATACGCAGCTTGCTTGACTCAGCGGTAATTTGCGCATTCAAAAATTCCGTCTGCGCCCGAATCAACTCAAAGCGTGCGGTCTCACCCACGTCATAACGCAGCTGCATGCGATCCCGAATTTGTTTCGTTAGGTCCAAATCTTCACTCGCTGCACGTGCCTCTGCCTCTCTGCGGAGTAACTCGTAATAACGCAGTTGCACATTTGCAATGGCTTCCACCTCAAAAGCAATGCGCGTGGCTTGGGCTCCGCGAGCATTGGCCTCTGCTGCATCAACCCGTGGGAAACGGGTATAGGGCATATCCAATGGCTGAGTCACCGACCAAGACGAGACATTGCCGGTAGTTAATGGTCCGGTAGCGGAGCGCTGTTGTCCTGTGTTGTATTCAAATTGGGGGTTTGGTACTGCTTTGGCAGAACGTAATTGCCCGCTAGAAGCTGCCGCTTGGTCGCGCGCTGCCAATACCCGGGGGTTGGATTCCAGTGCCAGCTGAATTAATTGCTCTAAGCTATAGATGGTGCCGGGAGTAGCTGACGTTGACTTTTGGATTGGCGGCGCTAGATCCGGCATTGACTGGGCTGTTGCTAAGGGCGCCCCAATGACAACAGCCGTTGCCAAGGGTATGCAAGCTACCAATCTACCAATTCGGAAATATCGAATGCGCATCCTGTACCTGAGAAATAAAAAACATCAACCATTCATAAAAACCAATGGTCTTGCCTTAGACTATGTCTACCCCAATACCGGCTCAGATCCTTACAAAGTAAAGCCTAAACGTAATGACGGTAAAGAGGACTCATTGCTGAGCTGGCTACTCCCCAGTGCTTCGTTGCAAGAATTAAAACATAAAGTGAAGGAAATTGCGGCTTTGCACAAAAAATCGCAATACCCATAAAAACTATGGGATTAACATCACTTCCCACTGCATTCAGACGAATGGTAAATCACTGGGTATTCACCATTCGCGTCGATCAAACAGAAAAATTAGTGGGCCTGTGAGGACTCAATAATTGCGTTGAAGGTTTTGCTAGGGCGCATGACGGCATCACACTTCGCCGGCTCGGCAAAATAATATCCGCCAATGTCGACTGGCTTGCCTTGAACGCTACTTAGCTCATCCACAATGGTTTTTTCTTGCGTCTCCAGCGCTTTTGCGATGGGCGCAAAGTGGGCCTGCAGTGCTTTATCTTCCGTTTGCTGGGCTAATGCCTGGGCCCAGTACATCGATAAGTAAAACTGACTGCCACGGTTGTCTAACTCACCCGTTTTGGTGGACGGCGACTTGCGATTCTCGAGCAGTGCGCCGGTTGCTTCATCCAAGGTGCGCGCCAAAATTTTGGCTTTTTGATTGCCTGTTTTGTCACCAATGTCTTCAAGCGATACAGCTAGCGCCATAAACTCACCTAAAGAATCCCAGCGCAAGTGATTTTCTTCTACCAATTGCTTGACGTGCTTCGGAGCCGAGCCGCCTGCACCCGTCTCAAACAGTCCGCCGCCGGCCATCAACGGCACAATCGATAGCATCTTAGCGCTGGTGCCTAATTCCAAAATGGGGAATAAATCGGTGAGGTAGTCACGCAAAATATTACCGGTCACGGAAATCGTATCCTTGCCGCGTATTACGCGCTCCAAGGTATATCGCATTGCCCGTGTTTGCGACATGATCTGAATATCCAGCCCAGTGAGGTCATAGTCATTCAAGTAGGTCTTTACTTTTTTAATCAACTCCGCCTCATGGGGGCGATACTCATCCAGCCAAAATACAGCCGGGGTATTCGATAAACGGGCACGATTCACGGCCAATTTGACCCAATCCCGAATCGGCGCATCTTTTACTTGGCACATGCGCCAAATATCACCTTCTTCTACCTGCTGCTCAATCAAAACAGTGCCATCATCGGCAACGATGCGGGCAGTGCCGGCTTCAGCAATTTCAAACGTTTTATCGTGTGAGCCGTACTCTTCTGCTTGTTGTGCCATTAAGCCAACGTTGGGTACCGTTCCCATTGTTTTAGGATCAAAGTTGCCGTGGGTTTTGCAGAAATTAATGATTTCTTGGTAAATACGTGCAAAGGTACTTTCGGGAATAACCGCTTTGGTGTCTTGCGGCCGACCATCTGCTCCCCACATCTTGCCGCCAATGCGAATCATGGCTGGCATGGATGCATCGACGATCACGTCGCTGGGTGAGTGTAAATTTGAAATGCCCTTGACTGAATCTACCATCGCTAATGCTGGGCGATGTTCATGGCAAGCGTGCAAATCCCTCAGCACTTCTTGGTGCTTAGAGTCAGGCAGGCTTGCAATCTTGTCGTACACACTGCTCAGACCATTGTTGGCATTGACACCCAGTTCTGCAAACAATTTTTCATGTTTTGCAAAAGCATCTTTGTAGAAGATTTTGACGGCATGGCCAAAAACGATGGGGTGTGAAATCTTCATCATCGTTGCCTTCACGTGCAAGGAAAACATGAGCCCAGTCTTATAGGCATCTTCCATTTCTTCTTCATAAAAAGCACACAGGGCTTTTTTACTCATGTACATGCTATCCATCACTTCGCCCGCTTGCAGGCTAATCTTTGGCTTTAAAACAATGGTCTTGCCGCTCTTGGTGACTAAGTCCATTTTGACATCGCAGGCCTTCGTCATCGTCATGGATTTTTCGCTGGAGTAAAAATCGCCACCGTGCATATGCGATACATGGGTACGGGATGCTTGGCTCCAAACACCCATGGAGTGGGGATTGTTACGCGCATAGCGCTTGACTGCGGCAGGCGCGCGGCGATCGGAATTACCCTCTCGCAACACTGGATTCACAGCACTGCCTAAGCATTTTGCATAACGCGCCC
>CAZUMD010000091.1:0-6515 GCA_964621735.1 uncultured Polynucleobacter sp.
GTTGCAATAGGGTGGCCATTTCAAATAGGGGTAGCCCCATGATGCCGCTGTAACTACCTTCGATGCCGCGAATAAAGGCGCTGCCTAGGCCTTGGATGCCGTACGCACCCGCCTTGCCAAAGGGTTCTTGGCTGGCAATGTAGGCCTGAATGAGGGCATCGCTAAGCTCCATAAATTCCACTTGCGATACCTGTACCAGGCTAATGGGCTTTGCCGATTGCTGTGGTAGCAGCGCAATCGCTGTTAGCACCTCGTGGGTTTGGCCGCTAAGCAAGCGTAAGATTCGTTCGGCATCTGCGGCATCCGTGGGCTTACCCAGGATCTGGGCAGCATCGCTATTGGGAAGGCTTACAGTCGTGTCGGCGCATAAAATGGGCGCCCAAGGTAGGCCGCGCTTTGCCCAGCGCTGTAGTGCCGCAGCGCATTTTGCGAGCGTCACGCGCTCAACATAGGCTCTGGCATTTTCATTGGGAAGTGGCGCCTCGATTGCTTCGGCATTCTCATCGCTACTAGGCAAGAGCAATTCAAAGCGAACGCCCAATTGCGTCAATAATTCCTGGCGCCGGGGGCTTTGGGATGCGAGGTAGAGAAAAGAATACATTGTTAAATGAAGGATGCTATTCGCGGTGGTAGGGATGGCCTTGCAAAATCGTCCATGCCCGGTAGAGTTGTTCGGTCAATAAGACCCGCGCCATTGCATGCGGCAAGGTGAGGCTGGATAAACGCCAAATGGCATCGGCTTTTTGCTTGAGGCTGGCGTCTAAACCATCGGCGCCGCCAATCAGAAAAGCGACATCGCCCCCATCTTGTCGCCATTGCGCTAATTGCTCGGCAATGCCTTGGGTGCTGAGATCCTTGCCGCGCTCATCCAGCGCAATCAGGCGAATGCCTTTGGGAATGGCGGCAGCGATCTTAATCGCTTCTTTGGCAGGCGATAGGTCAGGTTTGATTTCTTTGAGTTCAATGCTGCAATCGGAGGGCATGCGCTTGAGGTAGTCGTTGCAAGCGCTTGATACCCAGTCTGGCATCTTATGGCCCACTGCAATGATGATGAGTCGCATGCTTGGCTAGAGGACGACTATGCAGCCAGACGTACTGACTTAGTCCTCGTCCTCGTCGGAAAATTCACTGGCTTTCGCAAGGCCTTTAGCGCCCGCTAATTTAACCCGGACTGGCTTAGCGCCCCACATGCCTTCCAGCTGGTAGTAAGAACGTAACATAGGCTGCAAAATATGCACAACGATGTCGCCGCAATCGACGAGGACCCATTCACCGGTCTCAAGACCTTCGATGGAAATTACCTCACCACCTTTGTTATTCACTTCTTCCTTCACCGACATTGCCAGCGAGCGGGTTTGGCGGTTGCTCGAGCCGGTTGCGATAATGACGCGGTCGAATAACTCACTGAGTTTGGTGGTGTCATAGACTCGGATGTCTTGTGCTTTGACATCTTCCAGTGCATCAATAATGGTGCGTTGCAGTTTACGTAGGTCCATAGCTTCTTTTAATAAATAGAGGGAGATCTTATCTCGATTGGGAATAAAGACCTAACTTCTCAACCAGATCCAAGACTTCACTGGGGATTTGCTCAGCCAAAGGGGTGTTTGGATTAATGCCGCCAGCAGCCAATTGCTTGCGGATGGCAATCGATGAGAGGTACATGTCTAGCTTCTGGTCCAAGTAAATTAAGCCGCAGGGCGATCGATCCAGCTGTTTGGCATCACTGGTTTGGTGAGTTTGGATAAAGCGACCCAACTCCGATTGGGGGTCAATCGTTAAAGCAAACTCAGGCCGCCTTGCCACAGCTAAGTGGACCTCTTTGAGCAAATGCTGCCAGTCTTGCCAGGTATCGATTTGCATCAAGCTATCAGCCCCCATCAGCCAAATGAGGTGGGTTGCTTTGCCATAACGCTTCCGCAGGGCAATCGCGGTATCGATGGTGTAGCTTGGCCCTTGGCGGTCCAGTTCAATGCGATCCACTTCAATTGGAATCTGAATGCCCTCATCGCCCAATAATCGGCTAAGGGCGATGGCCGCCGCTTGCGTTAATTGATAGCGCGTTTCAGGCGGGGTAATAAAAGCGGATTTTTGCCATGGGTTACCACTTGGGATCAGCAACAACCGGTCCAACTGAAACAACCTTGCAAAATGCGCGGCAACCCGCAAATGCGCCCAATGGGGAGGATCAAAGGTGCCGCCTAAGATGCCAATTTTTTCTGGTGTAGTCAATTAGGCTAACCAGTCGCGGGGCTTGAGGTAGTAATCGTAGAGTTTTGCTTCGGGGGTGTTGGGTTCGGGCGTCCAGTTGTAGCGCCAGGTTACAACGGGCGGCATCGACATCAGAATCGATTCCGAGCGGCCGCCCGACTGCAGGCCAAAAATCGTGCCACGGTCAAAAATGAGGTTGTATTCGACATAACGGCCACGGCGGTATTCCTGAAAATCCCGCTCAGCTTGGGTATATGGCTCTTGGTAGCGGCGCTCTAAGATGGGCAAATAGGCTTCAATGAATGCATCACCCACGGCCTGAGTCATTGCAAAGCTGCGCTCAAACCCGAGCTCATTAAAGTCATCAAAAAAGACACCGCCAATACCCCGTGGTTCATCGCGGTGTTTCAAATAAAAATACTCGTCACACCATTTTTTAAATCGAGGATGTAGATCGCTGCCAAACGGATCAAGCGCATTCTTCGCCGTTTGGTGAAAGTGTTTGCAGTCCTCGTCAACACCATAGTAGGGGGTGAGATCAAAGCCGCCGCCAAACCACCATACCGGATCCTTATCTGGCGCTTGCGCAATAAAACAGCGCACATTCATATGGGCGGTGGGCGCTTTTGGATTGCGCGGATGAAACACCAAGGAGACACCCATGGCCTCAAAACTCCGACCTGCCATCTCAGGACGATTTTGGGTGGCAGCACTGGGCATTTTGTCGCCACGGACATGTGAAAAACCAACACCGCCTTTTTCCAGGATGTTGCCATTTTCTAAAATGCAGGTGCGCCCCGATCCCTGCAAAGGACTGTCTTCTGGTTTTTGCCAGCTATCCACAACAAATGCCTTGCCATCCAAAGCGCTAGTAGCAGAAACGATGCGGTCCTGCAGGCCTAGGAAATAGTCTTTTAGTACTTGTATGTCGATTTGCAAAATGGTGCTCACTCGTGGGTAATTGGATGCCAAGCTTATTTTAGAGCGCGATGGCCAATATCCTGGCGATATTGCATGCCATCAAACTGGATTTGCTCAATTGTTTGGTAAGCCTCTTTTTGGGCTCCCCGCACCGTATCGGCAAGGCCGACGATGCAGAGTACTCGACCGCCATTGGTACGTAATACGTCGTCGGTCATGGTGGTGCCCGCATGAAAGGTAATGGCGCTAGCGGTATCTTCGGGAATGCCAGTAATGGCATCGCCTTTACGTGGTGTATCGGGGTATAGGTGCGCTGCCAGCACAACCCCCAGGGCGGTGCGGCGATCCCATTCCAGCTCGACTTCATCTAACTTGCCGTCTACCGCTTTATCTAAAGCATGAACCAAGTCGCTGCGCAGGCGCGCCATGATCGGCTGGGTCTCTGGATCTCCCATACGGCAGTTGAACTCCAAGGTCTTGATCTGGCCATCGGGGCTAATCATGAGGCCGGCATATAAAAAGCCAGTGTACGGAATGCCATCGGCTTTCATGCCCTTAATAGTGGGCATGATGACTTCACGCATGGCTTTGGCATGGATTTCGGGTGTGACTACGGGCGCCGGAGAATAGGCGCCCATGCCGCCGGTATTGGGACCTTGGTCGCCATCCAGTAAACGTTTGTGGTCTTGGCTGGTAGCGAGTGCTAAAGCATTTTTACCATCCACTAGCACAATGAAACTCGCTTCTTCGCCGGTTAAAAATTCTTCAATCACAACGCGTGCACCGGCATTGCCAAGCTTATTGTCGGCTAACATCATGTCGACGGCAGCGTGGGCCTCCGTTAAGTCCATCGCTACTACGACACCTTTACCAGCAGCGAGGCCATCGGCTTTAATCACAATCGGCGCGCCCTTGAGATCAATATAGGCATGCGCCTCTTGGGCATTGGAAAAGGTTTGGTAATCCGCGGTTGGAATGCCGTGGCGTTTCATGAAGGCTTTGGAAAAGTCTTTGGATGATTCGAGTTGCGCGGCTAACTGGGTTGGCCCAAAAATGCGTAAGCCGGCATTGCGAAAGACATCGACGATGCCTGCAGCCAGCGGCGCTTCAGGCCCCACCACCGTTAAATGAATCTGTTCGCGCTTGGCAAAATCAGCAAGGCCTTGTAAATCAGCAATCGGAAGATTTTCAATGCCAGCATGGGTTTGCTTTGCGCTAGCGGTACCGCCATTGCCGGGCGCGACAAAGACTTTTTGAACCTGCGGGGATTGGGCTAACTTCCATGCCAGGGCATGTTCGCGGCCGCCGGAGCCAATAAGGAGAATCTTCATGGGATTATATTTTTAAATGGAGTGGGTATGTTTATTGAATGGAAGCATTTGTAAATACATCTTGAACGTCGTCCAGATTTTCTAAAACGTCCAGTAGCTTTTGCATGCTGTCAGCTTGATCGCCTTCGAGACTAATATCAGTCTCAGGCCGCATCGTCACGGTGGCTAGTTCTGCCTGAAAGCCTGCTGCACGTAAGGCATCTTGTACCTTAGAAAAATCAGGTACTGCAGTGAGTACTTCAATCGCGCCATCGTCATGGGTGATCACGTCATTCGCTCCTGCATCGAGTGCACATTCCATTAATTGATCTTCATTGGTTCCGGGGGCAAATAGCATCTGACCGCAGTGCTGAAACAAAAATGCCACCGATCCTTCGGTGCCCATATTGCCACCGTATTTCGTGAAGGCGTGGCGCACTTCGGCAACGGTGCGTGTGCGGTTATCGGTCATGCAATCCACAATGACTGCAGCACCATTGATGCCGTAGCCTTCGTAGCGAATCTCCTCGTAGTTCACGCCTTCAAGCGAGCCAGTGCCGCGCTGGATAGCGCGTTGCACATTGTCATTGGGCATATTCGAGTCTTTGGCTTTATCAATCGCTAAGCGCAAGCGGGGATTGGTAGCCAGGTCTCCGCCACCCAATTTAGCGGCAACGGTAATTTCTTTAATGAGCTTGGTCCAAATCTTGCCGCGCTTTTCGTCCTGACGACCCTTGCGATGCTGAATATTGGCCCATTTTGAGTGACCGGCCATGCGGATTGATCCTTTTTGAGTAATTTTGCCTACAGCCCTCAATTTTAGGCAAAATACGGGTCTAAAGCCAAAAAATGCAATTAATTTTATGGGATTAGCCACGGCGAGCCCTTGAAGCTGTCATTGGAACAAAAAACGACCCCAAGGGATTGGGGCAATGAACCACAAGAGAACACACACTATTAGGAATCAATATGAGTAAGGAAATCGTCAAAGCAATCCGCATTACCGAAACAGGCGCCCCCGAGGTCATGAAATGGGTCGATGTAGAGCTCGGCGAACCTGGTCCAGGTGAAGTATTGATTCGTCACCATGCATGTGGCCTCAACTACATTGATGTGTACTTTCGCTCGGGCTACTATGCCCAGCCACTGCCTGGTGGAATTGGTATGGAAGGCGCTGGCGTGATTGAAAAAGTCGGACCTGATGTTACTCACGTCAAAGTGGGCGATCGGGTGGCGTATGCAGGTCGTCCTACCGGTGCTTATGCACAAGCCCGCATCATGCCTGCCGACATCTTAGTGAAGTTGCCCGATTCGATTTCCTTTGAGCAGGGCGCGGCCATGATGTTGCAAGGCCTGACAGTTCAATATCTTTTAACCGATAGCTACAAAGTACAAAAGGGCGATACCGTGTTGTTTCATGCAATTGCTGGCGGCGTTGGCCTGATTGCATGCCAGTGGCTTAAAGCAATTGGCGCTACCGTGATTGGTACGGTTGGCAGCCCCGAAAAAGCCGAGATTGCGAAAGCCTACGGTTGCGATCACGTGATCTTGTACCGCGAGGAAGATTTTGTAAAACGCGTCAAGGAAATTACGAGCGGCAAAGGTGTTCCTGTTGCCTATGATGCGGTGGGCAAAGATACCTTTATGCAAACCTTAGATTGCATCTCGCCCCGCGGTATGGCGGTTTCCTTCGGCGGCGCTTCAGGCTCGCCTCCCTTGCTTGACCTCGGCATCCTCGCCAGCAAGGGCTCGCTCAAGGTCACTAGACCCACCGTGAGCACCTATGTTCTCAATCGCAGCTTGCTAGAACCAATGGCTGCGGATTTATTCGATAAAGTCAGTTCGGGCAAAGTCAAGATTGAGATTAAGCAGCGCTATGCCCTGAAAGATGCAGTGCAGGCGCACCGCGATCTAGAAGACCGCAAAACCACGGGATCGACGATTCTGTTGCCATAATCGGATAGCAGCACAGTATTTGTTACACTCACACCTCTCAGCGGTTTTGTACCGCTGAGTTCACCTGCCTCGGTGATGGAATTGGTAGACGTGCCGGACTCAAAATCCGGTGCCGCAAGG
>CAZUMD010000092.1:0-6490 GCA_964621735.1 uncultured Polynucleobacter sp.
CGCCATGGGGCCTTAGTATGTCCAATGCGTATTTGGAGTACGACATTTGTGATGCACCCCTAACTGCTGCCGAAGGAAGATTGAAAGTCGAGCAACTCAATTCCGTTGGGATTGGCGTTGTTCCCAATCTTGCTCTAGTAAAGAAGACAGTTTCGAGCGAGTGGGGCATTATTGAATGTTAAGAACTTCAAATGCAGCCTTAAGACGGCGTGAATAAAGGGCATTCATCGCCTTACTTTCTTCTGGGCTCCATGTACGAAACCCTTCCCCCGCCTTGATCCCTGTTTTACCTTCTGCCATCAGCTTAGCTAAGCTGGGCGGAATGGCATCAATATTCGAGAGCGAGGGGTAGATTTCCTTAGCGGCATTGGCCATGCCGTCCCACCCAGAAATTTCTTTCTGGGTCATTGGGCCAACCGCTGCATAGCGAAAGCCAAAGCTGTAGCGCACCGCATCGTCAATATCATCCGGCGTTGCAATTCCGGCATCTACTAAAGCGAGTGCTTCCCGCATGAGTGCATGCTGAATGCGGTTCGCTAAAAATCCGGGGATATCGCGCTTCACTAGGACTGGTTTTTTATGAATCGATTTATAGAGAACGCATACCTGCTCTGCGAGCGCAGGATCCGTTTTTTCGCCCATCACAATCTCAACCAAAGGAACAATATCCGCAGGCATGAAGTAATGGGCCCCCATCATACGAGCTGCTGTAGAAAGGCCCTCGGCAATCTTACTAATGGGGAAGCCGGAGCTATTGCTGCCGATGGGAACGGATTTCGGGACTTTTTTGTCGAGCACAGCAAAAATAGTTTGTTTTAGTACTAAATTTTCTGAAACGGTTTCGATCACCCAAAGGCAGTTAGACCATTCGCTCCATTCTTCAAAAACGCCATATTGCTGCAATTGCTTCAATGCCTCTGGGCTTGATGCGCGGACAGCATCCTTACTGCTGATGGCGATGGCTAGTCCCAGGGCCTTATCTAAACAAGCGCTCGCTTTTTCAGTCGAGCGCCCAAGTAGGGTAATGGGCAATCCTTCTGCAATAAAGCCCGCCGCTATGCCAGCGGCCATCGTGCCTGTACCAATAACAACAATCCGATCCATTGGTTTTCCGTTTATTTAATTTGTTCGTACAAGTAAATCATGAATTTAGTAAAATAGTACACCTCGAATTAGTCCAGCACCATAAAATTATGATTTAATATATCAAATACCGTGTTTTTAGCAAAAAAAATCCCGGCAGAGCCATATTCGTATTTACGCTAACTTATCCGTATAACTTTAGGAGATTTTCAGAATGCACAACCCATTTCAGCCGGTAGAGAAGATTAAGGCAGAGGTCTTTATGTCCATGCCTGCCAAGTTCAGAAAAAAATCGCGCACGGGCTGGTCTGACCCCAATCGTCAAAATGCCGAGGTCGAATGCTTTTTAGAGGGCCCTTCCTTTGATCGTGAGGGAAATTTGTGGTTTGTGGATATTCCGTTCGGACGTATTTTTAAGATTACGCCCAAAGGGGACTGGGAGTTAGTCACCCAATATGACGGCTGGCCTAATGGCTTGAAGTTTCACAAAGATGGTCGCGCATTCATTTGTGATTACAAGTGCGGTCTTTTAGAGCTCGATACGAAAACCGGCAAGATTCAAACTGTTTTAGGCTCGATGTACAGCGAAAATTTCAAAGGCCTCAATGATTTGCACTTCGCTTCCAATGGCGACTTGTACTTTACGGATCAGGGCCAAACCGGAATTGCTGATCCAACGGGTCGTGTGTTTAGATTGCGCGCCAATGGACAGCTTGATCGCTTGGTATTAAACATTCCAAGCCCCAATGGCATTACTCTCAATACCCAAGAAAAGCATGTGTTTGTTGCGGCAACGCGCTCACAGCAAATATGGCGCCTGCCACTGATGGCTGATGGCTCGGTTTCTAAAACGGGCGTTGCAATTCAGTTAACTGGTGGTGTTGCTGGCCCAGACGGAATCGAAATGGATTCGGAGAATGGGTTGTTGGTTTGCCATCTTGGCGTAGGCATTTGGCGTTTTGATAACAATATGCTGCCGACCCACTTGATTTATTCAGACAACCCGCATCACCACCATTTAGCTAACTTATGCTTTGGTGGCGATGGCAAGGATCTGTACATTACGGAATCTTTGTCTGGCGATATCCTCAAAGCCCGCCTGCCAATAGCAGGTAAAAAAATGTTTGGTTTATCTTAATTTGACTGCAAACATCCCTCTTTACCAGGCACTCGCGAATACACTTTCTGAGCGTATTCGCGAGGGGTATTGGGCGGTTGGATCTAGCCTTCCATCGGAAAGCGAGCTGTGCACACTATTTAATGCCAGCAGGCACACATTGCGACATGCGCTGAGTAATTTGGAGCGCGATGGCTTAATACTAAGGCAGCAGGGCGCTGCTACCCAGGTCATTTCAAGGTTATCGCCGCGGCGCTTTACGCAGTCATTCAATTCCCCTGCCGATATTCTGCGGTATCCGCGAGATACCTATCGGGTAAATGTAATAGAAGAGTTTATTGAGTGCGATGAGGCACTGGCAAAAGTCTTAGATGCCCCAATAGGATCATCGTGGTACCACATTGGCGGCGTTCGAAAAAATCAAGATTCAAATCAAGCCATTGCTTGGACGGATATTTACATCCTGCCCCAGTTTGCTGATGTTACTAACGATCCAGAGCATTCGCAGTTAATGGTTTTTGAGCAAATTGAACGGCGCTTTGCACTCAAGATCGATCGTGCTGAAGTAGATGTCTATGCAGCACGGGCAGATCAAAAGTATGCTGATGCATTAAATGTCGATATTGGCTCGGCTTGTTTGGTGATTACAAGACGCTATTTTGATAGCGGCGGAAAATTATTTGAAGCCACCGTTACCTATCACCCTGAAGGCAGGTACATTTACAGTATGGAATTGCGTAATACTCCTGCGAACCAATAAAGAACGATGACTAATCCCCGCCATTTACCAATCGATCAAGCATCGCAATTTATTGCAGACGTTTTCATTTCGAATGGCGTTCCACCTTTAGATGCGAAGACTGTCGCCCATCTGATGGTGCAGTCAGATCTAGCTGGAGCCGATGGGCACGGCATTTTTAGGCTGCCGGCGTATGTTAAGCGGATTAAGGCGGGCGGTATTAATCTACATCCGCATATTCGGGTGGAGCGCGAGCGTGGTGGCACTGCGCTAATCAATGGTGATAATGGACTGGGGCATCTGGTGATGAATCAGGTTGTTGAGTTAGCGACTAAAAAATCCCGTGAGCACGGGGTGTGTTGGATCGGCAGCCACCACGGAAACCACTCTGGGGCCGCCTCGGTCTATGTTCGAATGTTAGCGGAGCGTGGACTAGTTGGCATCTATATGGCGGTTGGCAACGCAAACCACATGGCTCCTTGGGGCGGTACTGATTTATTGCTTTCTACGAATCCCATTGCAATTGCAGTGCCAACCCAAAAAGGCCAGCCGATTGTTTTACTGGATATGGCTACTACGGTCGCCGCCTATGGGAAGGTAAAGCTGGCGGCACAGCGTGGCGAGTTGATTCCCGAGGGCTGGATGATCGATCGTTTTGGGAAGCCTATTTTGGATCCAGCGCGCGCAGGCGAAGGCTCTTTACTTCCAATTGGCGACTACAAAGGTTATGGTTTAGCCTTAATGATTAGCCTCCTTGCCGGAACCTTAAATGGGGCGGCAGTTGGGAAAGAGACGATTGACTTTAATGCTTGCCATGATGGGGTCACGAATACGGGCCAGGCCTTGATTGCAGTAGATCCAGATGCATTTGGAGAGCGTACCCTTTTTATTGAGCGGGTATCTGCGGTAGTTCGGGATATTCAAGAATCCAATACCTTGCCCGGAGTTGATCGCATTCGCATTCCTGGAGAGGGGGCGAATACATCCATCTCAACACGTCAGCGTGATGGCATCCCAGTTTCAAGTGAGTTACTTAAAGCATTAAATGCGTGTGCAGTTGAATGTGGCGTACCTGTTTTAAACCTTTAAACCAAGAGCGTTATGAATACGATATGGAGATAAAAATGACCTTAACATTACGGTTAATTTCTAAGCTAATTGCTACGGCAATGGTGATGAGCGGAGTTGCAACCACTGCATTGGCATCTGCGTACCCAGATAAGCCAATCAAAATGATGATTGGTTACGCCCCAGGCAGTTCAACGGATATTGTGGGCCGCATGATTGCAAACGATCTGAGTATTGCGCTCAAGCAACCGATCGTCGTTGAGAATAGGGGTGGGGCAGCCGGTAATATTGCTGCGGATGCGGTTGCCAAGAGCGCTCCAGATGGCTACACCATTTTGTTTGCACAAAACGGGCTAGCTATTAGTGTGGCAACAAATCCAAAGCTACCCTTTAATGGCAGTAAAGACCTCATACCAGTTGTCGGGGTAGCTGCTACACCCCATATTCTGATTGTCAATCCGAATTCACCGGCAAAGTCAGTAGCAGATTTAATAGCAATGCTGAAGGCAAAACCTGGACAACTCAGTTTTGCATCATCCGGAATTGGTAATTCGGATCACATGGCAGGGGAACTATTTTTATCGCTGACTGGATTGCAAGCAATCCACGTTCCATACAAAGGAGGTTCGCCAGCAGCAACGGATGTGGTTGGTGGGCAAATTGATTTTTACTTTGCGGGTATGCCGGTTGGTTTGCCTCTGTACAAAGGCGATCGGGTAAGGGCTTTGGCGGTTACCAGCAAGCAGCGTTTTCCTGGGGCGCCTGAGTTACCAACTATCGCTGAATCAGGTGTAGTTGGCTATGAACATACCCTCTGGCAAGGCATTTTTGCTCCAGCCGGTACCCCGCGGGCGATTATTAATCAATTAAGTGCTTCCACTTTAAAAATAATGGAGTCCCCCGAGCTCAGAGAGCGTTTTGTGAAGGCGGGCGTACAAATTGCCCCCCTGAATCAAGCTCAATTTAGTGAGCTGTATTTTGCAGACATTGATCGCTGGAAAAGGGTAATTGAAAAGACGAAGATTAAATTGGATTAAATCACCAGATGGAGTCGGGATAAAAAGGGGTGCTGATGCACCCCTTTTTTAAGATGCGCAGCTGTAGTTACTAGTTTTTATCACTCCACAGGGCGCCACCAGTAGCCCAATTCTCTTTGGTAACATCCGTCAAGATGATGTCAACCGATTCAGCTGAGCAGTTGAGGGTCTCGCAGGTGACGCGCGTTACCGCTTCAACGAATTGACGTTTTTGCTCATGAGTACGACCAGCAAAGATCTGAACATTAATCGTGGGCATGGCATTTTCCTTTCAGGTAAAAAATTGCTTTAATTTAATCTTTATAACTGGGATCAATTCGATCCAATTTGCGCAGCAAGGCAGGCCATTCGAGAGCGCCTTCTTCCGCGCCGAAAGCGTGCAGGTCGGCTGCCGCTTTTTCAATAATTCTAGGTTCAGGCATTATTAAATTGGGGCTACTTAATGCCGCCACTTGAATTTCACACGCTTTAACAAGGGTAGCCATCACCACATACGCTTCAGCAATCGTGCGGCCTACCGTGAGCGTGCCATGGTTACGCAATAGCATAGCGGGATGATTTCCCAGGTTGGTAACTAAACGCGCTCCTTCGGATTCGGTTAGCGCTAGGCCCTCATAATCATGGTAGCCGAGATGTCCCATAAAGCGCATGGCGTGCTGCGATAAAGGCAGTAGACCATCGCGCTGAGCCGAGACTGCGATGCCGGCAGTGTTATGCAAATGCATTACGCACTGGGCATCGGCGCGTGCTCGGTGGATGGCGCCATGAATAGCAAAGCCGGTCGGGTTCACCATGCCAGATTGATTGGGCAGCAATTCACCTTGCACATTGACTTTGAGCAAACTCGAGGCGGTGATTTCATCAAACTGCATACCAAAGGGATTGATTAAATAATGATCAGGCTCCCCCGGAATTGCGGCAGAAATGTGCGTATAAATCAGATCATCCCACTGATTCAGTGCGCACAAGCGATAGCATGCGGCCAAATGAATGCGGACTATCTGCTCTGCGTTAGAAGGTTGATTCAGCGACATACGGTATTTTTGGTCCATAAGGGCAAATGAAGTTCTATTCTATAGGGGCGCCTTATTTTGCTGTCCGAAGCTGCTTTTGGGTCAAAATTTAGCGGTATCATTTAAGAATTCAATACGACCATGAACGGGATGTGCGCAACATGAAACCCTATGATCACCCCTTACGGCAGGTGCTGCACGAAGAAGTGCATTCTAGGCCGCCCGTAGCGCAGTGGCCAAAAGAACGTATTTTGTCGCAGGCATTCTTATTAGATGGACAGTCGCGTCAATTGCAGATCGATTGGATTGAATGCCTCTCTAAAGCCTTTCAAAGTAAAGGCAATAGCAGTCAAGATCACTTCTTTCGTTCAATCGAATTATCTGCTGCTCCTGAGCGCATCATCATTAAGTGGGAGCTGCATGGCGAGTTTGC
>CAZUMD010000093.1:0-6481 GCA_964621735.1 uncultured Polynucleobacter sp.
GTTTGGCTCTATGTAGTGATTATTGCCATCTTCTTTGACATCAAATCACGCAAAGAAGAGCGGTGGTTGGTAGAGCGGTTTCCTGCCTATGCCGATTACCAAGGGCGAGTGCGTAAGCTCATCCCTTGGATTTATTAAAGCACCCTAACTTACGCTTTAAAAGGCTGCTACAGCACCATCGCTTCTCGGATCCCAGCCGCCGCGCAGCACGCCCGACGGTTCACGAATGATGCAGCCCGCATGCCCAACGGTTTCATCAAAATCAGCGAGCATTTCAATATCATGGCCCATGGCAGCCAGCTGAGAAACCACTTTGCTATCAAAGCGGGATTCTAGTTTTAGGCTGTCACTGGTTTGACCCCAGGTTCTGCCGAGTAACCAACGCGGCCTGCTGATGGCGTCCTGTGGGTTGAGTCCATAGGTCGCAGTACGCGTAAACACAGCGCATTGGGTTTGCGGTTGACCATCGCCGCCCATCGTACCGTACACCATCGAGCGACCATCCTTAAATAATGCCATGGCAGGATTAAGCGTATGAAACGGTTTGAGATGGGGCTCAAGCGTATTGAGGTTGTGTGGATCCAGTGAAAAACTACAGCCCCTGTTTTGCCAATTCACACCGGATTTGGGTAAGACAATACCAGCGCCAAACTCGTGATAAATACTTTGAATGAAGGAGACGCAACGGCCTTCGCCATCGATCACGCCCATCCAAATGGTGTCGGCTGGCCCACGTCCGGCGCCCCAAGGCAGGGCTTTCTGAGCATCTACCTTGCTAGCCAAGCCCTTTAAAAAATCAGGGGTCAAAAAGTGCTGCGCATGGTGCGCCATGTACGCAGGATCAGTCACGTGCTGATCGCGTACTTTAAAAGCCTGCTTGGTTGCCTCAACGCAGTGGTGGACGTATTCAGCGCTATCCACATCAAAGCGTTTTAAGTTGAGTTGGTCCAGAATGCCCAAAATCATGAGGGAAACCACGCCTTGGGTCGGCGGCGTCATGTTGTACACATTACCTAAGCTGTGTTTGAGTTCAAGTGGGTCAATTAGTTTTGCCTGATGGCGCTGCAAGTCGGCTAAGCGCAATGGACTACCAATGGCAGTTAACTCTTTGGCGAGCAGCTCAGCCAGTTCACCGCGGTAATAGTCATCCGTGCCTTTTTTTGCAATCTGCCGGAGCGTAGCTGCAAGCCTGCCTTGCTTAAAAATGCTACCGACTGCTGGGCTTTTGCCGTTCACTAAAAAGGTTTCAGCAAAACCGGGAATGGGGGTTAACTCGACCCGTTTTTTTTCAGTCAAACTCGATTGGCTGAAGGTCACTGGAACGCCCGCTTCAGCATAATGAATTGCATCCGCGAGTAAGCGGGATAGGGGCAATTTGCCACCCAGTCCTTTTTTGGAGAGGGCATGCGCAGCGCCCCAGCCTGAAATGGTTCCAGCAACCGTGTTGGCTGCTACTGGGCCGCGAAAGGGAATGGCTTTTGTGATGCCTTTATCGGCGTACCATTGCTTGGTGGCTAATCCAGCGGAGGCGCCGCAGGCATCAATTCCGCCCATGGCTTTGCCCGGAGCATGGACAACCCAAAACGAGTCACCGCCAATCGAGTTCATGTGCGGGTAAACCACGGCAATGGTTGCCGCCGCTGAAATCATGGCTTCCAGCGCATTACCGCCTTCACGCAATACTGCGAGAGCGGACTCCGACGCG
Source organism: uncultured Polynucleobacter sp. (assembly GCA_964621735.1). GTDB lineage: Bacteria > Pseudomonadota > Gammaproteobacteria > Burkholderiales > Burkholderiaceae > Polynucleobacter. The sequence goes on from CAZUMD010000093.1 coordinate 1,706, forward strand.
AGTGAGTGTGGCGCTACCGCCATTCCTTGAATACCCCATTTTGCTTGCATTGTGCTGTGTTTCCTTAATTGCGGTTAACCACCATATGAAAACCACTAGTTTAGATTCTTTTAATCACCAAATTGAAGCATGAGACAAAATCATCCCAAAAGAAGTACTGTTCATGCACTAAATTAGGGAATATCCTGAGTTCTTTGTAGGAGTCATGCACTACATTGATTATGTTGTAAAAAAAATCTTGTTCGGTTGCGGTGCATATCAGTCATTCCCAGAATCTTGATGTGCGTCAACTTTTAATGGTGTACGTGTAGTTAGTATTTTTTCAGGAGGAGTCAATCATGGAATCAAACCGCCGTAAGTTTTTGAGTACCGGTATTGGTGCAGGAGTTGCCGGTGTTGCTCTCGGAGCGCCAGCCATTGTGCAAGCCCAATCAGCACAAACGTTTAACTGGAAAATGACCAGTGCTTATCCAAAAGGTTCGCCTTTCTATATGGATGGTCCTGGTAGTGCAACCGACCTTGCTAAGCGCATAGGCGAGATGTCGAATGGCCGTTTGAAGATTCAGGTTTTCGGCGCTGGCGAGTTAATTCCAGCATTTGAGGGCTTTGATGCGGTACGTTCGGGCACCGTCGAGATGAATCACGCCAATAGCTACTTTTGGACTGGCAAAACATTTGCTGCGCAGTACTTCACCGCAGTGCCATTTGGCCTGAACTTTCAGGGTATGAATGGCTGGTTATATGACGGCGGTGGTATTGATCTGTGGAATGAGACCTATGCTCCATTTGGTATGGTTGCGATGCCTTGCGGTAATACTGGCGTGCAGATGACCGGTTGGTTTAAAAAGAAAATCAATACCGTAGCGGACTTAAAAGGCCTAAAGATGCGTATCCCTGGTCTCGCTGGTAAGGTCTACGCTAATTTGGGCGTCGATGTGAAGGTGCTCCCAGGCGGTGAGATTTTCCCTGCGCTGGAGCGTGGTGTGATTGATGCGGCTGAGTTCGTGGGTCCATTCCAGGATCGTCGTTTGGGTTTGCAAAAGGCAGCCAAGTTTTACTACACCACTGGATGGCATGAGCCTGCAACCACATCAGAGCTTCTAATTAATAAGGCAGCATGGGATAAGTTGCCAAAAGACCTGCAGGCTGTGGTCCAAAACGCATCGGCAGCCTGCAATGTGATTGGCGAGGCATGGTGCCAGCGCAATAACGCAGAAGCGATGGAAGACCTAGTCAAGAAGCAGGGCGTAACCGCTTTGCCCTTGCCAGATTCCGTCATAGCTGCAATGCGCGCAGAAACGAAGAAGATTTTGGATGCTTCTGCAGCGGCCGATCCAATGACTAAGAAGGTACATGATTCATATTTTGCATTTAAGAAGAGCTATGACAGCTGGGCTTCATACAGTGAAGCAACGTATCACAGCAAAGTTCGCGGCTAATCTGTTTTTTAATTTTTGAGTTAGGAATTCATGTGCAAAAGTCCTTAAATACAATCGCAGCACGTATTGAAGGCTTACTTGATCACATTGGCAGGGCCACGTCGTATGTGGCCCTTGCCATTGTGGGCTTGATAGTCATCAACGTAACATTGAGATACAGCATGAGCCTGGGAACCGTATGGGCTCAGGAGCTTGAGTGGCACCTTTTAGCGGCATTAATTTTATTTGGCATGAGTTACGCATTGCTGCGTGGTGACAATGTTCGGGTTGATTTGTTTTATGCCAACTACAAACCCAAAACAAAGTTTTACGTTGACCTTTTATCAGCTGCATTAACCATCGTAGTAGCGGTTTTATTTATATTGCTCTCCATTAAGTACGTCAATCAATCATTTTCCATTGGAGAAATGTCGCCTGATCCTGGTGGTATTCCCTATCGTTGGATGGTGAAAGCGCTTATTCCAATTGGCTTCTGCCTTTTAGCGCTGCAAGGTGTGGGTGAGTTTTGCCGCGTGATTGTGAACTACCAAACCAAAGGTGGAGGCGATCATGTTTGAGATGCAAACCATGGCTATTTTTATGCTCATCGGCTTTTTTGTAATGCTGATGATCGGAGTGCCAGTCGCCATTACCCTTGCAACCGTTGGTTTTGTATTTGGATTTTTAGGCTTTGGGCCGATGCTGTTTAACTTGCTGCCTGCTCGGGTTTTCGGGGTGGTTGCGGGATACCAATGGCTTGCCATACCCTTATTTATCTTTATGGGGATTACGCTTGAAAAATCTGGTTTAGCCGATGATTTATTGGACGTCATCGGGCACGTTGCTGGCGGTGTTAAAGGCGGCATGGCGGTCGGGATTATTTTATTTGGCGCCTTAATGGGGGCTACCACCGGAATTGTGGGTGCAACTGTTATTACTTTAGGGCTGCTAACACTACCAACCTTGATTCGACGAGGCTATGACAAAAGCATTGCGTGCGGTGCCATTTGTGCTTCTGGCACCTTGGGGCAGATCATTCCACCCAGTTTGATCTTGATTTTGCTATCCGACATCATGCAGTTGTCTGTAGGAACTCTGTTTGCAGCTGCCGTTGGCCCCGGAATGTTATTGGTGGTGGTCTACATCATTTTCATTCTGATTCTGGGATGGCTCAAACCTGATTTGATGCCGCCCATACCGAAGGAAGAGCGCAGTCGGGTTTCCGGTAAGGAATTAACCATCCGTTTCTGGAAAGTAGTGGTTCCACCCATCATGCTTGTTATCGCGGTATTGGGCTCGATCGTTGCGGGTATTGCTGCGCCAACCGAAGCGGCTGCGATGGGCGCCATCGGCGGCGTTATCGTCACCATTTTCTCCGGGCGCTTTACCTGGGCTAAGCTAAAATTAGTTGCGCTGGATACAACCAAAATTAGCGCCATCATGATGTTTATTTTGATCTGCGCTCAAGTATTTGCCTTATCGTTCCGCGGCTTAAATGGTGAAGAGTTAATTGCTGGTATGTTTGAGGTGATTCCAGGCGGCGTCAATAGCGATATTTGGTTTATGTTGCTGCTGATTTTTATTCTGGGTTTCTTCATTGAGTGGATTGAAATTAGTTACATTGCCGTTCCACTATTTTTGCCGGTGCTCATTGCACAAGGTGCGGATCCTGTCTGGATTGCCATGATGATTACGGTTTGTTTGCAATCGTCGTTCTTAACGCCGCCATTTGGCTGGGCCCTGTTCTATCTAAAAGGAGTAGCACCGCCAGAAGTGAAGATTAAGCATTTATATAAAGGCGTCATTCCTTTTGTGCTTATGCAGGGTGTTGCTTTGTTCATCGTATTTTATTACCCACAGATTTCCTTATGGTTACCTAAGGCCATTGGTTGGTAAGCTAGGCGGCTCAAATCTACTGCTAGTAAATGAATCAGGACCGCAATGCGGTCCTGATTTCTTTTAAAGGTACAAAGTAGGTCGACGCCGAACTTTGCTTTAACTCGGATTACTTTAGCTTAGAGCCAAATAAAATAGTACGAACCGCTGTATTGCCAAGAGATTGATTTAATCCAAGCACAATCAAATAAGGCCAAAGAATGAGCCAATACATTATGGAGAGGGCGGCAATATAAATTGGGTCGCCATGCCCAAATGAGGAAACGGACTCTATGAAGGACTTGCCATGTAGAAGTCCATCGATTCCGGACTCAAGAAAGCTTAGCGCAGTCACAATAAGTAAGTAAACAATCGAGTGCCAAAAGATCGATTTAATCAGGCCTCGATTGGCATCTACTTTCAATGGAAAGATTGCTTTACCGATCATCATGAATTTAGCGCATAAACCCGCTTTGATAATGGCAAGACCAAAGGGAGTAATCGGAACGGCTTCTTCTCGTAATACCGCAAAGGTAAAGAATGCAATAGCACAGAACCAGGCAGCAAAATACAGGGCCAATAGTGAGGCCTGAACAAATTCATCTTTGATCCGATGGCGCAGGCTTGGTTTCGCAGGTTGTGCTGGAGCGTTTTGGTCTGTCATCACCTAATTGTACGATCTTCATGTCAATGACTGGCTTTGATTTATGCTTGAGTCATGGATATCAATACTGACTTTAAGCAGCGCGTTGTTTTGCATGCCGATCGGCTGGCGTGGCAGTCATCTCCCGTTCAGGGTGTGGAGCGTCAAATGCTGGATCGGGATGGTGGGGAGCTGGCACGAGCTACATCGGTGGTGCGTTATGCGCCAAACACCCAATTCACCCCCCATACCCACGATGGCGGTGAAGAAATTCTAGTGCTAAATGGTTGCTTTTCAGACGAGAAGGGTGATTATTCCGCCGGAATGTATTTACGCAATCCGCCTGGCAGCCAGCATAGCCCCTTTTCGAAAGATGGCTGTACTTTGTTTGTAAAGCTACGGCAGTTTGAGCAGGCCGATAGCCAAGCAGTCCGCATCAATACCAAAACCAGCGATTGGTATCCTGGGCTGGTGCCCGGGCTTTCGGTGATGCCCTTGCATGAACATGATGGCGTCAGTACAGCCCTAGTGCGCTGGGCTCCCAATACGGTATTTAATCCGCATGTTCACCCGGGCGGTGAGGAAATCTTTGTCCTCGATGGTGTCTTTCATGACGAGTTTGGAGCCTATCCCAAGGGTAGTTGGATTCGTAGCCCCCGATACAGTAAACATGCCCCTTTTACCAAAGAAGAGGGTGCCCTCATTTACGTCAAGGTGGGGCACTTGCTCTAGGATAAAATGCCATTTGGTGATGCACCATAATAAGCTCTTATATAACTAGAAAAATGAAATACAACGTACAGCTGACTTTTCAATACGGCCTCACTATATTTTTGAGCG
>CAZUMD010000094.1:0-6405 GCA_964621735.1 uncultured Polynucleobacter sp.
ATTGACGACATCGGTTTCGCAATAACGCCGAATGTCGGCTATCTTGCCGTCTTGATAAGCAGGCCAGACTTGACTGCCATCCATACCGAGCTTGCCTGGAAAGCCGCACAGTTTCGCTAAGGCATCCAAAGGGGCATTGGCCCTGCCATTGAATTTGGCCAGCAGGTCCATTAAATCCAAATGCCGCATGTGGTAGCGGCTGATGTAGTTATTCCACTTAAACTCGCGGCTATCGCTATCCTGGCTCTCGCCCATTTCCCAATAGCGCGGTGCATGTACTTGGTTAATTAAGGCGCGGTAGTGCAAGACCGGTAAATCAAAGCCGCTGCCATTCCACGATACCAATTGCGGCGTGTATTTTTCGATCAAATCAAAAAATGCCTGTATCAGTACTTTCTCAGAATCATCTGGATTGCCAAGTGACCCGACTTTGATTTGCGGCAAACCTTCTTTAGTCGTGCGCCGTATCACACAGGAAATCGCCACAATGCGTTGCAGGTAAAGGGGTAAAAAATCGCTACCGGTTTTATCTAAACGCAGTTGCATGACTTGCTGCGCTACATCGCTATCCGCCATACTCGCCGGAAAATCCTCCAGCCGGCGCAGTCCCGCTACATCCGGTATGGTTTCAATATCAAATACCAGAACGGTTGTCATGCCACCTTACGTTACTGCAGGAAGGGCAGCGGATCTACTGGCTTGCCATTGACGCGCAGTTCAAAGTGAAGTCGTACCGAGTTAGCATCGGTGTCGCCCATTTCTGCAATCTTCTGGCCTTTGCGCACGGCATCGCCCTCTTTCACTAACAAGTTGCGATTGTGAGCATAGGCCGTGAGGTAAGTATTGTCATGCTTGACGATCACTAAATTGCCGTAACCGCGCAGGCTATTGCCGGCATACACCACACGGCCATCGCTTGCCGCCTGAATCGGATCCCCTAACTTACCGGCAATATCGATCCCTTTGTTCTTACCATCGATGAAGTCCTCGACTACCTTGCCTTTAGCTGGCCACGACAAACGAATGCCTGGCGGTGGTGCATCGGGCTTAACTGCCTCAATCTTGGGTTCAGCAGCGGGTTCCGCCATGCGCTGATCGGTATTTTTCTGTGGGGCAGGCGTGGCGGCGGCAGATGTCAGGGGCTTGACGGTCATCTTGCCGGCCGGTGGACGGACCAGTAATAGCTGATCAACCTCAATCAAGTTGGGGTCGGTTAAGTTATTCCAGCGCACGATATCGCGATAAGACTGCCCTTGGTCCAGCGCAATCCGCAATACGGTATCGCCCCGTTTCACACGGTAATAGCCAGGGGGCGTAGGCACGACGGCTGAACTACTGACTGACTCAGCCTGCGACCGATCCACAACCGTAGCCGGCTTAGTGCGTGGCGTAGTACATGCGGACAGCAGTACGCTTGCGCCAATCAGCGCCAGCATCCACTGCGCTGACCTAGGGCCACGCAGGGTTGGGGTAATAGCGATTTGGGATGGTGTTTTCATACTACCCCTGATTGTAAAGGTACAAAAAAGACCTCGTCTAGAGCCGTGCGCTGATAGCGGTGGGAGCTCACCCGCTCAATTAAGAGCAATTGCTGCTCTTTGGCATTGCGCGCCACCGGGGCAACCAAACGCCCGCCAATGGCCAGCTGATCCAATAAGGCATCGGGAATGCCCAAACCCGCCGCAGCGAGGATGATCGAGTCAAAGGGGGCGGCTTGGGGAAGCCCCAAAATGCCATCGCCATAAATCAGTCGGAGATTTTTAATCCGAAATGGCCTTAAATTATCGCGGGCTAAATCATGCAGTGGCCGGATACGTTCAATCGAGTACACCTCATTGGCCAATAGACTCAGAACAGCTGCTTGATATCCGCAACCGGTGCCGATCTCTAAGACTTTATTCAGAGGCTGTTTTGATTTATGCAAGAGCTCAATCATGCGCGCCACCACCGATGGCTTGGAGATGGTTTGCTGATGCCCAATTGGTAATGCAGAATCTTCGTAGGCCTGGGGATGCAAGCCCGCATCCATAAAAGCGTGGCGTGGCACGGTTGCAATCGCATCTAAGGTTTTGGCATGCTTCACGCCAGCCATCGCTACCTTCGTAGCAAGTGCCTGCCGGTGTCCAGCAAACCGATCAGCAGGGGCCGACTTCAATCGCGATTCCAGCCGTCTGCAGCCATTGCTTTTTGCCGAGCGTGGTCAGTGAGATCCAGCTGCATCGGCGTAATCGAGATGCAGCCCTCGTTGATCGCATGAAAATCCGTGCCAGTAGAAGCATCCTTCGCATCGCCAGCAGCGCCGATCCAGTAAATCTTGTCACCGCGTGGATTATTTTGCACAACGACGGGTTGTGAGTGGTGGCGATTACCTAAGCGCGTGACGCGCCAGCGCTTCAGCTCTTCATAGGATCGATTGGGAATATTGACGTTCAGCAAGGTGGCAATGCCATCAGCCTGCTGGGGGTGTTTTGGCATCGGGTGGGACAGCATTTGTTTGACAATGTCGTGCGCTGCTTGCGCTGCATCATCAATGCGGGCCCAGCCCCGATCAATTTGCGAGAAGGCAATACCAGGAACGCCAAACATCACGCCCTCCACTGCTGCGGCTACCGTACCGGAATAGAGTACGTCTTCACCCATGTTCTCGCCTTGGTTAATACCAGAAACGACTAAATCGGGGCGATGGTCTAAATAACCGGTCATGGCAATGTGCACGCAATCGGTTGGCGTGCCATTAATAAAGACAAATCCGTCACGCTCGCCGCCGGCTATTCGGTGGATCGATAAAGGACGCGACAGCGTTAAAGAATTCGAGGCACCGCTGTGGTTTTGCTCCGGAGCAATCACCGTAATTCGGCCCAAGGGGCGGATTGCATTGACTAAAGCCAATAAGCCAGGCGCTAAATAGCCATCGTCATTGGAGATCAGAATGTGGGGCAACGCGGTGTCGCCGGAAGGAAAAGAGGTAGCCATACCTCATGATACCGAGACTTTGGCGGGGGCTGGCAGACTCCGGCAACGGAACCAGCCATAAATGACTGGCAGTACGAGTAGGGTCAGAATGGTGGTGGTTACCATGCCGCCCACAATCACGAGCGCCAAGGGGCGCTGCGCCTCTGAGCCAATCGATGTCGAGAGCGCAGCAGGCAGTAATCCAAAGCCCGAGAGCATCGCGGTCATTAATACAGGCCTGACACGTAACGCAGCGCCCTCCACCATCGAGTCCTTCATGGCGCCATGTTCATTAGCTACGGTCTTGTTGATAAAGGAGATGAGGATCACCCCGTCCTGAATCGCAATACCAAAGAGCGATAAAAAGCCAAAGAATGCCGAGATGCTGAGGGTCTCGCCCGCCAAGTGCAATGCGATTACCCCGCCAATGGCAGCAAAGGGCACATTGATCATGACAATCACCGCATCCCGGAAATTACCAAAGGCACTCACGAGGAGTAGGAATATTCCGAGCAAGGCTAAAGGCACAATCACCATCAACTTACTTTGTGCCTGTTTCATTTGATTGAATTGGCCATCCCAACTGATGGAGTAATTCGCGGGCAATACGACATTTTGTTCGACCAAGAATTGGGCATCCTCAACCGCACTACCCAAGTCGCGTCCGCGCACACTAAATTTAATCGCAATGTAGCGTTTGCCGGCCTCACGGTAAATAAAGAAAGGTCCATCGCTGAGTTCAATCTTCGCAACCATCGAAAGAGGAATGCGTCTACCGCCAGGGGCATCAACCAGTAATTGCGATATGTCGGATACATCATTGCGACTGGCTTCGCTTAGGCGTACGGCAATACCAAAGGTCTTTTCGTCTTCCAGTAAGTTCGTGATTGCAGCGCCGCCGATGGCGTTGGCCACCACTGTCTGAATATCACTGACATTAATGCCATAGCGCGCTGCGCGCTCGCGATCAATCTGAATGTTGAGCGTAGGCTGACCCAATTCCTTGAGGATACCCTCATCGGCTACGCCCCGGACGTGTTTAATTTGCTCGAGCACTTCTTTGGCTTTGGCATCGAGCACTTCTAAATCGGCGCCGTAGATTTTGACGGAGTTCTCACCCTTCACGCCGGAGAGCGCTTCATTGACGTTGTCTTGAATGTATTGTGAAAAGCTGTAATTGGCGCCGGGGATTTGATTCAGAACGCCTTCCAGTTTATGAATCAATTCTTTCTTACTACTTCCCTTTGGCAGCTTATCGGGCGACTTCAGATAAAGACCAAACTCAATGTTAAATACGCCAGTAGAGTCGGTGCCATCATCGGGCCGGCCAATTTGCACAGCCACTTTATCGATTTCAGGTTGTTTAATGAAATTCTCACGCAATTGGTTGGCGACTTTAATCGAGTAGTCGAGGTCAACTGTATTGGGCAGCGTCACCCGCAACCAAATATTGTTTTCTTCGAGGGTCGGTAAAAAAGCGGTGCCCAAACGCGTGACACTCAGTAACGTGAGTCCGAGAATAAACACTGCCACTGCTACGATCGTTCTAGGGCGATCCATCCAGCGGCGCAGCAAGGGTTTATAGCCCTCAGTCAAACGGGTCATAAAACTGGGCGGCTTATGCCCCATGGTCTCGCCAAAGATCAAGGAGATCATCGCCGGTAAAAAGGTCAGACTCAAGATCACCGCAGCAATTAAGGCAAAGCCCATCGTAAAGGCCATCGGCTTAAAGATGATGCCCTCAACGCCGCCCATAAAAAATAGCGGCGAGTAGGCCACAATGATGATGCCGGTGGAATAAATCATTGCCCGCTGCACTTCACTGGTAGCTAGAATAATGGCTTGGTTTAAGCGCTTACCGCCCTTCTCCAAGTGCCGCATCACATTCTCCGTCAGAATGACGGCAGCATCGACAATCACACCAAAATCGATGGCTCCCAAGGAGATGAGATTGGCCGGCACACTCCATAAGTGCATCTGAATGAATGCCACGCACAGCGCCAATGGAATCACCGCAGCCACCACCGCAGCAGCGCGCAGATTACCCAAAAAGATATAAAGAATGGCCAGAACCAAGGTGATGCCAAAGAACAAGGTGTGCTTGACCGTGCCGACGGTAATGTCGAGCAATACCTGGCGATCATAAAATGGCCGCACTTCGATACCGGGCGGCAAAATTTGCTTGTTAATGTTATTAACGGTGTCGCGTACCCGCGCTAAGACTTCCGTGGCGTTTTCACCGCGGCGCAAATAAATGATGCCTTCGACCGAATCCGGATTCTCATTGAACTGAAATAAACCCAAGCGGGGTGCATTGCCAATTTGCACTGTGGCTACGTCACCCACCCGTACCGGGACGCCATTGTTTGTAGTTATGACGACTTGCTTAATGTCATCGATGTTCTTGAGTAAACCCACACCGCGCACCACAAACTGCTGCTCGCCACTCGGTAATAAGCCACCGCCCATATTGCTATTGGAACTGGTAATAGCGGCAATCAATTGGGTAATGGAAATGCCCTTCGATTGCAGGCTCTCTGGCGTCACAATCACTTGGTATTGGCGAACCTTACCGCCAAAGGAGGATACATCTGCCACCCCGCGGGTTTGCTTTAACTCTTTGTAGATTTCGTAGTTTTGCAGTGTTTTGAGTTCAGCCGAGGATGCGTAGTCCGAGTGCACCTCGTAGCGCATGATCTCTCCAGTAGCATCGGAATCTGGGCTAATGCTGGAGACTACGCCAGCGGGTAAATTGGCGTTGGCTAAATTGGCAATAAAGATTTGCCGGGCTTTGAAGGGATCGGCCGTGTCATTGAACTTGAGGGTAACAACCGATAAACCAAAGAGCGAGACCGAGCGAAACGCCTGCAGCCCCGGAATACCCGCCAAGGCATTTTCAACCGGAATGGTGACTTGCTGCTCGACCTCAGTCGTACTTCTTCCAGGCCACTGCGAAATCGCTTGAATCGTTAAAGGGGCAACACCGGGGTAAGGCTGTATCGGTAGTTTACTCAGGCTATTAATGCCGAGGCCCAGAAGCACGATGGAGCCCACGATCACCAAGACGCGTTTTTCTAAAACGCCTCGAATGAAGGAAGTAAATTGGCTCATGTAGTGTTCTAACTTAGTGTTCTAGCTCAGTCTTCAAACTCAGTCTTCTAACTTCGCAAAGCGATCGTTGAGTAAGACTGCGCCATCCGTCAGCACCATTAAGCCAGCACCGAGGCCATCCGTAATGGCAAAGCGTTTGCCGTCTAAGTCATAGCCTTTAACGGGAAGCCGGCGGAAGGTATCGGGCGCTACCCGCACAATCGCATAGCGCATCTCCCGAATGCGCACAATCGCCGATTGCGGCACCACCACAGCAAGTCCTTTACCCACCAAGAGCTTGGCCGACATAAACATATCGGGGCGCAATAAACCATCCGCATTATTCACGTCGGCACGAATCAG
>CAZUMD010000095.1:0-6365 GCA_964621735.1 uncultured Polynucleobacter sp.
GATATAGGCCCAATAAAACGGCTAAAGCAATGGCGAGAATGGACATAAATTGAGGATCAACGATGGACTAGGATGGGAAATAAGCCTGAATCTTAGCAAACCCAGCGGCTTATCTGACAAACGGCAATTCATCCCAGGAGGTGGTGTAGTGGGGAGAGCGATTTTCAGAGCGCATAGCCCAACCCACCGTATTTCCCATTGCCGCCGAATGTACGGTCTTTTTTCCAAACCGGGTATTAAGGGCGTCCATTACCTTCATTAACTCGGCTGATTTGTGATTCCAGTGATGGTCATCAAATAGGCTGTGTTGCTGCTGCGCCTTTTCTGAAATGCCACTTAGCACAACGCCCGCTTTTTTATAGCGGTAACCGGCTTTAAAAATCCGCCCTAAACCGGTCAGTGCGGCATCCGTTAAGACCAAGGTGTCGTCACACGCCTCCACCAGTCCAATTGCAATGCTTGGGCTGTATTGCGGCTCGCTCGGCTTAAAGCGATTAGTTCGTACAAATACCTGAATCATCGCTGCTACCGACGATTGCGCGCGCAACTTTTCGCAGGCCCTGGCTATGTGGGTAGCGACCGATTCCTCAAGCTCTTCGCGGCTGGTCACTGCCCTACCAAAACTACGCGACGCAATAATTTGCTGTTTTGCCGGCACCACCTCCTCCAGCTCCAAACACGAAATGCCATTGAGCTCACTCACGGTACGCTCCATCACGACACCAAAATGGGCTCGAAGCATTTTTGGCGAGGCGCAGCGCAGGTCCCATACCGTCTCAATACCCATCGCCTGCAGGCGTAAGGTGATCTGGCGACCTACTCCCCAAACTTCCCCCACATCGGTAATCGATAGCCAATGCTCGAGCTCTGGGCTTGTTAGGGCATTCAGATCACACACCCCATTGAATACAGGATTTTTTTTGGCCAGATGATTGGCTAACTTAGCCAAGGTTTTAGAGGCGCCCATGCCCACGCACACCGGTAATCCAGTCCATTGCCGAATGCGACTGCGCATGATCTCTCCCATTGCAATGGAGCTCGGATAAAGATGGGTGACGGCATCGATGCGCAAGAAGCTTTCGTCAATGCTATAGACCTCCATATCCGGTGAAAAATCCCGCAAGATCGAGACCACGCGCTCACTCATGTCGCCGTACAAGGTGTAGTTTGACGATAGTGCCTGTATGCCATGCTGGGCCGCTAAGTCCTTGAGCAAAAACCACGGCGTTGCCATCTTCACGCCTAAGGCTTTCACTTCGCTGCTACGCGCTACGGCGCAGCCGTCGTTATTGGATAACACCACGAGTGGTACACGCTCTAGGCGTGGCTGAAATACCCGCTCACATGAAACGTAAAAGTTATTGACATCCACTAAAGCAAAATGCGCTGCGCGCGACGCTACCCCCATCATCCAGAATGGCTAGTGTGACGCTGCTGGGCATGCGGCGCCGCTTTATTCATGTATTTACGCACCACACCAATCACGACGCCCCAGACTTGCAACTCAGCACCATCCGTAAAGGTGATTACTGGGTAGCTGGGATTTTCAGGGCGCAACTCAATCGTGCCGCGGTATTTGTATAAACGCTTGATGGTGTAGTCGCCATTGACAACGGCGACGATGATGTCTTGGTGCTTAGGCTTGAGGGCTCGGTCCACTACCACCTTATCGCCATCCTCAATACTGGCGCCCATCATCGAATCGCCGCGCACCGTAAACAAAAAGGTGGCGGGTTTATTCTGAATCAAGTACTGATTCAGATCGAGCGCATCCTCGACGTAGTCCCCTGCAGGCGAAGGAAAGCCGGCAGACAAACCATGCACCAGTAGGCGCAACTCGGCAGGTGGCGCATCAAAAGCAAGGCGTTCGGGGGTTTGGCTAAGCCCCAACTCAGAAATAGCCTGCATGGGGCTTAAAACAGGGGAATTCATGGTGTATTTTCGTTAAAGTACTGTATAAAAACACAGTATAAACACGCCATCCTAAAAATGCCAAATTTACTAAAGGAATTGGCTTTTTAATACCGCTGGGGGTCAATTTAGGCGCCTTCGACTGGTAAGATCAATTGCACCCTTATCCCGAAAGCACCTCACTATGCCAAACCTTCTCCCCTTTTTTGCGCAATGGGGCCTAACCGCCCTCTCCCTGTGGGTTGCGAGTTTTATTTTTGATGGCATTCAGTTTGATGGCGCAGCCGCCCTCATTGTTGCTGCCCTGGTATTGGGCTTTGCCAATGCGATTGTCAAACCCATCCTCATTTTGCTCACACTGCCACTGACGGCCATAACGATGGGCCTCTTCTTACTGGTGATTAATGCACTGGTCTTGATGCTGGTCTCAACCGTGGTGAGTGGCTTTACGATCTCCGGCTTTTGGACCGCCTTCTTTGCGGGCATCTTTATTTCTGTATTTAGTCTTTTTATTGGTGCCAGCGTATTTAAAACCGAAGTACGTTACGAGCGTCATTAAATCCGATCCCAGCTGTGCAAGGCTTCACGGCAGGGATGGGGTTTATTCATGACCCCTTCGGCGTTCTGAGCGACGATCGATGCACCGCCCGTTAAAAATCCGAGACCCAGTGCCAAGGCTTGACTGACCGCCGCCTCTTTATTGACACCAACCTGTGGCTTGAGCAAGCTACCCTGCAAACGCACTAGGCTAGCCAAATCAAGGCCTGCAGTGAGGCCTGATCTTTCTTTAGGGTAAACAGCTAAATTAATCTGTTCGCTGTTCAGATTAACGGCTCCAGCTAAAACAATATTTAAGCGATCTGTTTCTATACCAACAGAGTCTTTAACTGAGACTAAGCCTCCCTTGATTGGTAAGTAAGCGACTGCACATTCGAGTACCGTCTCATTGCTCTTTTTGCGCAGCGGATTAATCGCATCAAATAAAGTAATAAAGACATCGCCACCTTGGTTCATGAAGCTCGATGCAAGGCGCGCGCTGCCAATCGTAATTTGGCTTTGACCATTTAAGCTAGAGGCAATTTGGTGCGGGCTTTTACCGCTACTGGTGAGATTAAATGCAGCGCGCATGTCACCACCACTCACCTTTCCTTTGGAATTGGTTGAGGCCAGCAATTGCTCTAAGGTGAAGCCGCTAGCCTGGCCTTTGAATACCCAGTTGGGTGACGCCTGCAGATTGCCGACGTACGCAGAGCCTTCAAACTGGCCATTCCCCAACTGAAATACCGCCTTGGGAACATCGATCTGCTGCGGACTGAGGCGAACCAAGGTGACCACTTTTTTGAGTACGACTTTGCTGGGGAGCACTAACTGCGCAATATCAACATTCAGGGTGCCATTGCCATTGGGCAGGTAATCGAGTGGCAATGGCGTATCACTAAAGAAACGCTCGGCAGTACGCACAACAGTTGGAGTCTGGCTTGCTGCTGCAGAGTTTGGCTTTGTAGGCGGTGATGCTGTAGGTGATGCAGGGGACTTGAATGCTGGTATAGCAGATAAATCCAGCTCGCCCGCCTTAAATGAAACATCAAACTGACTGGGCTTGCTTGGATCGAGCGCTGCCTTTCCTTTGAGTTGCAATGGCTTGCCGCCCAGCGCCACTTCAAAATCAAAGTTGACGTCGATTGCCTCTGTTCCGATGCTGCGCATGACGTCTCCAATCGAGGTCATCTTGCCTTTAATGGTAATTGCAAGAGTGGCTTGCTTTACATCGGCGCTGATCAGGGTATCGCTACCACTCTTTTGCAGCGATAACCGTGAAATCCCATAACTACTAACGGCAGCACCACTCGGCTGGTAATTAATCTGACCATTGGTCAAATTGAGGTTCTCAATTAACACCGTATTACGGTCTGCAGTATCACCGTCACTGGCTGATTTTTTTGCATCGGCTTGTGCCGCACCAGTCGAGGATGAAGCTGTTGTGCCATTGGGTGAAACAATGTCGCCCATCAGCCAATTGCCATCCCCCTTTACATTGGTTTCTAAATTCAGAATCAATCCGGATAATTGAATCCTGCTCACTTCAATGCGGCCGCCCAGCAATGGCAAAAGGCTGATTTCTAAAGCTACTTTTTCTAGGTTTGCCATTTGTGGTTTCTTAGCCCAGGTCGCATTGCTGAAGCCCACTTGCTCTGCCGATACGGCGATCTTCGGAAAAAATCCCAAACGCACCGGCCCTGCGATTGTCAGCTCACGCCCGGTTGCCTCACGCACTTCTAGAATAAGCATCTGCGTTAGTTTGGCGGGGCTAATGAGGGTGCTGAGATAAGCAAACCCGATGAGCAAAGAAGCAAGGAGCGCGCCAAGCGTCATCAGCACTATTTTTAATGGTCGACTCATCTTGCTTTATATATCCTTATGCCTATATGCCAATATAGCGCAATCGGCTTGGCATGACTGCAATTGAACGGGTACAGTACTGGTATGAACACAATAAATACCATTAGTCACTTCTGTAATCGCTCCCTAATTGCTGCACTTTGCTTCAGTTTTAGTGCATGGGTCCCCTTAGCGTCGGCTCAAGCCCCATCCGGCGAGATATCGCCTGCACCACTCGAGGCGATTGCCTCGCTCGATGTACCGCGCTACATGGGCACGTGGTATGAGGTAGCCAAGTATCCCAACTGGTTTCAGAAGCGCTGCATAGCGAACACTAGCGCAACGTATGCCGTGCAGCCTAATGGCATGCTGCAAGTTCTAAATCGTTGCCAAAAAGAAGATGGCTCGATGAGTGAAGCGCTTGGCGCTGCCAAACAAGTAGGCGATGCCAACTCACCCAAATTGGAAGTCCGTTTTGCGCCAGCCTGGCTCTCCTTTCTGCCGTTTGTGTGGGGTAACTATTGGGTGATTGATTTAGATCCGCAATACCAGCTTGCCGCCGTTAGCGAACCCAGCCGTAAATACCTGTGGATTTTGTCGCGCAGTAAAACCGTTGAGCCCAAAGCCTACGAAGCCCTATTGCAACGTTTAAAGCAACAAGGATTTAATCTCGACGCAATTGAAATCTCAAAACAAACTACCGAAAAACCGGTTACGCAATAAGCCATGAGCACGATCACCCGCATTTGTTTTGCCCGCCATGGTGAAACCGACTGGAACGCCGAACGCCGCATGCAGGGCCACATCGATACCCCACTCAATAGCCACGGGCAATTACAAGCACAGCGCTTGGCGCAATCACTGCAGCGTGCAGGCCACACATTCGATCACCTCTACTCCAGTGATTTGCAGCGCGCTGCCGATACTGCCAAACAGGTATCGCATGCACTGGAGCTAAGTATTACGATTGACCCTATCTTTCGGGAACGGCATGTTGGGGTTTTGCAAGGCCTGCGCTTAGACGACGCGCCGCATGCGGTGCCTGAGGTTTGGCAAGCACACCTCGCACGGGATATCCAGCATGACTTGGGCGGTGGTGAAAGTATTCAACAGTTTCATGCGCGGGCACAGCAAGCATTAGCAATGTTAGTAGCCGCACATGCAGGTCAAACCGTTTTGGTAGTGAGTCACGGCGGAACCCTCGATATGATGTACCGCATTGCTACTAAACAAGCCTTGGATCAGGCCCGCGTGGCGGTAGTCCCCAATACATCCTTAAATTGGATTGCCTTCGATGGAAAGGCTTGGTCGGTTGAGCGCTGGGCTGATACCGATCACCTCAGCACATTAGCTCTGGATAACGTCGATCTTTAGCAAAGTCCCGACGCTAGAGTAAAACGTCCGTTTACTTTGCCAGCTTCGTGATCTTGTTGCCCTGAATACCAATACCGGCCATGGCACCTTTTTGCGCGGTGATGAAAGCATAAATATCGTCTTGGGTAGTAATCGAGGTTGTCGAACTGGCTACACCTTGGTCTACCAGCACAACACTGGGACCCACGCCGATCTCAAAACCTTGGGTGGAATCTAAGGCATTGAGCGCAGATTCTTTCATGAAGAATAAGACATAAGCAAACTGCTGTGCCCCTGCCTGCAAACCATAGGAGCCGCCCGCAGTGTTGTAGTAAGCTGCCGGCCTTCCATTCCTGAATAAAACACCGTCACCGTATTGGCCTCCTACAATTAAGCCAGCCTTGGTAACCACTGGAAATACTAAGGTAGCAATCGCTTTCTCATTCAGCTTTTTTGCATTGGCATTGCTGGCAACCAATTGATTGAGCACGGTTCGTGCGCTACGGTCGAGATCTGCTCTGCTTTCGGCATGGGCAAGGCTAACGCACAGGGAGAGAGATACAAGCAATAGGCCGATACTGCGACGAAGGAAACTCATGATCAGGATCCAAATAGATTAAGTTGATGACTTAAAAATGATTGGCGGAGAGGGTGGGATTCGAACCCACGGTACCTTTGACAGTACGCCTGATTTCGAGTCAGGTACATTCGACCACTCTGCC
>CAZUMD010000096.1:0-6354 GCA_964621735.1 uncultured Polynucleobacter sp.
ACATCGGCCAGCTGCGCCCGCAAGAAGTATTGCGACCCATGGCAGGACCTACTTGGCAGTATCGCCACCGCGCGCGTTTTAGTGTGGTCAATCGTTCGATTAAAAAAGGTACGGTGCTGGTGGGCTTTCATGAACACCAAAGTGCGTATGTGGCCGATATGCTGTCCTGCGCGATTCTGCCTAAGCACGTATCGGATTTACTCGAGCCGATGCGCGCGCTCATTATGTCGCTCAGCGATCCGAGCCGAGTGCCGCAAATTGAACTCGCTGTAGGTGAGGGTAAGGAGATTGGTAGTCAGGTTACCGCCTTAGCCATTCGGCATTTAGAGCCGCTCACGGACGCCGATCAAACTGCAATCAAAGCATTTGCTGATCGGCATGGCGTGTGGATTTGGCTGCAGCCGAGCGGCTTGCAAAGCTTAGCTCCCTTTCATCCACCAACTGGAACACTCTGTTACCGCCTACCGGAGTTTGGCATTGAGATGCCATTTAAGCCAGCCGACTTTACCCAGGTCAATCACCTGATGAATCGCTCGCTCGTCAGCCGCGCCTTACGACTGCTGGAAGTGCAAGCAGGCGATCGCGTGCTTGATCTCTTTTGCGGTATTGGTAACTTCAGCTTGCCATTGGCTCGCACCGCGAGTGCCGTATTGGGTATTGAAGGTCTTGCCGGTTTAGTGGAGCGCGCTACTGAAAATGCAGCGCACAACCAGCTCAGCCACAAAGCCCGCTTTATGCAGAGCGATCTATTTGAAGTCAGCATCGATACTATTGTTTCGTGGGGCAAGGCCGAGCGCTGGTTAATCGATCCGCCCAGAGAGGGCGCCATGGCAATATGCCAAGCACTAGCCAACATTGTTCAAGCAAGTGCAGCAGGGCAGCATGAGTGGGATAGCCTTTTGCCCCAGCGCATAGTTTACGTATCGTGTAACCCCAAAACCCTAGCGCGGGATGCGGCTATATTGGTGCACCAAGCGAACTACCGGTTGCAATCAGCCGGCATCATCAATATGTTTCCACACACATCGCACGTGGAGTCAATTGCGGTGTTTGAGCGCCTTACTGGGCCCGGCATTCAATAAGAATTCGTGTCTGCTGGAATAGCAATACATTTGACCTAAATTGACAGCGGTTCATTTTTTAACCCCTACGATCTTCGTAGCGAGTCATTAGCTTCATAAAGAACTGTATTGGATTAGTTGCGCGTGCTATTAAGACACGGGAAAGTTCCCACGGATTATGATCTGAATGCACTCTTCCACGTTTCATCATAGTAGCAGTAACGTAACCACAATCACGCGCCATCTGCGCATGAATTGGTTGCATACGACCATAGGGGTAGCAAAAATGACGGATTTGAGTTCCTAAAGAATCCTCTAAGGACAGTTTTGAGAACTTAATTTCTTTCAGCGCCTCTTTGTCTTCCAGTTTCGTTAAGTCGGCATGGGTGCAAGTATGGGATCCGACATCCATACCTGCATCTAACCAGCTCAATAATTGCCCTCGATTCATTAGGGACTTTGTGGCTACTAAGCCATCATCCCAATGATTGGTTTTACCTACTTGCTCACTGACCGCGTAGCAGGTTGCAGTGTGTCCATAGCGTTTTAAGATAGGCAATGCTAGATCGAAGTTATTTTGGTAACCATCATCAAACGTAATGCCCACCACACGACCCTGCTTTTCACCTGAGAGATAGGGCTCTAGATCGTGCATGGAATGGCCTCTATACCCCAACGTTTTTAACATTGACATCTGCCAGGCAAAGCTATGGGGCGCAACCACTAGTCCGCGTAAAGGAGTTCCCCTAGAGGGTGGTTTATCAATTTGATGATAGACCAGAATCGGTATTGGTTTAGTCACTAACTTTTTCGATTACATAAAACCAAGTTAATGTAAGCCTTGCTCTTGACATGGGTGTATTCCAGCTCAATTTGTAGCTTTGACGAAGCATATTTTAGCGGTATCACTTTCCAGCCTCCTTAGTCTTAGCGATGCGTAGGAAATAATTTTCGTATTTTAAAGCTACCTCCTCCCATGTAGTAGACCGAGCCAGTTGTAACCCATTGCTGATAAGTATTTGTTGCAAAGGCAGATCATTTAGCAAATTTTGAATAAGGTCAGCTAATTGCTCGGCATTTAAAGGATCTTGAATCAATTTCGCATGAACCCCATCTCCTAATTGATAAGCAAATCCGCAGTAAGGAAAAGCACTCACAAGCACAGGTAGTTCTTGAGACATCGCCTCAAGAACTACCATACCAAAACTATCTTCCATGGTGGGGTGCACTAATAGATCCGCTGCACGATAAAAGGTCGAAAGATCTTCCTGTTGATCATAAAATTGAACGCGCTCGGTAAGGCCTAATTGCTTAACCTGCATCTCAAATTTAGTCATTTTCTTAGATTGGCCGACAACTGCAAGCAGAGTAGATGACTTCAATTCTTTGAGAGCCTTTAACAGAGTGCACAAACCTTTTCTTTCAAAATCATTAGCTATAAATAGCAAGTAAATTTGATCATCGGTCCAATCGAGTTTGCGACGACACTCATCCCGGGTTCTCAGCGATTTTGGAAGAGATACGCCAGGCGTAATAACGATGCTACGGTTAGCTAAATCTGAATAGTGAATCGCAAATTCATCGCGTAATTTAGCTGAAACGAACACGAGCCCATGATTTGTTTTATCACGAATTCGCGCACTTTCAAGCCAAAGGTAGGTTAAATGTCGCAGACTAGTAAATACTTGTAACCAGCGTAATACGAGTTTCCAGCGATACCGATTTTCAAAAATGCTCGCCCAAACACAGCGAACATGTAATGTGTGGACATTACCGTGCCATACATGCTCATGGCTATGAACGATGTCAAACTGATTTCTGGTTGATAACCATGTCGATAAAGAAAATAGCCACTGATTGAGCCAACGAGGACGTTTAGATATTCGCAAGACTTTATGGTAGGTGATACCTGTTACTGGAAAATTGGATTCTTGGGAATAAATATGGATTTCATGATGTTTAGATAGCTCTTTAGCTAGGGCGACAGAATACCTTTCCGCCCCCCCAGAGGCAGGTGAAAAATTTCTGGATAGAATTGCTATTCGCATACTTAATCAGATCTAGTGATTCTTCTAATATTTCGCTATTTTCGCTATATGAGGTGTGTGTCTTAATGTCATGGTTTTGTCATTACGCTTTCTTGCTGTCTCTAGGAATAATTCTTTAGCTTTGAGGTGAGGCCTATTTTTTATTCAATATACCTCTGATTACTGTAACCGATGAGGCTTAATTTAATGTATGTGGAACTGGCTTGAATTGGCCTTTATTGAGTGTAGCCATCTTATTTGCCTGAGTCACTTGAGAGGGGTCACCAGCAATGTTTATTTCTCAAAAGCCCTTGAACCAAAGAAAAAGCGCCCCGCAAGGCGCTTCTCTTTAATGCTGATTACGACTTAGTCTCGATCGCCACCCATGATCCCAAAAAGGGCCAGGAGGTTAGTAAAGATGTTGTAGATATTGAGGTAAATCGCAAGGGTCGCCATCACGTAGTTGGTTTCACCGCCATTCACAACCCGCTGAACGTCCACCAGGATGAAGGCCGAGAAAATCCCGATCGCCAATACCATCAAGGTCAACATCAAAGCAGGCATTTGCAACCAAATATTGGCAAGGGAAGCCACGATCAGCAGTAAGACGCCAATCATAAGGAACTTACCCATGCTGCCAAAGTCACGCTTGCTGACGGTAGCAATGCTGGCCATGACCGTGAAGATCAGGGCAGTACCACCAAATGCACCCATGATCAGGGTTGCGCCGTTGCTATAGGTGCCCAGAGTGTAGCCAACTAAACGGGACAGCATCACGCCCATAAAGAAGGTGAAGGCCAATAACAGCACTACACCTAAGCCGCTGTCTTTATTGCGGTCTATCGCCCAGAAGAAACCAAAGGCCACTGCCAAAAAGACGATAAATCCCATGAAGGGGCTGCCCTCAAAAAGCTTGAAGCCCATTGCAACACCGAGCCATGCGCCGATGACGGTTGGAACCATGGAAAGTGCCAGCAGGGCATAGGTATTGCGCAGTACCCGATTACGGACCTGTGCATTTGCAACTGAGCCTGTCTGCCCAAAGCCGAACGAGTTCAAATCACTCATATTGACTCCTTTAATGTAATAACGTGAGTCCACCACGGGACTTTGATAGTAAGTATAGACAAAATTGATTAAATCAAGGGTCCGATCCAATAAGAACAAACAAAATAGGGTTATACCCAGTAAATTCAATGGCTTAGGGTAATGGATATGGGGGTAAATACGGGCTAAGCAATGTATAATCGTAGGGCGTTAAACAAACGCGAAATACCCGCATCGGCAGCCAATACCCTATTAATTTTGGTCAAAAATGGCTGTTTTTTATTACTATTGAATTAATCACTGGAGTTTTGCATGGCAATGGAGCGCACCCTTTCTATTATTAAACCGGATGCAGTAGCTAAAAATGTAATCGGACAGATTTATTCCCGTTTTGAGCAAGCCGGCCTCAAAGTCATCGCATCCAAAATGGCGCACCTATCGCAGTCAGAAGCCGAGCAGTTTTATGCCGTGCATGCAGCCCGCCCATTCTTTAAAGATTTAGTGAGCTTCATGATTTCTGGTCCAGTGATGATTCAGGTACTGCAGGGCGACAACGCCATTGCAAAAAATCGTGAACTCATGGGCGCAACCGATCCCAAGAAAGCAGACAAAGGCACTATCCGTGCTGACTTTGCAGACAGCATTGATGCCAATGCAGTGCATGGCTCTGATGCCCCAGAAACTGCTGCTGTGGAAATCGCTTTCTTTTTCCCAGGCATGAACATCTTTTCGCGTTAATTGATTGACTACCCCGCGCACAAATCTCCTGGATTTTGACGCTGCCGGTATGGCAGCGTATGTCGCGGGTCTTAATGAAAAACCATTTCGGGCCAAGCAGCTCCTGAATTGGGTTCACCAGCGCGGCATATCCGATATCGCCGCGATGAGTGATCTAGCAAAGCCCTTTCGCGCTTCCTTGGCCGAGCATGCTGAAATTAAACCGCTGCCCGTCATACGGGATGAGCAGGCTGAGGATGGCACACGCAAGTGGCTGATTGATGTGGGCGCCAAAGATGCGGTGGAGATGGTCTTCATACCGGAAGACGACCGCGGTACTTTGTGTATTTCATCGCAGGCCGGCTGTGCAGTGAATTGCCGTTTTTGCTCCACTGGCTATCAAGGCTTCTCACGCAACCTCACTGCCGGTGAAATCATCGGCCAGCTTTGGTATGCCGAGCACGAGTTAAAGAAAGACCCAAGCGCCATACTGCGGTTAGAAGAGTACCCAACTCCAGGCTATGTGTACAGCGGCCGTGTGGTCTCAAATGTAGTACTGATGGGCATGGGCGAGCCCTTACTCAATTACGACAACGTACTGACTGCTTTGCGCTTAATGCTCGATGACAACGCCTATGGTTTGTCACGGCGCCGCGTTACGGTATCCACTTCCGGCGTGGTGCCGATGATGGATCGCTTGTCGCAGGATTGTCCCGTTGCTTTAGCAGTGTCCTTGCATGCCCCCAATGATGCGCTGCGTGACCAGCTGGTTCCCTTGAATATTAAATACCCGCTGCGTGAATTACTGGCAGCGTGCGAGCGCTATTTAGAATTTGCCCCCCGTGATTTTTTAACCTTTGAATACTGCATGCTCGAGAATGTGAATGACAGCGATGCGCAGGCCAAAGAGTTAATTCGGTTGCTGAGCGGCATTAAGTGCAAGGTCAACCTGATTCCATTTAATCCCTTTCCGGAATCCGGACTGACGCGCTCATTGCCGCAGCGCGTTCAGGCATTTATGCATCTATTGCAAGACGCGGGGATGATTGCCACTGTTCGTAAAACCCGCGGCGATGATATTGCCGCTGCATGTGGCCAACTCGCTGGTGATGTGGTAGATCGGACCCGTGTGCGTGAGCGCGCGCTCTACGAACAACCCATCGAATGGGTCAACCGTTAATATTGCATATACCAATGACAACACCGACCAAAACCATGTCAAATTGCCTGCCTCCATTACCTCTCGGTCCATCGCCTAAACGCGCTTCACGCCAATCGGAAGTGGTTTGGGAAAGTGCTCGGATTACGGTCGGTGGTAATGCACCGGTTCGTGTGCAGTCGATGACCAATACCGATACCGAAGATGCGATTGCAACCGCAATTCAAGTTAAAGAGTTAGCCCGTGCCGGCTCTGAAATGGTGCGCATTACCGTTAATACGCCGGCTGCAGCAGCCGCTGTTCCTTACATTCGGGAGCAGCTCGATAAGATGGGCGTGCACGT
>CAZUMD010000097.1:0-6305 GCA_964621735.1 uncultured Polynucleobacter sp.
CGGGAAACTTCAATGGGAAAGTCTTGCTCTCGCCATTCTTCAGGCCCAGTGCTGCCGCCTCAAATTCTGGCAACATGCGGCCCTCACCTAGCACAAACTCGAAGCCGTCGGCTTTACCACCGGCAAATTCAACGCCGTCAATCGTGCCAACAAAGTCGATGGTAATTTGGTCGCCGCTCTGTGCTGCTAAGTTACTGCCGCCGTCACCATGGTCGCTTGCAACGCCGCGCGGATGGTAGTGGACCTGTTGCTTGCGCAGTACATCAAGCGCGCGATCGATTTCGGCATCGCTAATCGTGGTGCTGTAGCGATTGACCGCAGCTTTGCTCAGGTCACCAATTTTGACTTCAGGTAAAACTTCAAAGAAGGCCTCAAACACAATCGGGTCAGCGCCAATTTCACTTTTAGGCTCTAGGCGAGGCTGGCCCGCTAACAAAATGCCCTCTTTCTTACTGAGCTCAAAGAAGAGTTCGGATGCTTTATCAAATTGCACCTCGAAATCCACTTGCATACCGTACTGCTGCTCGACGATTTTTTGTGGCACCTTACCGGGACGAAAGCCGGCCATTTTCATGGTCTTACCCACTTTAGCCAAACGAGCGGAGCGTGCCTTTGCTAAATCAGCGCGGGGAATTTCCAAGGTCATCTTGCGGTCTAATTGACCTAAATTTTCTATCTGCAAAGCCATTCTCGTCTCTTCTGTAAAGATCAGGTTATGTGAAGCCCAAGCCAAGGTAAGCCTTGTGGTGCGAGGAGGGGGACTCGAACCCCCACACCATTTCTGGCGTCAGGACCTAAACCTGGTGCGTCTACCAATTTCGCCATCCTCGCGAATACCGCAGACAAAACCCTGCTTAAACTTCACTCTAAAAGATGAATTCTACAATGATCAAGGGTTTAGGCTGGTTTAAAGCCGCATTTGAAGATCAGATGAGTCTGACTTAGGCTAGATAAATCAAAGCAACGGCATGGACTGCAATGCCCTCGCCCCGCCCGAGATGCCCTAATAACTCATTGGTTTTTGCTTTTAGGTTGATTTGATTGACCGCGACCCCTAGGTCAGCCGCGATATGGACTCTCATCTCCGGTAAAAAACGGGCTAGTTTGGGTTGTTGGCAAATGATGGTGGCATCGACGTTGCCAACCCGATAGCCAGCCTCAGTAACGCATTCCAGGGCTCGCCTCAGCAAAATGCGGCTATCCATGTTTTTAAATTGAGGGTCGTTATCCGGAAAAAGCTGTCCAATGTCATTCAGGCCAGCAGCCCCCAATAAGGCATCCGTCAATGCATGCAGCAGCGCATCGGCATCAGAGTGACCCAGCAATCCTTTTTCGTAGGGGACCTTGACACCACCCAAAATCAGCGGGCGGCCCTCCACTAAGGCATGGACGTCATAGCCCTGACCAATCCGAAATGGTGGCACGAGTTGTTCTGTGGTGTGTCCTGAAGCCATTTCTTCTCCTGCTTTCATCGAATATTAGGCATGCTGCTCACGGAGTACAAGCTCCATCAGCTCCCAGTCTGCTTGTTGCGTCACCTTAAAATTGCGGGTTGAGCCCTTGATTAATATGGGTTTTCCACCTAAACGTTCGATCGCGCTAGCCTCATCCGTCACTTCTGCGCGATCTGAAACTGCGCTTTCCAGTGCGGCGTATAAGTCCGCAAGGCGAAACATTTGAGGGGTTTGCGCCTGCCAAACCGCTTCCCGCGAAATCGTACTCTCAATCCACTCGCCGCTTGCTCCAGCCCGTTTTAGGGTATCTGCCACCGGCATGGCCAAGATACCACCATGAAATGGGGCTTCGGAGTCCGCATCCAAGACGCCATGAATTAAATCCTGAATCGACTCTGAGGTAATGCCGGGCCTAGCAGCGTCATGAACCAAAATCCAATCCTCACCCGGGACATCGGCATCGAGCATCGCCTTCAAGGTATTTAAGACCGTTTCTTGACGCGTTGCGCCGCCGGTCGGCAAAAAGTAGTTGGGTTTGGTATTAAGTAAGGGGCTGCTGCTCTCCTGAAATGCAGCGAAATCACCCGATGCGTGCATGCTGGGGCTGACCCCAACCCAAATCGACTCAATCTCCGGTGTTGCAATCAGCGCCTCGAGTGCAAATGCCAGCATGGGCTTGCCCGCTAGAACGCGCAGCTGCTTGGGCACCTCGCCACCCAAACGAGAGCCAGTTCCAGCTGTCGGCAGAATGGCATGGCATGAAGAAAGAATATCGCGCATGTCTGATTCTATAATGAGGCCAGATGTCTGCCGTAACAAATCAAGCGCCCCCCATACCTGCTCCGCGGGCTGGGCAGCGCTTTACCTTTTCCGGCCTGGTTGGCTCAGCTGATGCGGCTCTGATCGCTCAATCCGCTCTTCGGCACCGCGCTGATTTTTCCGTCATGGTGGTGTTTTGCGCTCAAGCGCAAGAAGCGCAGCGCCTCTTAGAAGAAATCCCCGCTTTTGCCCCGCAACTAAAAACACGGCTATTGCCCGATTGGGAGATTCTTCCCTACGACCATTTTTCACCCCATCAGGATTTGGTCTCCGAACGCCTCGCTACCCTTTATGAAATGCTCGCAGGAACCTGTGACATTGTCTTAGTGCCGGTTACTACTGCACTGCAACGGCTCGGCCCGCCGGAATTCTTATCCGGCCATACCTTTTTCTTTCGGCAAGGCGATCGCCTCAACGAAAGCGCACTACGTCTGCAGTTGCAGCAAGCCGGCTATGACCCCGTCAGCGCCGTGATGCGCCCGGGTGAATACAGTGTGCGCGGCGGCCTGATTGATTTATTCCCGATGGGCTCTGCCTTACCTTACCGCCTGGATTTATTTGGCGATGAAATTGAGCAAGTGCGCGCCTTTGATCCCGATACCCAGCGCAGCTTATACCCCGTTAAAGAAATTCGCTTATTGCCGGGCCATGAGTTTCCATTTGACGATGCAGCGCGCACCGCATTTCGCAATCGCTGGCGTGAAGTATTTGAAGGTGATCCAACCCGTTGCTCTATATATAAAGATGCTAACTTAGGCATCCCAAGTGCAGGCATTGAATCCTATTTGCCCCTCTTTTTTGACGAGTCTGCCACCCTATTTGATTACTTCCCGCGCTCAGGTGATCCCGTTTGGCTAGTTACCGTCGGCGATGCAGAAGAGACGATTCGCAATTTTTGGAAAGACACCGAGCAACGGTATGCTTTTCTGAAGCACGATTTAGATCGACCGATACTTGCGCCTAAATCACTCTTCTTAGATGTTGATCAGTTTTTTAGTCTTGCAAAAACCAATGCGCGCCTCGTACTGAATCGCGATGGCATTGTTTCAAACGTCGAAGCAAATGAGCCGCCCCAGTTTTTATCGGTACCAGACGTGGGTATTCATCGCCGCGATTCTGATCCGATTGGACGATTACGTCATCAGGTTTCACAGGCCCATCGCCGCATCGTGATTTGCTGCGATAGTGCGGGTCGCCGTGAATCAATCCGCGCACTTATAGAAGAGAGCAATTCGGTGTCAAAGGCTGGGGGTGGCACTCTTTACCCGCTTCAGCCAGTACTCCTCGATGATTTAGCCGCCTTTGTTAAAGGTGTAGCGCCCTTCGCCTTGGTTGTCTCGCCTCTTTTAAATGGCTTTGATTGGCCCAGTCAGGGCCTCCTGTTTATTACCGAGGCCGAGCTTTTTACCCTAACCACACGTCAGCGCCGCAAAGACAGCAGTAAGGAAGCAAGCGATCCCGACATGCTCTTTAAGGATTTAGCGGAGCTCAAGATCGGTGATCCGGTAGTGCATGTGGAACATGGCATAGGCCGCTACCAAGGCTTAGTGCTACTCAACCTAGCGCCGCCCAAAGAAGCGCCTATTTTCGAAGAATTTTTGCATCTGATCTATGCCAATCAAGCCACCTTATACGTGCCTGTGCATCAACTGCAACTGGTTACCCGGTATGCCGGAGCAGATCCGGATTCAGCACCGCTGCATCAATTGGGTTCGGGGCAATGGGATAAAGCCAAGCGCAAAGCTGCGCAACAAATTCGGGATACTGCTGCTGAGTTACTGAGCTTGTACGCAGCCAGGGCAATACGTCAAGGGCATGCTTTTGAATATTCGGCGCACGATTACGCCGCTTTTGCCGAAAGTTTTGGCTTTGAAGAAACACCCGATCAAGCCAATGCCATTGCAGCAGTGATTGGCGACATGACCAGCGGCACACCAATGGATCGCTTGGTGTGTGGTGATGTGGGATTTGGCAAAACCGAGGTTGCTTTGCGCGCCAGTTTTATTGCGGTCATGGGCGGCAAACAGGTAGCCATACTAGCGCCAACCACCTTACTTGCCGAGCAGCATGTCGCTACTTGGAAAGACCGCTTTGCCGACTGGCCAGTCCGTATCGTAGAGCTATCACGCTTTAGAAGCAGCAAGGAAATTAATGCTGCTTTACAAGCCATTACAAGTGGTGAGGCCGATATCGTGATTGGCACCCATAAGTTACTTTCGAAAGAAACGCAATTTGCGCGTCTTGGTCTGGTTATCATCGATGAGGAACATCGCTTTGGCGTCCGTCAAAAAGATGCGCTTAAAGCATTGCGTGCAGAAGTTGATATTTTGACGCTCACCGCTACTCCGATTCCAAGAACCTTAGGAATGGCGATGGAAGGACTACGGGAGTTTTCTGTCATCGCAACCGCACCGCAAAAGCGCCTGGCAATTAAGACTTTTGTGCGGCGTGAGGGTGATGGCGTTGTGCGTGAGGCCGTACTGCGTGAAATTAAACGCGGCGGGCAAGTTTACTTTTTACACAATGAAGTAGAAACGATTGAGAATCGTCGGCATGCTTTGCAAACCCTGATCCCCGAAGCGCGCATTAGTGTTGCGCATGGGCAAATGCATGAACGTGAGCTGGAATCAGTGATGCGTGAGTTTGTAACGCAGCGTAGCAATATCTTGCTCTGCACCACCATCATTGAGACCGGTATCGATGTACCAACAGCGAATACCATCATCATGCACCGCGCCGATAAATTTGGTTTGGCACAGCTGCATCAGTTGCGTGGCCGGGTTGGTCGATCGCACCATCAGGCCTATGCGTATTTATTAGTACCTGATCCAGAAGCGCTGAGTAAGCAAGCCAAATTGCGACTCGATGCGATTCAGGCAATGGAAGAATTGGGCTCTGGCTTTTATCTGGCCATGCATGATTTAGAAATTCGGGGTGCTGGCGAAGTGCTGGGCGATAAACAATCGGGTGATATTCATGAAATTGGATTTCAGCTGTATACCGAGATGCTCAATCGCGCCGTTAAATCCCTGCGCAGCGGAAAAGAGCCTGATTTATTAGCGCCACTGCAGGTTACGACCGATGTCAATTTAGGTGTGCCAGCGCTGCTGCCAGAAGATTATTGCCCCGATGTACATGAGCGCCTTTCGCTTTACAAGCGCTTTGCTGGAACCTCCGACTTTTCGGAGCTCATGGGTTTGCGCGAGGAGTTAGTCGATCGCTTTGGAGATTTACCGGATCCCGCCAAGTCCTTTTACGAAACCCACCGTCTGCGCCTGGAGATGAGTGGTTTTGGCATCAAGAAGATTGATGCCAGCGCAAGTGCCATTCAACTTACCTTTATTCCGAACCCCCCAATTGACCCGCTACGCATCATTCAATTGGTGCAATCCAATAAACAGGTTTTACTCAACGGCCAAGATCGCCTCAAAGTATTACCTCAAAAAGCAGGTGACTTTGATAAATTAGAGCAGCGTCTGGATCAAATACGCCGGCTTTTAAAGCATCTGAATGCATCAGCTGCATTGGCGAGCGCATAAACCAGTGGATACCTTCAAAAGCCATCCCTTTTTGAATCAAAATTCGCTTACTATGGTCCTATGAGTACCCCACTATGAGTCTTGGCCAAATTATTGTTGTGCTGTCTACCGCCCCGATCGATCGTGGGCTTTCTAATGTTTTAGGTAATGTCGCAACCAATTTAGGTCTGTCTCTTAAGCCCTTTGATAACCAGGGCTGTGTCCTAGTAAGCAATACGCACGCCCAGCGCTGGCAGGTCTCGCGCGAGCTTGCTCCAACTGAGCGTGAGGCCTTTCGTAAACTGGCCTCTACCCTCAGTCTTGATCTGGCTTTTTTAGCGCCCTCCTTTAAGCCTGCACGACTACGCATTTTGGCGATGGACATGGACTCCACCTTAATCAATATTGAGTGCATTGATGAGATTGCCGATTTTGCAGGCAAGAAAGCGCAAGTGGCGGCGATTACCGAGGCAACGATGCGCGGCGAGATAGCCAACTTTAGTGAAAGCTTGCG
>CAZUMD010000098.1:0-6271 GCA_964621735.1 uncultured Polynucleobacter sp.
ATTTCAACCATAACGCCATTCTTTTCTGGTGGGTCGATTGTTGCCCCCCATCATTTTTCGGTCTCGACCTGGTGGAAAACGGCAATTCAATATCGCTGTACGTGGATCAATATGGTCCCCACCATCATTGCTTATTTAATTAATGCAGCGAAAAGCGGCGCTAGTAAGCCTGATGTTACTCAGCTTAAACACATTCGTTTTGGACGCTCAGCATCAGCCCCTTTGCCGCCAGAGCACCACCGCGAGTTTGAAGGTTTATTCGGTATGCCCGTGATCGAGGCAATGGGTATGACGGAAACCTGCTCCATTGTTTTTTGTAATCCACACGACGAGCGCAGGCGCTTTGGTAGCCCTGGATTGCCCTGTGGAGTAACAGCAAAGATTGTGGATGACTTTGGCAATGGGGTACCCGATCTGGTTTCTGGGGAAATTTGCCTCAAAGGTGAGAATGTATTACATGCCTATTACAAAGGCGAGGCGGAAACCAAAAAGGCATTTGATGCAGAAGGCTGGATGAAAACAGGTGATCTCGGCATGCGGGATGCCGATGGCTTTTATTTCATTACCGGCAGGCTGAAAGAGTTGATCATTAAGGGTGGTGAAAACATTGCCCCACGTGAAATTGATGAGGTCGTGTTAAAACACCCAGCGGTCCTAGATGCCGCATCGGTTGGAATACCCGATGCAAACTACGGTCAAGAAATTATGGTTTGCATCATCCTAAAAGAAGGCCAAGCTTGCTCTGAATCAGAGATGCGCCAATTCTGTTTAGAGAACCTGGGTAAATTGAGGACGCCTAAGCTCATTCTGTTTATGGACGATCTCCCTAGAGGCCCATCTGGAAAGGTGCAGCGCTTGAAGTTATTGGATTTACTTCAATCCAAATAAGGCTGTTATTTTGTTTTCTTTTGCTTTGGCTTCAAAATCTGATGCATTAAAGCAGATGAAAAAATACCGATTAAGATTGCCCATTCCAGTGCAATCGTGACCGTTCCAATCGCGGTAATCACCATCGGAACCCACTCCTTTTTCCCCATTCTGAATTCGTGGCGAATTTGCTTTAAATCAATGAGCTTCCATGCGACCAGCAACAATAGCGAGGCAATCACAACATAGGGTATGTGCTTTGCAAGAGGCGATACAAAAGCCAGAATGATGATTAAGAAAACGGCGGCGCATAGTGCTGCCAACGGTGTTTTCGCTCCCGCAGCCAGATTAACGCCGGTGCGATTAAATGAGCCACTTGAGGGATAGGCCGAGAAAAATGAACCTGCCACATTGGCTAATCCTTGTCCGATGAACTCTTGATTGGCATTGAATGTATCTTTTGTTTTTAAAGCGATCGCTCGCGCAATGGCCATTGCCTCTGTAGAGGCCAGTAAGGTCATGATTAATGTGGCAGCAAATAATTTTTGTAAGGTGGCGACGCTTAAGTCCGGCATGGAGAGGGGAGGGAATGCCCCTGGAATGTCACTAACACGCTTAAATTGATTCATGAGAGGAAAAGCAAGCTCGATTAGGATTGCTGCAATAGCACCAATAATTACAGCAATTAGCATGGAAGGTACATATCTGTTTAGGGGTCTCCATAGCCGAATGATGCTGAGCGTGATGATTACCAGGGTAATGGATTGCCATTGAATATCACCGTTGAGCCCGAGAGTTGCAATGGCTTTCAGGGTATCCATGACATCCGTCCCTCGCGGTATGTTTATTCCCAGGAGCGTACCAACTTGGCTGTTAATAATCAGTACAGCAGCCCCAGCCGTAAACCCAACAATCACCGAGTGAGGAACCTTTTCTACCCATCGTCCAATGCCGCTAAAACCTAAAGCCAGCTGAATCACTCCCACAAGAAAGCTAAGGGTAAGAACGAGCGCGACGTATTGCGTTGATTCTGGCAGGGCAAGTGGCGCAATCAGCGCCATGGTTGTTAGAGATATTGCGTTTGCTGGCCCCGTTACCATGAGGCGGCTTGAGCCAAAGAGGGCAGCAATCAAGCAGGGCACCATAGCAGCGTAGAGACCGTAGTGGGGCGGCATTCCCGCGAGCAATGCAAATGCAATGCCTTGGGGCAATACAACAATGGCGCCGGTTAGGCCGGCCAGCACATCAGCGCGGATAACCCCCGGTTTTTTGTATTCCGGTAACCATTGCAAAAAAGGAAAGAGTTTCATGTATATCGGCAGCTTGTAATTGTGGATTTGCTGCCGAACGAGGTAAAAGTCATGTAGTTAACTTTTGTTGTTCAGAATTAAGTCTGCCGCTTTTTCAGCCATCATCACCGCTGGCCAATTGGTATTGCCGGATGGTAATGTCGGCATGGCAGAGCAATCGACCACCCGCAATCCCGTTACGCCTCGTACCCTCAACTCGGAATCCAATACAGCCATTGGATCTGAGTCAGTGCCCATTTGGCAGGTACCCGTTGGGTGAAAAATCGTAGCGCCATTATTACGACAAAATTCCAATAGATCGGCATCGCTCTGAGGGTTATTTGGCTTAATTTCCCGAGTGATGAGCGATTTAAGTGGCTCGGTTTGTGCAATCTTGCGCGCAAACTTCACAGCAGCGACGCTAATGTCGCGATCGTATTCTGTAGCGAGGTAGTTGGCGACCATTTTTGGCGGCACTAATGGGTCCGCCGATTGAATACGGACATGGCCCCGAGACTCTGGCCTTAGCTGGCATACAGACATGGTAAATCCGGGGAAGGGATGCACATTTCCCCCTGCCATATCGGCTGACAAGGTTGCCATATGGAACTGGATGTCTGGCGTCAGCGAGGATTTCATCACTTTAGTGAACAGTCCGCCTTGATTAATTCCAATGGAAAGTGGGCCGCCCCGAAACAGTAACCAATCAAGACCAATTTTGACTTTGCCAAAAAGCGATGAGAGCTGGACATTAGTTGATATCGGTTGATTGAGTTCGTAAATTAAACGGTATTGCAGGTGATCTTGTAAGTTTTCACCAACGCCGGGAAGGTCTCGGATGATCGGGATATTAAATTCGCGCAAGAGTGCTGCTGGACCAATGCCGGATAGCTGCAACAGTTGAGGCGATTGCAGGGCTCCAGCACTCAAGATGATTTCTTTATTGGCCCTAATAACCTGCTTTTGACCCTCACGTATTAATTCGATAGCAACTGCGCGGCGCTCTTCAAAAATAATGCGCATGACCTGACTATCCGTCAAGATGGTCAGGTTAGTGCGCTGTTTGACTGGGTTTAAGTAGGCTACTGCAGTGCTGCAGCGCAAGCCTTTATAGGTTGACAGTTGGTAGTAGCCCACGCCCTCTTGGGTGAGGTTATTAAAGTCATCAGTTTCTGGCACACCCAAATTGACTGCGCTTTTTATAAACGACTCTACCAGCGGGTGTTTTTTGGGAATGGATGATGCCTTCAGAGGACCGGTTTTGGAATGGAGTGGCTCACCTAGGCGATCATTGCCCTCTGCCTTTTTAAAGTAGGGCAAAACATCATCCCAGCCCCAGCCGGTATTGCCAAGATTTTTCCAGCCGTCGTAGTCCTCTTTTTGGCCGCGAATAAAAATTAATCCATTAATCGAACTAGACCCACCCAAGCACTTTCCGCGGGGCCAATAAATCTTGCGTTGATTCATTCCAGGATCAGGCTCTGTTTCGAACTTCCAATTGACCTTTGGATCCCACATAGTTTTTCCATACCCAATCGGCAAATGAATCCACGGCGAGCTATCTTTTGGTCCTGCTTCAACTAAGCAAACCGAGTTTTGGGGATCTTCTGACAGGCGGTTGGCTAAAACGCAGCCCGACGATCCGGCGCCAACAACAATATAGTCAAACTGATTGTCTTGCATTCGGGGCTATCCAGCCGCTCTCAGGCCTAAGATTTCACGTGCTAGCTTTCCATTTGCAACGGGTCGATTGTATTTAGCAGCTAGCTCGGCAACGCGTGAGACTAATTCTGCGTTGTCTTTTGCGACGCGGGTCTGATCATATTTAATATTGTCTTCTAGGCCGGTACGAGCATGCCCGCCCATTTCGAGCGCCCATTCGTTGACAGCAAGTTGGTGTCTTGCAATGCCAGCTGCAGTCCAGGTTGCATCCGGCATGATGTCTTTTAACTCGCTTACTAGGAATTCTAAAATACTGCGTTTTGCTGGCATGGCGTTGGGCACACCCATCACAAACTGAACATGTGCAGGGGCCTTTAGTAATCCACGTTTGATTAAGTCAGCAGCACTGTAGAGCATTGCCATATCAAATACTTCAATCTCTGGCTTGATGTCGTACTTATTCATTTCATTCGCAAGTCCGTCTACAAAAGTCGGTGGATTCTCATAAATGCCATGGGGAAAATTGACGGATCCAGTTGCGAGCGATGCCATATCGGGTCGGTGAAACAGCATGGCACCCCGTAATGCCTGATCTTGGCCCCTGCCACCGGTTGAGAATTGAATAATCATGTCTGGGCAATGTTTTTTAATGCCTTCCTGGACTTTTGCAAACTGATCGGGATCTGAACTTGGGCTTTCATCCGGCTTGCGCACATGCAAGTGGACTAAGGCTGCGCCCGCTTCATAGGCTTTTTGTGTCTCTTCGATTTGTTCGGAGACGGTCACGGGTAGGCCTGGGCAGTCCTTTTTTCGTGGGATTGCGCCAGTAATGGCTACAGTAATAATGACGGGGGTTGGATTAGTCATGAAAACTCCAAATGGGATTAGTCAGGTTGAGAGGGGTTGTCGGACATGCTCTTTCGGATCGACAAAGCGGCTTGTTCTAGGTAGGGTATAAATGTCTTTACGGTTTTAACAGAGACCCGCGACGACGGACCATGAGCCGCAATCGCTGCGAACATTTTATTTTTGCTATCCAGTACCGGAATCGCGATACAAATTGAGCCATCCAGGTATTCGCATTGATCAATGGCATAGCCTTGATTTTTAATCTTCATTAAGCTGGGGAGCAATTCTTTTAAGTTCAGCAGCGTTTTGCTGGTAAATTTTTCAAAAGGGCCTTTGCCAAGAGTGCGCTCAATTTGAGCCGGACTCATTTGCGAT
Source organism: uncultured Polynucleobacter sp. (assembly GCA_964621735.1). Taxonomy (GTDB): domain Bacteria; phylum Pseudomonadota; class Gammaproteobacteria; order Burkholderiales; family Burkholderiaceae; genus Polynucleobacter. The sequence goes on from CAZUMD010000098.1 coordinate 5,043, forward strand.
AAAAATAATTTGCCGCTGGCAGTGCAATGCAGTGGTACACGCATTCCAGCGCTGATATGAAGGCGAATGGGCGCATTGGTTTCTATGCGATCAATATAGACAACCTCATTGCCATCCAGAATATTAAAGTTGCAGGTTTCTCCGATTTGATCAACCAATAATTTCATGGCTGCTATGCGCTCGGCACGAATCGGATCCGAAAATAGCATGCTGGTCCCAATTGAGCGCAATCGCACCCCCGGCTGAAAGCGTCGGCCACTAAAATCGCGCTCAATAAATCCCAGTGTATTTAAAGTATTGAGAAGTCGGAATGCAGTGGGTTTTGCAAGCCCCAGACCAGTGGATACATTTTCAAGCGTTAGAGGAAATTCAGAATGCGACACCATCTCAAGGATCAAAAGCACCTTTTCGGCCATGCTCGCTTTGGCGTCAATATCTGCTGCGGCCGCTTGTAAATTAGTCATAGGGTGATGTTTACGATATTAAAGTATTGTGAGGCCGCTCAATTAGGTATATACCCTTAAATCATTTCACCTGACGATACGTTACATTTCATTATATATACATACAACGTGACGCAAAGTGCCTACAAAAAAACTAAAAAAAAGTGTCGCTGCAGTCCCATCCAGTCAGCCGAAACAAAAAAAGCGAGCAACCGTAACTAAGCCGAAGCCGCCCAGGTCTGCCTCTAGGGGTAAAACAACCGTGAAGGGCCCTGCAAAAAATACCCGTAAAGCAACTGCTGTGGCAGACCAAAACGCGTCTTTTGGAATGAAAGAGGTAAAAGAGCTCATTTCATTAATTAAAGAATCTGGCAACTTTAATACCTTTGCTTATAAAACGGATGCCTTTGAGATCGAAATTAATGTTGGAAATGGCTCTATTCCAGTTGTAACTGCTGCACCCCAAAGCCAGCCGATTGACCGGGTCGTAGCAATGCCGACCGCCCCCATTAGCCCGGCACCTAATTTAGAGGCGCCTAAAGCCCCAAACGCAGCATTGTCGATTGCTCCCAATCAACGATGGGTAACCAGCCCCATGGTGGGAACTTTTTTTAGAAGGCCAAACCCAAGCTTGCCCCCTTTTGTTGAGGTCGGCGATGCAGTTCAGGCAGATACCGCACTTTGCATTGTCGAGGTAATGAAGTTGCTGAACACCATTGAAGCCGGCTGCAATGGTCGTGTAGTGAGTATCTTGGTTGATGATGGCGCCTCGATTGAGTCTGGGCA
>CAZUMD010000099.1:0-488 GCA_964621735.1 uncultured Polynucleobacter sp.
CACTCAAACTGGCGTTGGATTTAGAGGCCAATGGCGTTCCCATCATCGGTACATCCCCCGATATGATTGATGCGGCCGAAGACCGCGAGCGCTTCCAAAAACTATTACATACCTTGGATTTGCGCCAGCCACCCAACCGGACTGCGCGCGCCGAAGACGAGGCCTTGCGACTGGCCGATGAAATTGGTTACCCCTTAGTAGTGCGCCCATCCTATGTTCTGGGTGGCAGGGCAATGGAAATCGTGCACGATGGCCGTGATTTAGAGCGCTATATGCGCGAAGCAGTCAAGGTATCACATGACTCACCGGTGCTACTAGATCGCTTCTTGAACAACGCCATCGAAATCGACGTAGATTGGTTGTGCGATGGAGAACAGGTGTTCATCGGTGGCGTGATGGAGCACATTGAGCAGGCCGGAGTTCACTCTGGTGATTCTGCTTGTTCGTTACCACCGTTCTCGTTGTCTGCTGAAATGACGGCAGAGATC
>CAZUMD010000099.1:498-6230 GCA_964621735.1 uncultured Polynucleobacter sp.
CATCAGCGATGGCGAGGCCGTTTTTATTGGCGGCGTGATGGAACACATCGAACAGGCAGGTGTGCACTCCGGTGACTCAGCGTGCTCATTGCCACCGTATTCCTTATCAGATGCCACCGTGGATGAAATCAAACGTCAAACCGCAGCCATGGCGCGGGGCCTCAATGTTGTTGGTCTGATGAACGTGCAGTTTGCGATTCAGAATGTCGACGGTAACGATGTGATTTATGTACTGGAGGTCAATCCCCGCGCATCACGGACCGTACCATTTGTATCGAAGGCGACCGGTTTGCAATTGGCGAAGATTGCAGCACGTTGTATGGTAGGGCAGACCTTGGCTAAACAAGGCATTACGCGTGAAGTGATTCCGCCGTATTTTTCGGTCAAGGAAGCGGTCTTTCCGTTTAATAAATTCCCTGGCATTGATCCCATCTTGGGGCCTGAAATGCGCTCCACTGGCGAGGTGATGGGGGTTGGTAAAACCTTCGGTGAGGCTTTGTTTAAGTCGCAACTGGGCGCTAGCATCAAGCTTCCCAAAACCGGTACGGTGGTCTTGACCGTGAAAGACAGCGACAAAGGCAAAGCAGTTGCCGTAGCCCAGCTTCTCCATGAACTCGGCTTTCCGATGGTGGCAACCAAGGGCACTGCCGCAGCCATTGCTGCTGCCGGTTTGCCTGTGCGCGTGGTCAATAAGGTGAAAGACGGCAGACCTCACATCGTTGACCTGATAAAAAACCGGGAAATTTCACTAGTCTTTACGACCGTGGATGAGACCCGCACGGCGATTGCGGATTCACGTTCGATTCGAACCAGTGCCCAGGCTAATGGCGTGACTTACTACACCACGATCAGTGCAGCACGGGCCGTGATGGACGGCCTGATGGCGTCCAAAAGTGGCGCTAAAGATTCACTCGAAGTCTATTCGCTGCAAAATTTACACCGCAGCCTCGAATAGTCTCTGTAAATACCGTCAACCTGGCTTAAACTACTTCTTTATTTCGTAGATAAGCTAGGTTGCAGTATGAACACCATTCCCATTACCAAAGTTGGCGCTGAACTGCTCAAGGCAGAGCTGCATCGCCTCAAGCACGTCGAACGTCCGGCTGTGATCAATGCTATTTCGGAGGCGCGTGCGCAGGGTGATTTATCCGAGAACGCCGAGTACGATGCCGCAAAAGAAAAGCAAGGGTTTATCGAGGGCCGCATCAAGGAGCTCGAGACCACATTGTCTGCTGCCCAAATCATTGATCCAGCAACCTTGGAGGTTGAAGGCCGTGTGGTGTTTGGTGCCACCGTGGATCTTGAGGACTTGGAAGACGGCACGAAATTCACATACCAAATTGTCGGTGACGATGAGGCAAACATTGAGCTTAATAAAATTTCAATCAGCTCACCGATTGCGCGCGCGCTGATTGGTAAAGAAGAGGGCGACGTGGTGGCGGTTCAGGCCCCAGCAGGTAATCGCGAAGTGGAGATTTTGGCAGTCCGCTACATTTAAATGACTACCCTTGCAGTGGATCGCCTTGCGCTATTCCAGCGCCTCTTTATGTTGATTGCTGGAGTATGGGTCGGCAGCCTCTTTGCGGTAGGTTTTTTGGTTGTTCCGACTATCTTCACCGCACTTCAGGATCGTCAGGTTGCCGGAATGATTGCAGCCGCCATTTTTCAAGTGGAAGCCTACCTCAGTGTGCTTGTTTGCCTAGGGTTACTTGTGCTCTCCAACCTGCTGGTAAGGCGCAACGTTGAGCACTACCGCAGTATTCGTTGGATTATCTTGGTCTTATTGCTGTGTTCGCTACTGACGTGTTTCGGTTTAATTCCGTACATGGATGCATTACGCCAAGAAGCACTGCTCTTGGGTGTACCAGTCATGGCATCGCCGTCTGCAAGCCTCTTTGGGCGCTTGCATGGCATTTCCAGTGGGCTGTTTTTAATTCAGAGCCTCTTGGGTCTCTGGATGGTGTGGCGTTTAAGTCGTCAACCTACAAACCATTAATCGATACAACAGAAATTAACCCAGGGATTTTTTCTTGGTACTGGCTTGCCGCACTTTGCGGCGTTTGACCGGACCGGTTGGCGCTGCTGCTCGCTTGTAACCCGGTGATGACCAACCAATCTTTGATTCTGCGGCATTCGCACGAGTGGGGCGAGCCGATGCGCTTTTGGAGGCCACTTTGCGCGCAGGCGCTTCTGCTTTACTGCCCGCTGTTTTGCCGAAGGGTTTGGCAGCAGCAGTACGCCGCGCAGAGCGCTCCGATGTGCTGGTAGCGCCACGGTTAACAGGGCGGTTCGGTGAGCGTGGCGCCTGAATTGATTTTTTGGTTTTATTCCCGCCACGTGCAGTGGGTGCGTTGGGATCTTTGATGAGGGGCTCGGGGCGCCAGATCACCAATAATTTACCAATGTGCTGCACTGGCGCCGCACCTAGTTTGTCGCACAGGGCTTCGTAAATGGCAATGCGGTTTTCGCGATCATCACCAAAGACGCGCACTTTAATCAAGTTATGGCTATGGATTGCAATTTCTGCTTCTTTGACCACGCCGGGGGTGAGTCCATCGTTACCAATCATGACAACCGGGCTGAGGTCATGGGCTTTGGCTTTAAGCGCTTTGCGCTGGGCGGGGGAGATGATAAGTGCAGTCATGCCTTGATCATAGAGCATTGCTGTTTATCAGACCAGAATAAGCAGGTAAAGTAGAGCGTTCAGCGCATTACGGCGGAGCTGAAATTAACCGATTGGGATTACGTGGCAAAGAATAAATTCAATAAAAGCTGGTTGCAGGACCACCTAATGGATCCCTACGTCAAGATGGCGCAAAAAGAGGGCTATCGCGCACGTGCGGCCTATAAGCTGAGCGAAATCGATGAGCAGGACCATTTGATCAAGGCCGGCATGGTGGTGGTCGATTTGGGGAGCGCGCCTGGCAGTTGGTCGCAGTACGTGCGCAATCGCCTCACTGAATTAGGCAAACACAACCCCAAAATTGAATCGGGAAAGCCGGATGGCGTGATTGTTGCCATTGATATGCTGCCCATGGAAGCAATTGCCGATGTCAGTTTCATTGAGGGTGACTTTCGGGAAGAGGAGGGCTTGCGGGCACTTGAATCCTTATTGCCCCCGAGCTGCAATGGCAAGGTCGATTTAGTTTTATCGGACATGGCTCCGAACTTATCGGGCGTTGGCATTGCTGATGCCGCGCGCATGGCGACCCTGGCTGAGCTCGCCTTGGATTTTGCGAAAGACCACCTGCAGCCGGATGGCGCTTTATTGATTAAATGCTTTCATGGCAGTGGTTATAGCCAAATTGTGGAGACCTTTAAAAAGGTGTTTAAGACGGTTTCAGCTCGAAAACCCAAAGCTTCCCGTGATCGCTCGTCAGAGACCTTTTTGCTGGGTCGCCACTTGAAACCGCCAAAACAGCCCTAAAATAGTAAATAACCCCTATATTTCATAGGTTTTAGCCAATAAAAATAGGCTAAACCCTTGAATTACGGAGGTAGTAGAATCATTTACATAAGGAAACCGTCTTTTCGACTGGTTTAGTAATGGAAGAACTCCCGGATTAATCCGGCAAAGGTGGGTATTTGAACAACAATATGTTCCAAAAAATCGGCGTCTGGTTCATTGTCGGCCTCGTCCTTTTCACTGTGTTTAAGCAGTTCGATAAGCCAAACACACCAGAGCGCGTGACGTACTCCCAATTTATGGATGACGCACGGGATGGCAAAGTGCGTCGTGTGGACGTGCAAGGTCGTACCTTGCAAGTAACCCCGGTCGATGGAAATAAATACTCCCTGATTTCCCCAGGGGACATCTGGATGGTCGGCGACCTGATGAAAGCCGGCGTTCAAGTTACTGGTAAAGCAGAAGACGAACCCAATTTATTGATGTCGGCTTTGTATTACCTCGGACCTACTTTATTGATTATTGGTTTTTGGTTTTTTATGATGCGGCAGATGCAAGGTGGCGGCAAAGGGGGTGCATTCTCCTTTGGTAAATCCAAGGCACGCCTGGTAGATGAAAACAGCAATACCGTGACCTTCGGTGACGTGGCTGGTTGCGATGAAGCCAAAGAAGAAGTATTTGAGATCGTTGACTTCCTGAAAGATCCGCAGAAGTTCCAAAAGCTGGGTGGCCATATTCCCCATGGTGTTTTATTGGTGGGCCCTCCCGGCACTGGTAAGACCTTGCTGGCGCGTGCGATTGCGGGTGAGGCTAAAGTGCCATTCTTCTCGATCTCCGGTTCTGACTTCGTTGAAATGTTTGTTGGTGTTGGTGCATCCCGTGTGCGTGACATGTTTGAGAACGCCAAGAAAAATGCCCCTTGCATCATTTTTATTGATGAGATTGATGCGGTCGGTCGTCATCGCGGCGCCGGTATGGGTGGCGGCAATGATGAGCGCGAGCAAACCTTAAACCAAATGCTAGTTGAGATGGATGGTTTTGAAAGCAATAGCGGCGTCATCGTGGTTGCCGCAACGAACCGTTCTGACGTTTTGGATCGCGCTTTACTGCGCCCAGGCCGTTTTGACCGTCAAGTGCACGTTGGCTTGCCAGACATTCGTGGTCGCGAGCAGATTTTGCAAGTGCATATGCGCAAGGTACCCATTAGCCCCGACGTCAATGCAGCCGTATTAGCGCGTGGCACTCCAGGCTTTTCTGGCGCTGATTTAGCCAACTTAGTGAACGAGTCTGCACTCTTTGCTGCGCGCCGCAATAAGCGTTCAGTTGACATGCAAGACTTTGAAGACGCGAAAGACAAAATCTACATGGGCCCAGAGCGTAAATCGGCTGTGATGCGGGAAGAAGAGCGTCGCAATACGGCTTACCATGAGGCTGGTCATGCTGTGGTTGCGAAGGTATTACCAAAAGCCGACCCCGTGCATAAAGTGACGATCATGCCGCGCGGTATGGCATTAGGCGTCACCTGGCAGTTGCCAGAGTTTGATCGCGTCAATTTATACAAAGATCGGATGCTGGAGGAGCTGGCCATTTTGTTTGGTGGCCGTGCAGCAGAAGAGGTGTTCCTCAACTCCATGAGTACGGGTGCATCGAATGACTTTGAGCGCGCAACCAAGATGGCACACGATATGGTGACGCGCTACGGCATGAGCGATAGCTTAGGCACGATGGTGTATGTGGATACCGAGCAGCAGGGCATGTTTGGCCCGAATAGCTCGAAGTCGGTTTCGGAATTGACGCAACAAAAGGTCGATGCAGAAATTCGGAGTTTGATTGATAGCCAATATGCAATGGCGAGATCGATTCTGGAAAATAACAAAGACAAGGTTGAGGCTATGGTTCAGGCGCTCATGGATTGGGAAACCATCGATGCAGAGCAAATTAATGACATCATGGACGGCCGTCCACCTCGGGCGCCCAAACCAGTCGCCGCAACTGCCTTTGGTAATTCAGCAGGCGGTCCTACTGGACCAAGCGCGGGTAGTGCCCCCGCAGCTGCGTAAATAGCGCCTTCGACTAGCGCAATGCAATTGTTTAAACAGCCCGCAACATGGCGTTGCGGGCGTTTTCTTTTTGAGCTAGGGCAAAGGCAAGCCAATCGGCAGCGACCCCTGGTGATGGGGATCCTCAACGCTACTCCGGATTCCTTTTCAGATGGCGGTCGCTTTTATGCCAAAGACGATGCCGTGCGCCAAGCCGAGGCCATGATTGCTGCTGGCGTTGACCTAATTGATATTGGCGGTGAATCAACCAAGCCCGGCGCCATTCC
>CAZUMD010000100.1:0-2393 GCA_964621735.1 uncultured Polynucleobacter sp.
CTATTTTTCCAGCACTGCGAGCGGCCGGTTGGCAGGGCCATTGGATTGATGCTGCAAGCGCGCTGCGCATGAATGATGATGCAGTCCTCGTGTTAGATCCAGTCAATCGACCCGTGATTGATCGTGCCTTGGCTGCGGGTGGTAAGAATTGGATTGGCGGTAATTGCACCGTAAGCTTAATGATGATCGCCATGGGCGGATTACTCAAAGCAGATGTAGTTGAATGGATTAGCGCCATGACCTATCAGGCCGCTTCAGGTGCTGGCGCGCAAAACATGCGTGAATTGCTGTTGCAGATGGGCGCATTGCGGGATAGCGTGAATACCGAATTAAATGATCCGGCCTCCTGGATTTTGGATATTGATCGCAAGATCTCTGCAACCATGCGCTCGGCTGAGTTTCCAACCAAGAACTTCCGTAATACAGCCTTAGCTGGCAGCCTGATTCCTTGGATTGATGTCCCGGTCGAAAATGGCCAGACCAAAGAAGAGTGGAAGGGCGGCGCAGAATGCAACAAGATTCTAGGTCGTCCGCCTTTTAGAACGCCGGGAAGCATTCCGATTGATGGCATTTGTGTGCGTGTTGGCGCCATGCGTTGCCACTCTCAAGGCTTGACCATCAAGCTTAAGAAAGACATTCCTTTGGCCGAGATTGAAGCCATGCTAGCCAACGATAATGCGTGGGTAAAAGTGGTGCCCAACGAACGCGAAGCAACCGAGCGCGAACTATCGCCAGCCAAAATCAGCGGCACCTTAACGGTACCCATCGGACGACTGCATAAGTTAGCCATGGGACCGGAGTACTTGGGCGCCTTTACAGTGGGCGATCAGCTGCTGTGGGGCGCTGCCGAACCCTTGCGCCGTATGTTGCGTATCTTGTTGGAACGCTAAAGGTGCATGTGCGTGCGCCTGCTCGGTTGGTACATGGCCTAGCGGCGGTCATTGGTGGTGTTTGCATTGCGTGGGGTGCAACGGCTGGCGCATTTTCATTAGGTACTCCCAGAGTACTCTCGCAGCCTGGTCAGCCCATTCGTGCTGAAATTCCCATACGTGCATCAGCAGCAGATCAAGAGCAGCTAAGCAACTTGCAGGTGATCAATGCGAGCAAGGATGCCTATGAGCGCCTGGGTATTTCTGCTGCGATAGTGGAGCTTGATCCTCAGCTGCGCATCGATCGCCGGGATGGCAATCGCAGCGTAATTGTGGTCGAGACAGCAAAGACGGTTAGCGCAGCGCAGCTCAAGCAAGATCCATTTATTGATCTGATGGTTACCTTGCAATGGCCCTCGGGTCAGCTCACCAAAAATTACACCTTACTCTTGGGCGACCCAAGTCAAGTCACCGTACGTCCCGGTCAAACCTTAAGTGAGATTGCGGCGCAGATGGCGCCGTTACTTGATGGCGCCACCTTAGATCAAACCATCATGGCATTGTATAAAGCGAATCCCGATGCTTTTGCGGGTGGCAGCATTCATCGTTTGCCTGCTGGGGCTGAGTTAATTAAGCCAAGCCAGTCCTTGATGCAATCGATTACGCCAACACAGGCAAGCCAGTTTGTTGAAAAAGCCAATCAAGCTTGGGCCGAGTCTCATGGTGGTTCGGGTAAAGCAGTGGTTGCCAAATCCAGCGAGGCAAGCAAGGCTGCGATTGATCCCGCTGCCGCAAAAGATCGCTTAACCATTGGGCCCGGTGCAGATGCCAGTTCGGATCAACGGCGCTATACCGAAGAGATCGTAGCCCAAGAGAAAATGCTGGAACAAACGCGCACCCGCATTGTGGAGTTAGAAAAAAACATTGCCGATTTACAAAAATTACTCGATGCAGGCAAGGCGCAGTCTAAATCGGGCTCTAGCGCCAAGTCTGCTGTTGCCGAAAACTCCTGGGCTCCAGCCTTGCTGGCATTAGGCGTGATTGCATTTACTGGACTCTTATTGTGGTTTATGGCGCGCCATGCGCGGCAATCGGAACGAAGTGCGCCTATGCGGGCTGGCAAGGTCACATCCGAAGCGCAGCAGGGCGATATGAGTCATTCATCACCCAGCCACGGTATGCCAGAACGGGCCAAGAACTTATTTGCTGGCATTGATCTCGATCTCACGCCAGTCAAAAGTGACTTTGCTGTTCGAAATGATGCATTGCGCGTCAAACTGAATCTTGCCAAAGCCTATATGACGATTGAAGACTTTGCTGCGGCAACGCGTAGCTTGGATGACATCATTCAGCTGAGTCTTGATCCTGCTAATTCAGTAGATGCATCCCTCGTGGCGGAAGCCAAAGTCATGCTATCTGAAATCAATCAGCGCAGCGCCTAATTGGAATGCGAACTCGTGTTTGCCGGTCTTAGCAGATGATGCGCATTGCGCTGGGCTTGCAGTACGACGGCACCCGATTTGT
>CAZUMD010000100.1:2493-6229 GCA_964621735.1 uncultured Polynucleobacter sp.
CGATATTGTGGTGAATTGGGCTCAAGCCGTCGATGATTCCTTTGATGCGCGATTTTCTGCATTTGAGCGCAGTTACGTGTATGCCTTGCACGTGGGACCTTGCCGCGCGCCGACCGTGGCCTCACGTGCTGGCTATTTGATGCTGGCTGCTGATAAGTGGCTTGATATCGCCGCCATGCAAATGGCTTCTCAGTGCCTTTTGGGGGAGCATGACTTTTCTTCTTTTAGGTCATCTGAGTGCCAGAGCAAGACGCCGATTAAAACGGTGTACGACATTCAGATTTTGGATCAAAAACCCTGGGTCTATATTGTGGTGCGGGCCAATGCCTTTTTGCACCACATGGTTCGCAATCTGGTGGGCAGCCTGTTGGCTATCGGTCAAGGAAAGCAGCCTGCAGAGTGGTTAAACCAAGTATTGGAGGCCAGAAGCCGCCAATCGGCAGCGCCGACATTTTCACCGGATGGCCTCTATTTGGCTCGGGTTGGATATCCGCCGGAGCACCAGATTCCAGCGCCTTGGCTGGAGCATTCATGGCTTCCGGCCGAGGTCATCGCTTTGCTGCAGGAGCCTGTTCCTGAACAGCCCAAGCGGATTATGATTTAGCCATGGGATTACTTCATTACGCTCCAGACCGGACCCGCATTAAGATTTGCGGCCTTACACGCCCGGAAGACGTTGATTTTGCAGTGAATTCTGGGGTGGATGCGCTGGGTTTTGTGTTTTATCCCCCTAGCCCGCGGGCCGTTAGCCCACAGCATGCGGCAGCCCTTATTTCCCGATTACCTGCTGGGGTAGATGCCGTTGGCCTGGTCGTGAATGCCTCCGATGCTGAATTTGCGGCAATTCGGGCCTATGCCCCCATTACTTTATGGCAATTTCATGGGGACGAGAGTCCAGAAGAATGCCAGCGCTTAGCAGCCGGCGATCCTTGGATCAAAGCGGGCCGAGTGGGCGAGGGCTTCGCTTTTGCTGATTTTTCCCTACAATATAGGCAAGCAGCCGGTTTTCTGCTGGATGCCCTAGTTGAGGGCTATGGTGGAGGCGGCATTCCTTTTGATTGGCAATGGATTCCAGAAGCATGGGTAAGCGCAAACGCGCCTCGGGTCGTTTTGAGTGGTGGGTTGAACGCACACAACGTGGGCGAAGCGATTGCGCGCCTACAACCCTGTGCCGTGGACATTTCGAGCGGCGTTGAAAGCGCCAAAGGCATTAAAGATGCCGTTTTAATGGCCCAGTTTATTGAGGCAGTTCGACTGGCCGATTCCAAGAAACTAATGCGGTAACCCAATCAAAAGAGGTAACTATGTACGATAAGCCGGATTCACGTGGGCACTTTGGCCCTTACGGCGGTGTTTTCGTTTCGGAAACACTCATGTTTGCTCTGGAAGAGCTAAAAGAAGCCTACGCACGCTACCAGCACGACCCTGAATTCATTGAAGAGTTTCATTACGAGCTCAAACATTTTGTTGGTCGTCCGTCCCCCGTGTATCACGCCAAGCGTTGGAGTGAAATGCTGGGTGGCGCGCAGATTTATTTAAAGCGCGAAGACTTAAATCACACTGGTGCGCACAAAATTAATAACGTGATTGGGCAGGCCATGCTGGCCAAGCGCATGGGCAAGCCGCGCATCATTGCCGAAACGGGCGCAGGACAACATGGTGTTGCGACTGCCACCATTTGCGCGCGCTTTGGTCTGGACTGTACGGTTTATCAAGGTTCAGTGGATGTGGCGCGTCAGGCGCAAAACGTATTTCGCATGAAGCTCTTGGGTGCCAAGGTAGTGCCCGTAGAGTCGGGTACTAAAACTTTAAAAGATGCGCTTAATGAAGCGATGCGCGACTGGGTGACCAATGTGGAAGACACCTTTTACATCATTGGTACGGTTGCGGGCCCGCACCCATACCCGATGATGGTTCGCGATTTTCAGAGCGTGATTGGAGAAGAGTGCAAAATCCAAATGCCGGATATGATCGGTCGTCAGCCAGACTATGTGATGGCTTGTGTTGGCGGTGGCTCGAATGCCATGGGTATTTTTTATCCCTACATTGATTATCCGGAAGTCAAACTGGTTGGCGTTGAAGCGGCTGGCCATGGACTCAATACAGCGGCACACTCGGCTGCATTGTGTGTCGGCAAACCCGGCGTATTGCACGGTAACCGCACCTATTTATTGCAAGACGAGAATGGCCAAATTGCCGAGACCCATTCGGTATCCGCCGGCATGGACTATCCCGGAGTTGGCCCGGAGCATGCTTGGTTAAAAGACTCGGGCCGCGCTGAGTATGTGGCGATTACCGATCAAGAGGCGCTCAAAGCATTTCATGATTGCTGCCAAATTGAAGGCATCATTCCTGCCTTAGAGTCTGCGCATGCAATTGCATACGCATGCAAGCTCGCCGCTACCTTGCCGAAAGATAAAACTATTTTGGTGAACTTGTCTGGTCGCGGTGATAAGGACATGCATACCGTCGCCCAAGCAACTGGCTCTGAAGGTTAAGGGGTAGAGCGGATTTATGTCGAAAATTGCAACGGTATTTAATGATTTAAAACAGGCCGGTAAAAAAGGCTTGGTTCCTTTTATTACTGCCGGTGATCCTGAGCCCGACTTAACGGTTGCACTAATGCATGCTTTAGTTCGAGGTGGCGCTAATGTGATTGAGCTGGGCGTGCCATTTTCTGATCCGATGGCCGATGGCCCGGTGATCCAGCGCTCCTCAGAGAGGGCCTTAGCGCACGGCGTTACTTTGCGGCATTGCCTCGAGATGGTGAAGGCATTTCGGGAGACCGATGCCAATACGCCTGTTGTACTCATGGGTTATGCCAATCCAGTCGAGCAAATGGGTACTGCGCATTTTGCAGCCGAGGCAAAAGCATCCGGCGTTGATGGCGTATTGATTGTGGATTACCCACCGGAGGAGTGCGTTGATTTTGCACAGCAGATGCGTGCGGCTGGAGTAGATCCGATTTTTTTATTGGCACCAACCTCATCGCCGGCGCGCATTAAAGAGGCTGCGAAAATCGCTTCGGGCTACATTTACTATGTTTCATTGCGCGGCGTGACCGGTGCTAATAATCTGAATACCCAAGATGTGGCGAGCATCATTCCGCAGATTCGAGCGGTGACCCCGATACCCATCGCGGTTGGTTTTGGTATTCATGATGCTGCCAGCGCCAAGGCTGTTTCCAGTACGGCGGACGCCGTCGTAATTGGTAGCCGCATCATTCGCTTGCTTGAAGAGGCCCCTCCAGGAGAGGCGGTACAATCGCTCGAACACTTTATACGCGAGATTCGCACTGCATTGGATAGCTAAAGTACATGAGCTGGATCGATAAACTTCTTCCGCCGCAAATTCAGCACACTGACCCTGCTAATCGCAAGTCGGTTCCCGAAGGCTTATGGGTTAAGTGCCCTGGATGCGAAGCCGTTTTATATAGTACCGATATTGAAGCCAATCTTTCGGTATGTCCTAAATGCAGCCATCACATGCGCATTGGAGCGCGTCAACGCTTAGATAGCTTACTCGATCCAAAGGGCCGATATGAAATTGGCGCCAATGTCTTTCCGGTTGATCCGCTGAAGTTCAAGGATTCCAAAAAATACCCCGATCGTATTAAAGAAGCGGTAGACGTGTCGGGCGAAACCGATGCCTTGGTGGTTCTTGGCGGTAAGATTGAATCGATCCCGGTGGTTACTGCTTGTTTTGAATTTCAGTTCATGGGCGGCTCCATGGGATC
>CAZUMD010000101.1:0-6219 GCA_964621735.1 uncultured Polynucleobacter sp.
TCGGGATGTAAATCTGCCCACGTTCTGAATCAGAGGTGTGAAGAATGTTCATGCGCGGTAAAAAGCCCAAGGAGATGGCCTGGCTTACCAAGGAAAAAGTACCGGAGATAACCGCTTGGGATGCAATCACGGTTGCTGCGGTCGCAAGCCCTACCATCGGCCAAAGGGCCCATTCCGGCACCATCATGTAAAAGGGATTGCGAATGGCTTCGGGGTTCGATAGCACCAATGCGCCCTGCCCCAAATAATTGAGCAGCAGGCTAGGTAGCACAATCAAGAGCCAGGCAAAGCGCACAGGGTTGCGACCGAAGTGGCCCATATCTAAATACAGGGCCTCGACTCCAGTCACCACCAGTACCACTGCGCCCATTACGATATACGCCGTTAAGGGGTGGTCGGTAATGAACCGAATGGCATACATTGGATTAAACGCCAAGGCAATTTCAGGGGCATTACTGATGTTCCAAATACCCAGCGCGGCTATCACCAAAAACCAAATTAAGGTAACGGGTCCGAATAAATTACCCACCGTTGCCGTGCCGTATTTTTGAATTACAAAGAGGCAAAACAGAATGGCCACCGCAATCGGAATGATGAATTGCTTCAAGGCTGGCGTTGCAATCTCAATGCCTTCGACTGCAGACAGTACTGAAATCGCTGGCGTGATGACGGACTCGCCAATCAACATACAAGCACCCAGCATGCCTAGAATCATCAAAACGAAATACTCTTTAGTGCCGCTTTTAACGGAACGCAGTGCCAAAGCCATTAATGACAATACGCCGCCCTCACCTTTGTTATCGGCCCGCATCACGAACAAGACGTATTTAAAGGTCACCACCAAAATCAAGGCCCAGATCATCATCGAAATGACGCCATAGAGGGCCTCAGGACTAAACGCAATGCCATGCTCTGCATCAAAGCATTCTTTAAGGGCATATAAGGGGCTGGTGCCAATATCACCGAAAACCACACCAATTGCTGCCAGCATGAGAACGCCCAAACCCTTCTTGTGTTCGCCACCATCGCCGCTGTTATGCAGGTCAACGGGCTTTAGAAGAGTTGAGCTTGAGTATTCGGGATTACTAATGGACATGAAACTGCCTTAATTGGTGTTGCACGGCAATATGTTACTCCTTAGGGCGGTCCAAATGACCGGGAAATGGAAGATAAATTCGGCGTGAAACAGCTCAATTCAGCAATAAGGCTCGACAGAGAAGGCTTAAAAATGCTAGAATCAGAGTCTCAGACGCGGGGTGGAGCAGTCTGGCAGCTCGTCGGGCTCATAACCCGAAGGTCACAGGTTCAAATCCTGTCCCCGCAACCAAACAGTAGAAGGCTTCTCAGTCAATTGACTCAGAAGCCTTTTTGCTTTCTATTAAGCCCTTCTTTCAGTAGAGGCCTTCGCGATGCTGACCTATTTAATGGTCATTCAGTAAGTAAGGTGGATTTCTTGGCAAGCGAAAGCTAACCAGAAAAGCAAGGCCCAGCATTCCAGTGACATACCAGTAAAACATCGACTCATATCCCCCTGCTTTAAAGCTTAAAGCTACAAATTCAGCAGTACCCCCAAAAATTGCATTAGCAATTGCATAGGATAAGCCTACGCCTAAAGCCCTGACCTCTGGAGGGAACATCTCTGCCTTAACTATTCCGGCGATTGATGTATAGAAACTAACAATCCCTAAGGCAAAGGTGATGACCAAGAATGCTACCCAGCTCTCAGAAACCCCTTGGAGAATAACCATAATTGGAATTGTAAAAAGTACGCCCAAGCCACCAAAGAGCAGCATATTATTTCTACGTCCTATACGATCTGATAGCGCCCCAAATACCGGTTGCATAAACATAAAAACTAATAAACATCCAGTCATTACTGCGCTGGCAGTGTTTATAGACATGTTCGCTGAATTCACTAAATACTTTTGCATGTAGGTAGTGAATGTGTAAAAACTTAAGGAGCCTCCTGCCGTATAGCCCAAGACAGTAAAAAACGCCTTTTTATGATCTCGAAATAATGCCCTGATGCTACCTGCGTCTCTGTTTTCTTTGGGTACATTTGATGCCGTCTCAGATAGAGTTTTGCGCAGTAGAAGTGCGATTACTGCCGCAAATGCGCCAATAACAAATGGAATTCTCCACCCCCACTCCCTTAGCTGGCTTTCATCTAAAAGTTGCTGCAATATTAAAACGACTAGAACAGCCAAGAGTTGCCCGCCAATTAAAGTGACATATTGAAAAGACGAATAAAACCCTCTTTGTCCCTTCATTGCAATCTCACTCATATAAGTGGCAGTAGTTCCATACTCACCCCCTACTGAAAGACCTTGGAGCAGCCTCGCTACAACTAGCAAGATGGGGGCCCAGATACCAATGACGTCATAACCAGGTAGACATGCGATCATCAAGGAGCCGAAACACATCATCATTACAGAAATTACTAAAGACTTTTTTCTGCCGTGACGATCGGCGATGCGTCCAAAAATCCATCCCCCGATAGGTCGCATCAAAAATCCTACCGCAAAAACACCAGCTGTATTAAGTAGCTGCACAGTAGGATTGGCCGCAGGGAAAAATATGTGGGCAAAGTAAACTGCACAAAAAGCATAGATATAAAAATCAAACCACTCAACAAGATTGCCGGAGGATGCTGCAAATATCGCGAATATTCTTTTACGCTTTTCTGCTGTCGTATATGTCATAAGATCTTTAATTTATTTTTAAAGTGAATAACAGGCAGTAGATTCAAATACGAAGTGCAACACCTTTTAGGGACGCACTACAAGCTCATTACAGCTTTATTTTTAAGCGGTATGCAATCTCACCAACGATGCCACGTCTAAACGCCATAACGCAAACCACGAATATGGCGCCGGTCGCAATGGTGCTCCAGCCGCCTAAGTTGGCTAAATAATTTTGCAGATTGATGATGATGGCAGCGCCGGCAACTGGCCCCCATAAGGTTCCAATACCACCCAGAATCGTCATCAGAACGGCCTCCCCCGAGGTGTGCCAGAACACATCGGATAGCGAAGCCAGTTGTAAAACCAAGCTTTTTAATGCGCCGCCAAGACCGGCTAGGCCTGCTGACAGGGTGAAGGCAATGAGCTTGTATCGATTGACGTCATAACCCAATGAAATTGCTCTGGGCTCATTCTCCCGAATGGACTTCATGACCTGACCAAAAGGGGAGCTGACGATGCGTTTAATCATCAGAAAAGCCAATGCAAAAACAACCAGCGCAAAGTAATACATATGGGTCGAGGTCGATAAATCAATGAAACCTAAAAACTGACCGCGGGGAACGCCCTGGATGCCATCCTCACCATTCGTGAAGGGAACTTGCGTTGCTAAAAAATAGATCACCTGAGCCAGTGCGAGAGTGATCATGGCAAAGTAAATTCCCTGACGTCGGATTGCTAAAGCCCCGAAGACATAGCCTAAGGCGGTTGCGCAGAGCACACCGCAGAGCAATCCCAGTTCAGGGGTTAGGCCCCACTCTTTCATAACGTAAGCGCTGATGTAAGCGCCCGTTCCAAAGAACGCCGCGTGTCCAAAAGAGAGTAAGCCAGCAAAACCCAACAATAGATTCAGGGAGGCGGCAAAAATAGCAAAACAAAATACCTTCATCATGAACAGGTCGTACACAAACCCCTGAAATGGTACAAGCGCGAGTAGCGCTATGATGACGATGGATATCTTGTCGAGGGGAGACAAATTGCGTTTCATCATTAATTTGATCTACCAAATAAGCCAGCGGGTTTAATTAACAAGACGATGATCATGATGACAAAAATCGAAACCGATGAGGCTTGGGGATAAAACACTTTGGTTAAGCCCTCCACTACACCCAAACCCAAGCCCGTCACAATGGCGCCAGCAATAGATCCCATGCCGCCAATCACAACCACTGCAAAGACAACAATAATTAAGTTTGAGCCCATGACCGCTGTAACCTGATAGATAGGCGCAGCCATTACCCCAGCAAATGCGGCAAGGGCGCAACCTGCACCGTAGGTTAGCGTCACGATCAGCGGGACGTTTACCCCCAAAGCTTGGAGTAATCGGGGATTTTCAGTGCCGGCACGCAATAAGCTACCCAGGCTAGTCCGCTCAATGAAGAACCAGGTAGCAAAGCACACTAATAAAGCTAAAAATACTACCCACAGACGGTAGTAGGGCAAAAAAAGCTCCCCCACCCGAAAGCCGCCTTGCAATAACTCCGGTACGGGATAACTATTACCAAGGGCGCCAAACCAGTGGCGGAACATCCCCTCAATCACCAATGCAAGACCAAAGGTCAGCAATAATCCGTACAGGTGATCAAGGTGATAAAGACGCTTTAGCATCGTTTTTTCAATCACGATGCTAAAAAGCCCTACGATTAAAGGCGCTAAAAATAAGGCAACGAAGTAGTTCAGTTGGAACTCAGGCATTCCAATCCAATGGCCTACCTGAGTCAGTCCAATCCAGGCAACCATGGCGCCCAACATGTATTGAGCACCATGGGTGAAGTTAATCACATTCAATAAACCAAAAATTACGGCTAAGCCCAAACTGAGCAGCGCATAGAAGGAACCATTGATCAGTCCAATCAAGAGCTGCGAAACCAGGGCTTGCGGTGTAATTCCGAGTAACTCAAACATGACTAGTTCGCTTTTGCTTAGTTAGTAACCAATTTGCACTTGGATTGAGCCAATGGCAAAGTTGCATCCTTTGCAGCAATGACCTTAATCACTTTAGCGACATCGTTTGGATTTTTGGATTCATTTGGCTTTTTGACTTCTAGCAAATACATGTCATGCTCAAACTTTCCATCTGCACGAATTTTGCCCCTAAAGAGACCATCGTTAATTTCAACTGCTTTCATTTGCTTCATCACTGCATCGGAGTTATCCGTCTTAGCTGCATCAATCGCCTTTAGGTACTGCAGGGTAGCTGAATAAACACCCGCCTGAGGAGATGTTGGAGCCTTGCCTTTGAACTCTTTCATAAAGCGCTCAGCAAATTTCCGATTGGCATCGCTGTAATCCCAATACCATCCCTCGGTAAACGTCATGCCCGAAGTTTGCTTTAGGCCTAAGGCTTGAATATCACTTGTAAACATCAGGAGTGGAACGACGGTTTGTTTCGAATTCATGATGCCTAGCTCTGCTGCCTGCTTAACCGATCCAATCGTATCGCCGCCGGCATTAGCCAAGCCAATGACTTCTGCCTTGGAAGCTTGTGCTTGTGCCATAAAAGACGAAAAGTCTTGGGTATTAATGGGGTGCTTTACGCTACCCAGAACCTTACCGCCGTTCGCCACCACAACCTCGGTGGTATCACGCTCTAAGGTATGACCAAAGGCGTAGTCAGCTGTGACAAAGAACCAGGTTTTTTTGCCTGAGTCAACCACTGCCTTACCGGTACCACGTGATAAAGCATAGGTGTCATATACGTAATGTACGTTGTATGGGGTACATTTTTCGTTGGTAATTTGCAGGGAAGCTGCGCCAGTGACGATCGATACCTTTTTAAATTGCTCTGCCACTTCCATTGCCGCTAAGGCGGATGCAGTAGAAACGTTACCCACAATCATATCGACCTTATCCCGCTCAAACATCTCACGGGCTTTCGAGCTTGCTAAATCGGCTTTTGACTGAGTATCAGCTGACGTAATCACAATCTTCTTACCCAGCACCTGTCCGCCGAAATCCCGCGCTGCCATTTGTGCAGCCAATACCGCACCAGGACCTTCAATCGCTGAATAAATACCAGATAAGTCAGTTAAGACGCCAATGCGTACCTCATTGTCCGAGACAGTTTGGGCATGGACAGGCATTACTGCTGCCATAAAATAGGATGCGACCAATGTTGCAATTGCAGTTTTTTTCATTTGAACTTCTCCTTTTGAACTTATTTTTTTACTAAACACCCAATAATGTCTTAAGCTCTTCCTGACTCGCGTCCAGTTGATTTCTCTCGACAATTTTTACAACTTGACCATGCTCAATGACGTAGTTCTTGTCAGCGAGCTTGGAAGCAAATCGAAAATTCTGCTCTACGAGGACAATGGTGAAGCCACGCTCTTTTAAGGCCCGCACCACTTCGGCTAGCTTTTGCACAATCACGGGCGCCAAGCCCTCGGTGATCTCGTCTAATAACAGTAAATTTGCACCCGTGCGTAAAATGCGCGCAATGGCCAACATTTGCTGCTCACCGCCCGAGAGTTTGCCG
>CAZUMD010000102.1:0-6219 GCA_964621735.1 uncultured Polynucleobacter sp.
TGCCTTGATCCATGCGGCAACCATGGTGACTGCCGGTATTTTTATGGTGAGCCGCATGTCGCCCCTGTTTGAACTCTCAGACGTGGCCCTCAGTTTTATCTTGGTAATCGGCTCCATTACTGCCTTATTCATGGGTTTCTTGGGCATTGTGCAAACCGACATCAAGCGAGTGGTTGCCTATTCCACTTTGTCGCAATTGGGTTTTATGACCATTGCTTTGGGCGTTTCAGCATATCCGATTGCGATCTTCCATTTAATGACCCATGCCTTCTTTAAGGCCCTCTTATTCCTGGGGGCGGGTAGTGTGATTTTGGGTATGCACCACGAACAAGACATGCGCAAAATGGGCGGGCTATGGAAGTACATGCCGGTAACCTGCCTGATGATGCTCTTGGGTAGCTTGGCCTTGATTGGTACGCCGTTCTTCTCGGGCTTTTATTCCAAAGATTCGATTATTGAGGCTGTAGCAGCTAGCACCATCCCTGGCTCTGGTTTTGCTCTGTTTGCGGTGATGGCAAGTGTCTTTGTCACGGCCTTGTATTCCTTCCGCTTGTATTTCTATGTCTTCCATGGCAAAGAGCGTTTTGGGCATGCAGACCATGGCCACCATGCACACGACGATCATGGCCATGACGATCATGCGCATCATGGCTTAGCACCGGGCGAAAAGCCCCACGAGTCTCCTTTGGTCGTGACCATTCCACTCATTCTGTTGGCAATACCATCGGTCATCATTGGTTTTTACACCATTGATCCTTTGCTCTTTGGCAGCTTCTTTGGAGATTCGATCTTCATTGATATCGCCAAGCATCCCGTCATGAAAGACTTGGCGCTGGCATTCCATGGACCGGTTGCAATGGCGATGCATGCATTCAGTACGCCGGTATTGTTACTCGTAGTTTTAGGTGTGCTGACCGCGGCGATTGGCTATTTGTGGGTGCCTAGCTTGCCCGCCAAGGTATCGGAAGCACTGGCTCCAATCAAAAAATTGCTCGACCACAAGTACTACCTCGATGAGTTGAATCAGACCGTCTTTGCAAAAGGCATGTTGTGGTTTGGTGGAATTTTTTGGCACCGCGGCGACGAAAAGATCATCGATGGCTTTTTTGTGAATGGTAGCGCCCACTTGGTTGGCCGTTTTTCAGGGCTCGTGCGGCGCCTGCAGTCGGGCTACCTCTACCACTATGCGTTTGCCATGATCCTGGGCGTCATTGCCTTGCTGACCTGGGTCTTGTACACCTATATTTATATTGCCTATTAAGTTGAAGCTTTCCTCATGATTCTTTCTTACGCCATCTGGATCCCGATCGTTTTTGGTCTGATCATCTTGATCTACGGATCGGAGCGCCCATCGTCTGGGGTGCGTTACTTGGCTCTCTTTGGAGCAGTGCTGGGGTTTATTGCAACCCTGCCTTTGGTTTTGCATTTTGATGAAACAACAGCAGGGATGCAGTTTGTCGAACGGTTCAGCTGGATTGAGCGCTACGACATTAACTACCACCTTGGTGTGGATGGTATTTCAGTTTGGTTTGTCGTTCTGACGGCGTTTATTAATATCTTTGTGGTTGTTGCTGCATGGGAAGTTATTACTGAAAAAGTATCGCAGTACTTAGCCTCCTTCATGATTTTGTCGGGCTTGATGATTGGCGTGTTCTCCGCTCTAGACGGCATGCTGTTTTATGTCTTCTTTGAGGCGACTTTAATACCGATGTACATCATCATCGGTGTGTGGGGTGGTAAGAACCGTATTTATGCCGCCTTCAAGTTCTTCCTCTATACCTTGCTTGGCTCGCTTCTAACTTTGATCGCGATGCTCTATCTGTATAACGCAACCAATACCTTCGATATTCAGACGTGGCATCACGCCCCTCTAGATATTGTTGAACAAATCCTGATTTTCTTTGCCTTCTTTATGGCCTTTGCAGTTAAGGTACCAATGTGGCCTTTGCATACCTGGTTGCCCGATGTCCACGTTGAGGCGCCTACTGGCGGATCCGTTGTGTTGGCGGCCATTATGTTGAAACTCGGTGCGTATGGCTTCTTGCGTTTCTCCTTGCCGATTGCGCCCGACGCCAGCATGTACCTCGGCCCCTTTGTGATTTTCCTATCGCTGGTCGCCGTGATCTATGTTGGTCTGGTCGCCCTGGTTCAGAAGGACATGAAAAAACTGGTGGCGTACTCGTCTGTAGCGCACATGGGTTTTGTGACCTTAGGCTTTTTCCTCTTCAGCCCACTTGGCATTGAGGGCGGCATTATTCAGATGATTTCCCATGGCTTTATTTCTGGGGCGATGTTTTTGGCGATTGGGGTTCTCTACGATCGTATGCACACGCGTCAAATTTCGGATTTCGGTGGGGTTATTCACCGCATGCCCAAGTTCTCTGTTTTTATGGTCTTTATGGCAATGGCCAACTGCGGTTTACCAGCAACCTCCGGTTTCGTTGGGGAATTCATGGTGATTCTTGCGGCGGTTGATTATGACTTTTGGATTGGTTTACTGGCGGCTACCGCACTCATGCTTGGCGCCGCCTATTCCTTATGGATGGTAAAGCGCGTGTTGTTCGGGGCGATTGCCAATAAAGAAGTCGACGCCTTAACCGACATCAATGGCCGTGAGTTTCTGATGATGGCCGTGCTCTCCATTTGCGTGTTGTGGATGGGTGTTTATCCAAAACCATTTACCGACATCATTCACCCAGCGGTCATGCATTTGCTGGAACACGTTGCGATTAGCAAACTGTAAAGCCGAGATAAGAATATGGAACTCCTTGACCTCATTGTTCTTTTGCCCGAGCTGGTAATACTACTGTCAGCCTGCGTATTGCTCGTCTTAAGTGTTTTTGTAAAAGAAACCCCTTTGGCAGCGGACGGTATGGTGCGTGAGGTATTTGATACACCACGCGGCGCCAACTTGGTATACAACGGCGCTTTGCTCTTGTTGCTGGTGATCGGAACGGTATTCGCTTTGCGCATTCCTGACTTACCAATCTACGCCATGATGGGTTTATTCCAAGCAGACCCCTTGGCAAACCTATTGAAATCGGCGTCGTGTTTTGCGCTACTGATTAGCTTGATCTACTCCCGCCAATACTTAGTGGACCGCGGCATGTTTAGGCCTGACTTCATCGTCTTGGCCTTGTTTGCATTGCTAGGGCAGTGCGTCCTCATTTCGGGTGCAAACTTACTTACCCTCTACCTTGGCTTAGAGCTAATGGCGCTCTCTACCTATGGATTGGTGGCGATGCGGCAGGATAATGCTCAGAGTACTGAGGCGGCAATGAAGTACTTTATTCTGGGCGCTTTGGCATCCGGCTTCTTGCTCTACGGCATGTCGATGCTCTATGGTGTTACCGGCACACTGGATCTGATTGAGATTTTTAAGGCGGTAGCAGATCCCCGGATTAATCACTTAATCATGGCCTTTGGCCTCGTCTTCATTATGGCGGGCCTGGCCTTTAAATTGGGCGTCGTACCTTTTCATATGTGGGTGCCCGATGTGTATCAAGGCGCCCCCACTGCGGTTACCTTATTGATTGCAGCTGCACCTAAACTGGCAGCATTTGCCTTACTCTTCCGCTTGCTGGTCAATACCTTATTGCCGCTATTTAGCGACTGGCAGCCGATGCTCATCATGCTCGCGGTATTGTCGATGGTGATCGGTAATGTGACGGCCATTGCGCAAACCAACATCAAGCGTATGTTGGCGTATTCAGCGATTGCCCAAATGGGATTTGTATTGCTTGGTATGTTGTCGGTATTCGATGACCATGCGTATAGTGCGGCGCTGTTTTATGCAGTGACGTATACCTTGACTACCTTGGCTAGCTTTGGATTTTTAATGCTCCTGTCGAAAAAAGGCTACGACTGTGAGACTCTCGATAGCCTAAAGGGGCTAAACAAAAAGCACCCGTGGTTTGCATTTATGGGTCTCGTGATGATGTTCTCCTTGGCCGGAATACCGCCGACGGTTGGTTTTGCTGCAAAGTTATCCGTGCTAGAGGCCTTGGTTGATGCAGAGTACACCGCATTGGCAATCATTGCTGTGATGGCCTCCTTGGTTGGCGCTTTTTATTATTTGCGGGTTGTAAAAGTGATGTATTTTGACGCGCCACTGCGTGAACATGAGATTACCGGCTCTGGCATCTCGCGCGGCATATTGGGCATCAATAGCATCGCCATTCTGGTCTTGGGTATCTTTCCAGGGGCTTTAATGGCCTTGTGTTTAGATGTGATGCGCAACACCTTGCTCGGCGGCTAATTCTATAAACCCAGCTGACTAGCTGGGTTTTTTATGGATACTCTTTCATGACTGAAAAATCCCTGCACGATTTACCCACAGGCGATGCACACTTAAAAGAGGAGCGCATCGATACACAGGACCTACACCACGGCATATTTTTAAATATGAAGCGGGATACGGTCCGCATGCCTGATGGGGGCGAAGCGGTGCGGGAGTACCTCACGCATCCGGGTGCGGTTGCGATCGTTGCGATACTAGATGATGGACGTATTTTGCTCGAGCGCCAGTACCGCTATCCCGTTGCGCGCGTGTGCATGGAAATTCCGGCGGGTAAGCTAGATCTGGGTGAGGATCCCCTCATTTGCGCCCAGCGTGAGCTTCAAGAAGAGACGGGGTATACCGCCACAAAATGGAGTTACATTCGGCGCATTCATCCGGTGATTTCCTATTCGACCGAATTCATTGATATTTATTTGGCTGAGGGCTTAAGCAAAGGCGAGCGCCAGCTCGATGACGAGGAATTTTTAGACGTATTTGCTGCTTCTTTGGATGAATTACTGGCGTGGGTAGAAGAGGGCGCCATTACTGATGTCAAGACCACAATTTCAGCGTATTGGTTAGACCGCTATCGCCGTGGTTTGGTCAAGCCTCAGTCGCCACCCATCGCTGGGCTAAAAACACCATTAAAATAAACCATATTGAATTTAGCAGTTTTGCCCCCATCTACTCAGCATGAAAGTCTATAACCTATCCTGTTCCTTTGATCACCGCTTTGAGGGGTGGTTTTCTTCGGAGGAAGATTGCCTCACCCAGCAGGCCAGTGGCATGCTTGCTTGCCCTTTATGCAATAGCACTGCGATTACGCGGATGCCATCGGCGCCCCACATTGGGAAGTCCCATGCCAAAGACAACCAAGTCCAAAGCAGCGGGGTCTCTGGCGCACTCGCCAATGCGGGCCCTGCAGAAAATCAGCCAAACCAGAATGAGGTGGCCGCAGTGACGCGCGCCGACCATAGCCAGTTGGAAGCGCAAGTACAGGCTGCTTTTTTAAATGGGATGCGTGAACTCATGAGCCGTTCAGAGGATGTAGGTTCTGAATTTGCAGAGGAGGCTCGCAAGATTCATTACAAAGAGTCGCCCGAGCGCAGCATTCGGGGAAGTACTACTGCAGATGAGGCGGAGTCATTGCGCGAGGAAGGAATTGAGATCTTGGCTTTACCTGCGCTGCCGCTTCTCAAAAACACTCTGCAGTAAATACTACACTCTTAGTGCCTCACTAAAGCACTCACCATAACGTACTAAAGAAAATAGCAACCCGAGGGTTGCTATTTCTATTTAAGGCAAACCTAAAACGGTAGCCCAAGACCACTAAGCTCACTTAGAGGTGGGCATCACAAACTCTGCACCCTTGGCAATGCTCTCAGGCCAGCGCTGCATCACACTCTTTTGCTTGGTATAAAAACGCACACCTTCTTTGCCATAGGCATTCATATCGCCAAAGAGCGAGCGCTTCCAGCCACCAAAGCCATGCCAAGCCATCGGCACCGGAATCGGTACGTTAATACCCACCATGCCCACCTGGACGCGGCGAGCAAACTCACGCGCAATATTGCCATCGCTAGTAAAGCAAGCCACTCCATTACCAAATTCATGGGCATTGACTAAATCCAGCGCTTCGGCAAAGTTGGCGACGCGCACGCAGGAGAGTACGGGCCCAAAAATCTCTTCCAGGTAAATTTGCATATCCGGAGTAACGCCATCAAACAGCGTGCCGCCCAACCAAAATCCCTTCTCTGATCCGGCAACGGAAAAATTGCGTCCGTCGACGAGCAGCTTGGCGCCAGCCGCAACGCCTTTATCGATGTAGCCGGTAATGCGATCGAGGGCAGCGCGAGTCACGATTGGACCCATTTCCGCATCGAGCTCCATGCCGTTTTTAATCTTCAAGGTACGGGCACGCTCAATCAGTTTAGGCATGA
>CAZUMD010000103.1:0-6119 GCA_964621735.1 uncultured Polynucleobacter sp.
AATAATCAGTATTTTATTTAATCCGGCTTTCATTATTTTGCTCCCTGAATAGCGGTGGGTGCCATCGGCGCACTCAGTGCTGGATCAGCAACGACCTCAAAATAGGCCGGGTATGCCGGAGCGATGCCGTGTTTTACACCCCACAGATACCAGTTATCGACTACGGTACCCGTTAACAAGATGCCAATACCGCCGGTGATTGGGGTCAGTACCGCAAACCACCAAGCCCAACGGTGAATCGATTCCATCGTCGCATTAAATCCCATGGTCCAGCGCCAGAAAAGACCGGCACGCTCCGATGCAGTTCCACGATCGACGATTTGCTCAATCTCACGCTCGCCACCAAAACGGCTCACAGCCAAGATGGTTGCGCCGTGCATTGCAAAGAGCAATACCGAGCCATACAAGAACACAATCGACAGCATATGGAAGGGGTTGTAGAACAAATTGCCGTAACGAATAGAAAAGGCTGCAGTCCAGTCCAGGTGCGAGAAGATACCGAAAGGTACAGCTTCGCTCCAGCTGCCCATGAGCACAGGGCGAATTAAACCCAGTACCAAAAATAACCAGATAGCGGCGGCAAATGCCCAAGGCACATGCGTTCCCATGCCGAGCGCAATCGCACGGCGATAAGTGCGATACCACCACAACATAATTGAAATGGTTGTAAATAGACCGGCAATGAGCCACCAGCCGCCCTCATTCATGGGCGGAAAGGTCAGGCCATATTTCGGTGCAGGTGGATCCAGTGATAGCCAAAACAATTGGCGCACAAACTGAATTGGATTCCAATCTACTTGCGCCAGCATATTAAAGCCAATCATGACGAATGCAGCCATGCCAAACATCAGGGATGCAAGGCCGAGTCGACCTAAGTAGATGGGTCCGAGCTGTGCATTGCCGATAAGGCCCATGAGGTAACTAAAACCAAATGGCTTAGTACGCTCGCGCATATCGTAGGCATTGATTGGTACCCCATGGCTAGCAGGTCCAGTGACTTGAGTTTGGGTAAATAAATTTTGATATTCCATCATGTTCTCCGCTATTAGCTCCAGATGGGCAAGTTAAGCCACCATGTCCACCATTCAGGCCATCCTTTAGTCCAGAATGGGCCGCTAATCACAATACATACTGCACTCCAAAAGCCTGCTGATAAGGCTAAAAATAAACCAACCCGGTGGATACCTAAGGTGCCCACGGAGTAACCAATGATGTCTCTGAAGAAGGTATCTTCATGCTCTGGCGTTCTTACAGTGTGGCCAGGCTGCGGATTGGTCGATGACAAAATCAAAGCGCCGTGCAAAGACAAGGCCAGGGTTGTTGTAAAGAAGAAGGTAACCGCGATCATGTGTGCGGGGTTGTAGTGAAAATGCAGGTACTGGTATCCGGTATTCGAAACCCAATCCAGATGACTCAAGATGCCATAGGGGAAGCCATGGCCCCAAGCGCCCATTAAGACTGGGCGAATCACCACTAAGGTGAAATACGCAAAGATCGCCATACTAAAGGCGGCAGGAACATGGAGCCCCATACCGAGCTTGCGGCAAATTTCAACTTCACGGAGTGCCCAAGATATAAAAGCGCCGAGAGCACAGATGGTGATGATTTGCCACAAACCACCCTCCATCATCGGCGCCGGCCCCAGGCCATACTTGAGGTCAGGAGGGGCAATGTTTATTTGCCAGATGTTCCAAACCCCTGATTGCGCTGCGCCCCACAGTATGAGAGCGGTTCCAAGGAAGGTAAAAAAGATGGTGGTAACACCAAAAAATCCTACATAGAATGGCCCAACCCAGAAATCAAAGAGATCTCCGCCGATTAAGGTACCACCGCGTACGCGGTATTTCTTTTCAAAATTGAGCATAGCCATTTATGCACTCCTTACAAAACGAGACATCGCTCGTTCTTAATTAATCTGCCGTAAGCAGGTAACTATCGCTAGGTACCCACTTACGCCGGTACAACAATTACTTCTTGGAAGCTGCAACCGCAGCTTTGTACTCCGCCTGACTCAAGCCGTCGAGCCATTTGTACTGAGTTGTGCTCAATAGAATCAAATGAATCATTGCGGCCAAAGCAAAGAGAAAAACGCCCTGCGCAACCATCGCGCGTAGTGGGTCGTATAGTTTCCAAATTCTCCACATAATGTTTCTCCTAATTTAAGTAAGACATAAAGCTATAAACGCCACTTTCGACAGTCTTAAAAAATGATGTGCTGTCTGAGCTTCCAAACAGCCAGCTTTTTTGAGATGCCGGCAAAGCAATCGTTAACAAGGCAACTCCAAAGATCACTACATAACTAATCAAAAAAATAAGCTTGAACGACAATCTATCATTCACCAAATTTTTATTAAAAACTTCTGTATTTATCTTCATGATTCACCTCTTCACTTTATTTTCTAAAACTTAATTACTGCTACTTAAAAAAACCATGGACGCCACGCCCATACGAGGATGTGCGCAACGACTGCGATTGCAGCAAATCCGAGAAGACCTTGCACATAAAATGCATGGAATTCTTGAGCCTCTGCATCGGTAAGCCCAGATATAGATCTGTTTTCACTCATGATGAATACTCCTTAAGACTGACCTTGCGGTCTTTTCTACATCACCCCTGTAGATTTGGGGATACGGCATGGTGGTGCCATATTGGGACTGCCCGAACATCAGGCAAATGGGTTGCGACTTCATCATGCTGTCTCCATTACGCCGAGTGACGCTTTGGATTTATTCACACAATCTATGGTGACTCGCTCTAGATTTCCGCTACGAGCTTCACGCTCGGACATATCACGCAGGCGCTTTGCCACGGAGATCTGGGTTAAAACGGGCTGACCGCTAATTAAGCGATTCAGCAATAACTGCGCCTCCACATCCCAAGGCATGGCATGGATTGCGGTTTGTAAGCGGGCTGGGGTTGGATCCACCTTATCCATTTCAGTGCCCAAAGGCAGAATGTGAAAGAGTGCATCAAACAGCGCATTGCATACTTCTTGAATTAAGTAAGCTGCGCCGGAATAACCCATATATGGGGTTCCGGTATGCCGACGAATAATCGCTCCTGGGAAGGATGCTGGAATGTAGGAGCAGCGTGCATTGACTTCACTGGCATACATCCGTTCGTTGTAACTACCAAATAAAACAAGGGGTGTTTTCTTTTGCACTAAATCGCGAATTGCGCTGTTGTCGGTTTTTTGACCGGGCATCCGCGACACTGCAAAGTTACATGGCAGACCCATTTCGGTTTCCAAGAAATGGCTCACGCCGCGGGTATAGGTTTCATTGGCAACAATTCCAAAGCTCGCGGTACCAAAAAAGTCCTGGGTCACCGAGCGCCACAAGTCCCATACTGGCTTTAAAGTCGTATTCTTTTCCAGCGCTATGAATGGCTCTGGATCGAGCCCAGTTAATTCACCCAACTTACGCAAAAATGCGGTAGTCGAATGCATGCCGATCGGCGCTTGTAAATAAGGGCGCTCTAAAGTTTCGCAGAGCAAGCGGCCAAATTCACGGTACATGCAAATATTCACATCGGAATCAGCCAACTTCTCGACATCGGCTAAATGGCTGCTCAGCGGAAAAACCATATTGATTTGGGCGCCAATGCCCTCCACCAAGCGTTTAATTTCGGCTAGGTCGCTGTATAAATTGAACGTTCCGTAAGCGGGTCCAATGATATTCACCATTGGCTTTTCGCCCGCTTTGCGCTCTGGTCGTGCTGGAATTTTCTTTAAACCGTATTCCGTCCATAACCAGTTCATCGCCCGGTTAGCGCACTGCCACTGATCTTCATCAATGGTTCTAGGCAAGAAACGTTTAATGCCGGTTCCTTCTGGCGTAACGCCGCCGCCAATCATTTCTGCGATTGAGCCCGTTACTACTACCGCAGGCAAATCGGGATCAAGCACTTTATGTGCTCGCTTCATTGACTCTTCTGTACCTTCGCGACCCAATTGTTCTTCGGCCAAGCCAGTGACAACGATTGGCAACTCATGGGGTGGCAATGCGTCGGTGTAATGCAATACCGATGTCACTGGCAGGTTTTCACAACCAACCGGACCGTCAATTACCACTTGCAAACCCTTGATGGCAGTAAACACATACACAGCGCCCCAATAGCCGCCAGCGCGATCGTGGTCTAGAACTAGCATTAGCCCATCTCCTCTGCTTTGCGTTTCTTCTGCGCCTTTTCATTACGGCGACGCGTCTCTGCGCGGAAATCGGGGTGATCGACCGGTAGGGCATCCCATACACCAGCGGAGTAGCCTGTACCAACACCTTCAAAGAAATCTTTCATGACATCAAAACGGGCTTGATTGCCAAGGGCCGAATTAATCACCTGCGCTAGAGAACCGGCTCCAGCAGCGCCCATCAATGGTCTTGCTGAAATTAAATTAGTGAAATACAGCGATGGTATTGCTGCTTCTTTTGCTTTTTGAACAATCGGCGTTGTACCGATCACTAAATCGGGCTTGAACTCATGCATCGCGGCCTCATCTTGCTCGAGTGATGCACGGTATTGCACATGCACGCCGCGCGATTCCAGCCAATCTTGATCTGCACTACTCCAGATGGTCTTAGGACAGGCCGTGCCGACGTATTTCACGTCAGCGCCGCTTTCAATTAACAAGCGCGCTACCAAGAGCTCTGACCCCTCGTAACCGCTCATCGTGATGCGGCCCTTGATTGGTTTGGCTGCCAATGCCGCCTTGATCATGGGCAAAAATTTATCTTTTGATTCGCCCACCTTCGATTTTGGAATGCCGCAGGCCTCACCAATCGAATCCAGCCAGGCTGCAGTGCCTTCGTAACCGATTGGTGCTGAACCGACAATGGTTCTGCCAGCGGCTTCAAACTCCCGAATACTCGCGGTATAAAACGGATGGATCGCTGCCACTACTTTGGAGTCCAGCGCCTGATACAGTTCGCGCCATTCACGGGTTGGTACAACTGGCCCTACTGCTAAGCCCATGGGCTCGAGCATCATGCCAATTCCAACCGGATCGACCGGGAACATTTCACCCAACAAAGTGATGGTTGGCTTGTCCGATATGCCGTTGCGCGGCGCCGATACAGGGCCCGACTCGGCCTCACCCCGAGCATAACGCAGCATGGCACTGGCTAATACGTCTTTTGCTTCTGCATGGGTTGGCACGCCAAATCCAGGAACATCGATACCAATGATGCGCACGCCATTGATTTCTTTTGGCAGCAGTTGTAAAGGCACACCGCTAGCCGTTGGTACGCAGAGATTAATAATCACAATCGCGTCGTACAGTTCGGGATTAGCCTCTTTGTAAACGGCATCGCGAATGTCTTCAAACAGCTTACCTGTTACTAAACTTTCTGAGTTAAATGGAACATAACCCACACTGCGTCGTGCGCCATAAAAATGGGAAGTAAACGTTAATCCATAGACACAGCATGCCGATCCCGAAAGGATGGTGGCTGTCCGGCGCATACGCAAGCCCACGCGCAATGATCCAAATGCAGGGCACATACTCTGAGGTTGGTCGTGCGGGCCCTTTGGATAATCTTTTGCGTACTGTCCTAGGATCTCACTTTTGTTCGATGCGTGAGCTGCTGCTAATAATTTTTCTGCGCCAGAGTGGCAGCCCATCCCATCTTGGGTCAGTGCCTCGCTCTGAATTGGAATTATTTTGGATTGGCTCATGGCGTATTGACCGTTAGACTTTGTCGTAGATCACTTCGAGGGTTGGCTTGATGACCTCATCTTTACCAACCATGTCAAAAATAGTTGCTGGCTCTAGAACGACGTTACGGCCGACTTGATCTGCTGAGAATAGGCCCAACAAATCATCGGATGTCATTGGCTTTGGTCTGACTGGTGGCGCCTCTGCCACATTAAGAGCCAATTCTTCAAAGACCGATGCCCACTGACTATCGGGCTTGCCGATAATTTCGTAACTGGCACTCTTGCGACGAATGTCTTCATTGGCAGGGATTGCAGACAGAACGGGGATACCGACTTTTTCTGCAAAGGCTTTCGCTTCGCCGGTGCCATCGTCTTTGTTAATCACCATACCAGCTACACCGACATTACCGCCGAGCTTGCGGAAGTATTCCACCGCTGAGCAGACATTATTGGCAACGTAAAG
>CAZUMD010000104.1:0-2611 GCA_964621735.1 uncultured Polynucleobacter sp.
TTGGCTTCATTTTCAATCTCGGCTTGGGTGGGCTTTTGTTTCATGCCAGGCGCCATACCGCCGCCCTGAATCATGAAGTTATCAATCACGCGGTGAAAGATAGTGCCATCGTAGTGACCGCTGTTAACGGAGGCTAAAAAGTTAGCGACGGTCTTGGGGGCTTTTTCAGCATCCAGTATGAGGGTGATGTCGCCTTTATTGGTTTTGAGGAGTACTTGTGCCATTGCTAGGTTTACTTTCTTGAGGGTTGGTAATGGGTTTAGGTGTGTTGGGTGGATTGGGTACAGATGGATTATTACTGGCCTGAGGCGTTTTCAGAATACCAAGCAGGGCGGTGGCGCGGCGTTGGTATTCGCGCTGGTTGGTGCGCTGTTTGGCTGCATCGATGTAGGCTTTTGCAGCAAGGCGGGTGTATACCTCGCCCAAATTGGCAGACGCAATCGCATAACTGGGTTTGAGTTTGAGCGCGAGCTCTAAATAATCTCGCGCTTCAATCCATTGGCCTTGATTGGCGGCCAGTGCAGCTAAGTTGTTGTAAGGCTCGGCTAACTCCGGAAACTGTTGGGTAATTTCAATCAAGGTTTTTTGCGCTGCTGGATATTGCTTTAACTCAATTTGTAGGCGGGCAAGTACAAAACGCAATTGCACATTGCGGGGATTTTTAAGCAGCAGTTCATTAATGCGATTGATTGCTTCAGGATACTTTTGGGCTTTGACCAACTTTTCAATTTCAGTAGGGATGCCATTGCGAACCACGGGATCGGGCTCAATGATTAGAAACGATAAAAAGGGCAGGGCAACGGTTTCAGAGAGTTCAGGCGGCAGGGGATCAAATCCTGCGTTGGGGGACAGCCTGGGTGGCTCATTGGGTCCAAAGCCGCCTAAAAAAGGGGCGAGTATCGGACTGGGCTGATCCTGGACTGCTGCTGGATTACCAAAAGCCTGAGCGTTAACCTGGCTAGGCAGTGCTAAGGCGATGAGCAGTAATCCTGACCATAAGCCCAAGGCAGATGCGTTCGCTTGCGGGGGTGTCTGCATTGGCGGGCTTGAGGTCATGGTGGCAGGGCT
The DNA here is from genome assembly GCA_964621735.1 of uncultured Polynucleobacter sp. Lineage (GTDB taxonomy): Bacteria > Pseudomonadota > Gammaproteobacteria > Burkholderiales > Burkholderiaceae > Polynucleobacter. Next base: position 1,069 of record CAZUMD010000104.1, read on the forward strand.
TAAAGGGGTAAAGAGGGGGCGTATTCGATATACTCAGCGCTCAGTCTAACAAATCATGCTTGTTTTATCCGACTTGCCCCTTCTTTAGTGCCTATGCTGCAAATTTATAACACCCTCAATCGCTCCAAACAGGTCTTTACCCCCTTGGTTTCAGGTCAGGTCAAGATGTACGTCTGCGGCATGACGGTATACGATTTCTGCCACATTGGCCATGCCCGCGTGATGATTGTGTTTGATATGGTGGCTCGGTGGTTGCGCGCCAGCGGCTACGAGGTGATCTATGTCCGCAACATTACGGATATCGACGACAAGATTATTCAGCGGGCGATTGAGAATGGCGAGCCGATTGCCGCCTTAACGCAACGTTTTATCGATGCCATGCATGCCGATTCGGATGCGCTCGGTCTGATGCGGCCTGATCAAGAGCCGCGGGCTACTGCTTATATTGAGCAGATGCAGGGCATGATCGGTCGTTTGATGGATCAAGAGATTGCCTACCAAGCGGACGATGGCGATGTGAACTACGCGGTTCGCCTCTTTCCAGGTTACGGCCGCCTATCCGGAAAATCCCTCGATGATCTCAATGCGGGTGAGCGCGTTGCAGTCGGTAGCGGTAAGCGGGACCCACTCGATTTTGTCTTGTGGAAAAGTGCAAAAGAAGATGAGCCCAGTGATACGCGCTGGCGATCCCCATGGGGTGAAGGCAGACCAGGCTGGCACATTGAGTGCTCGGCAATGTCATGCGCGCTGTTAGGTCAGCACTTTGACATTCATGGGGGCGGTGCCGATTTGCAGTTCCCGCACCATGAGAATGAGATAGCCCAAACCGAAGGGGCGCTCTACGGTCAAGGACGCAGTGACAGCGATGCACCTTGGGTGAATTACTGGATGCACAATGGTCACATTCGCGTGAATCAAGAAAAGATGTCCAAGTCCTTGGGTAATTTCTTTTTGATCCGGGATGTATTAAAGCAATATGACCCTGAAGTGATTCGCTTCTTTATGCTGCGTGCGCATTACCGTAGCCCCATCAATTACAGCGATGTTCAGCTCGATGAGTCTCGCTCGGGCCTAGCCCGTCTTTACACCGCCTTAGCCCAAGCAAACGGCATGACTGCGCCAGCAAAGCAGGACGTTACGCTGGCTGCGCCATGGGTCCAGCGCTTTAACGCAGCGATGGACGATGACTTCAACACGCCCGATGCGATTGCAGTTTTATTTGACCTCGCCAGTGAACTCAATCGAAAGCATGCTAGCGGCGAGCTTGATGCGGCCCGTGGGCTTGCTATGGTAATGCAAGATCTTGCCGGTGTTCTGGGTTTTCTGGAGCGCGATCCATCTGCTTTTCTGCAAAGTGGTAATGCGGGTGAATTGGATGCACCTGCCATCGAAGAATACATCGCTGCCCGGGCGGCAGCAAAGCAAGCGAAAGCGTTTGAAAAGGCAGACGCAATACGCGCTGAGTTACTAAAGCAAGGCGTTGTCTTAGAAGATAAGCCAGGAGGGGTCACCGAATGGCGACGAGCGTAAAAAAACCAGCAGC